>JAOXSB010000041.1 GCA_025800345.1 Mangrovicoccus sp. | reverse complement strand
CACCGTATTCGCATCCGGGTGGAGCTGCGCGAAGATGATATCGTGCCCTCGCTGACCGGGGTCTATCCGGCGGCCAATTGGTTCGAACGTGAAGCCTATGATATGTTTGGGGTTTTGTTCTCCGGCCATCCGGATCTGCGGCGTATTCTGACCGATTATGGCTTTCGCGGCTATCCGCTGCGCAAGGATTTCCCAACCACCGGCTATACTGAATTGCGCTATGACGAAGTGGAAAAACGCGTGATCTATGAGCCCGTGCGCTTGGTGCAAGAATATCGCCAATTTGATTTCATGTCGCCCTGGGAAGGGGCCGATTACATCCTGCCCGGCGATGAAAAACCTCAAGTGAAAGAGTAAGTGGAGCTTCGCGATGGAATTTTTGCTCTTAGTCGCCTTTGTGGCATTGGTGGTGATCCCTTTTTACAAATTGCTGCCGCGCTATGGCATGCACCCACTTTGGAGCCTGCTTGCGGTATTGCCCGTGGGCATTATCATTTTGCTGTGGATTATGGCTTCGCGTGCCGATGAATAAGGCTGATCAATGATGGATGGCGGCAAATTCGACGATGCTCTGACCGGCGAGCAAAAGATCCGGAATTTCAACATCAATTTCGGCCCGCAGCACCCGGCGGCCCATGGGGTGTTGCGCTTGGTTCTCGAGCTTGATGGCGAGATCGTCGAACGCTGCGATCCTCATATCGGCCTGCTCCATCGGGGCACCGAGAAATTGATGGAAAGCCGCACCTATCTGCAAAACCTGCCCTATTTCGACCGGCTGGATTACGTGGCGCCGATGAACCAGGAACATGCCTGGTGTTTGGCGATCGAAAAACTCACCGGCGTTGCGATCCCCCGCCGGGCAAGCCTGATCCGGGTGCTGTTTTCCGAAATTGGCCGGGTGTTGAACCATCTGCTGAATGTCACCACTCAAGCCATGGATGTGGGGGCGCTGACCCCGCCGCTATGGGGCTTTGAAGAACGCGAAAAGCTCATGGTGTTTTATGAACGTGCGTGCGGGGCGCGGCTTCATGCGGCCTATTTCCGGCCAGGCGGGGTGCATCAAGATCTACCGCCCGAACTGATCGAAGATATTGATGCTTGGGCCCATGCCTTTCCCAAAGTGCTCGATGATATCGATGGGCTTTTGACTGAGAACCGGATTTTCAAACAGCGCAATGCCGATATTGGGGTGGTCAGCGAACAAGATATTCTGGATTGGGGTTTTTCGGGGGTCATGGTGCGAGGCTCTGGCCTGGCTTGGGATTTGCGCCGGGCGCAACCCTATGAATGCTATGATGAGTTTGAATTCCAGATCCCGGTGGGCAAAAACGGCGATTGTTATGACCGCTATCTGTGCCGCATGGCCGAGATGCGCGAGAGCGTGAAAATCATCCATCAAGCCTGCGAAAAACTGCGCAATGAGCCTGGCGATGTGCTGGCGCGCGGCAAGCTTACCCCGCCCACGCGGGGGCAGATGAAAACCTCTATGGAAGCGCTGATCCATCATTTTAAGCTTTATACTGAGGGCTTCCACGTGCCTGCGGGCGAGGTTTACGCCGCGATAGAAGCGCCCAAAGGCGAGTTCGGTGTCTATCTTGTCTCCGATGGCAGCAACAAACCTTATCGGGCTAAGATCCGCGCGCCGGGGTTTTTGCATCTGCAAGCCATGGATTACATCAGCAAGGGCCATCAGCTCGCGGATGTATCGGCCATTATCGGCACAATGGACGTGGTGTTTGGGGAGATTGATCGCTGATGCTGCGCCGTTTGCACCCTGAGCAACCCGATCGCTTTGCCTTCACCCCGGAAAACCGGGCCTGGGCCGAAGCGCAGATCACAAAATACCCGCAAGGGCGCCAGGCCAGTGCCATCATCCCGCTGCTCTGGCGGGCCCAAGAACAAGAGGGCTGGCTGACCAAACCGGCGATTGAATATGTGGCCGAGATGTTGGGCATGGCCCATATCAGAGCGCTGGAAGTGGCGACGTTCTATTTCATGTTCCAATTGCAGCCCGTTGGATCGGTCGCCCATATTCAGATCTGCGGCACCACGTCCTGCATGATTTGCGGGGCCGAAGATCTTGTGGCGGTATGTCAGGAAAAGATCGCCCCCCAGCCCCATGAGATCTCTGCCGATGGCAAGCTGAGCTGGGAAGAAGTGGAATGCCTTGGGGCTTGCACCAATGCGCCCATGGCCCAGATCGGTAAGGATTATTACGAAGACCTCACAGCGGAGAGTTTCGCGCAGATCATCGATGCATTGCGCGCGGGCACGCTGCCGCAGCCTGGCCCGCAAAATGGCCGCTTTGCTTGCGAGCCCTTGGGCGGGCCTACCAGCTTGACCGAAGGGGACACCGGCCAGTTGCCCCAGAACGCATCGGTGGCGCGGGCTTTGAGCCGTGGCGATACGGTGAAACGGATTGATGGCACCGAATTGCCTGTGGTGGCCCCTTGGGGCGATGCCGGTGGCCGAGCGGTGCAAAGCGAAACAGAGGATAGTTAACGGGCCTGATATTGGGCCAAACGCGAATTTGCGCGAGGGGAGGCAAGATTGATGCAAAATCTCACACCATCTGAGACCAGCCAGAAAGAAGCACGGCTCTTTGCCCTGGCGGTTGGGCTTTTGGTGTTGCTGGCCATGTGGTTTCTTGGCGGGCTGCATTTTCTGCTGTCTCTGATCGGCGGCGGGATCATTGGTGCGGCGGTTTGGTTCGTGCTGACCATGTTGGCCGAAGACCTTCCCCAAGCCGAAGATGCCCCGAGCGCGGATCCTGCCCCGGAATTGCCGCCAGACCCGGCGCCCATAGCCGCGCCAGAGCCCGTCGCGCCGCCCGCTGCGCCCAAAGCCGCGCCGGTACTGGCCCCGGAGACGGCCAAACCAGTGCTGCCAGCACAGCCCAAACCTTTAGCCGCGCCGCGACCAGATCAAGCGGTGGATCTACAACAGATCAAAGGCATTGGGCCAAAGCTTGAGGCTGCGCTGCAAGGCAAGGGCTATTTCTATCTTGATCAAATCGCCGGCTGGAGCGCTGATGAGGTGGCTTGGATGGATGCCAATCTTGACGGGTTTAAAGGCCGGGTGAGCCGGGATGATTGGGTGGGCCAGGCCAAAGCCTTGCTCTCGGAAACTTCGCAATAGGAAAGCAGATGGCCGAGCCGACCCTTTTGGACAAACAACTCGCCCGCCGCGCCCGATTGGTGGCATTGGTATTGGTGGCGACCATGGTGCTTTGGCTTGGGCTGCAATGGCTGGGCGGGGCGCTTGGCTTGCCAGCGCGCTATGTGTTTTTGGCGGATTTTGCCGCCATCGGGGCCTTTGTCTGGGCGCTGTTTGTGACCTGGCAAATCCAGCGTCGTCGCCGGGATGCCTCACAGGATAAAAGGGCTTAAGATGCTCAAAGACCAAGACCGCATCTTTACCAATCTTTACGGCATGCACGATCGCAGTTTGGCGGGCGCGCAGGCACGGGGCCATTGGGATGGCACTGCCGGGCTGATCCAAAAGGGCCGTGATTGGATCGTAGAGGAGATGAAAACCTCTGGGTTGCGCGGGCGTGGCGGGGCGGGTTTTCCCACCGGGCTGAAATGGTCCTTCATGCCCAAGGAAAGCGATGGGCGGCCCCATTATCTGGTGGTGAATGCCGATGAATCCGAACCCGGCACCTGCAAAGATCGCGAGATCATGCGCCATGATCCCCATACCCTGATCGAGGGCTGCTTGATTGCCAGTTTCGCCATGGGGGCCCATGCTTGCTATATTTACATCCGCGGGGAATATATCCGCGAGCGTGAGGCGCTTCAGGCGGCCATTGACGAGGCTTATGATGCCGGGCTGTTGGGCAAGAATGCCGCCAAATCAGGCTGGGATTTCGATCTTTATCTGCATCACGGGGCCGGGGCCTATATCTGCGGTGAGGAAACGGCCTTGCTGGAAAGCCTTGAGGGCAAGAAAGGCATGCCCCGCATGAAGCCGCCCTTTCCGGCGGGGGCGGGGCTTTATGGCAGCCCCACCACGGTGAATAATGTGGAATCCATCGCGGTTGTGCCGACCATTTTGCGCCGGGGCGGGGATTGGTTTGCGGGTTTTGGGCGGCCCAATAATGCGGGCACCAAGCTGTTTGCGATCTCTGGCCATGTGAACACCCCTTGTGTGGTCGAAGAGGAAATGTCGATTTCCCTGCGCGAATTGCTTGATCGTCATTGCGGCGGGGTGCGCGGGGGCTGGTCCAATCTTAAGGCGGTGATCCCTGGCGGTTCATCCGTGCCGTGTTTGCCCCATTCCATTTGCGATGAAGCGATCATGGATTTCGATTGGCTGCGCGAGCAGCGCTCGGGCCTGGGCACGGCGGCGGTGATCGTGATGGATCAGAGCACAGATATTATCAAAGCCATTTGGCGGCTGTCGAAATTCTACAAACATGAAAGCTGCGGGCAATGCACGCCGTGCCGCGAAGGCACCGGCTGGATGATGCGGGTGATGGAGCGTTTGGTGACGGGCGAGGCCGAGCCCGAAGAAATCGATATGCTCTTTGATGTGACCAAACAGGTCGAGGGCCACACGATCTGCGCTTTGGGGGATGCGGCGGCCTGGCCGATCCAAGGGCTGATCCGCCATTACCGGGACGAGATCGAAGACCGGATCAAAGCCAAACGCGCCGGGCGCAGCTCGGCTGTGGCGGCGGAATAGGGGCGTTATGAGAAAGCAAATTCTTCTTGCCTTGGGTTTTGCCGTAAGTTTCAGCGCGCCGCTTTCGGCGCAAACTCTGCGCCCAGTGCCGGAGTATTTCGCCGAAGCGATCTTTGCCTCAAGCATGGCGGCGTCATTGGCCGAGCTTTGCGGTGCGGTGCAGCTTGATACCGAGACGATCAGCGCCCGGCGCGAAGCGTTGCTAGAGCGCTTGGCGCAAGATGGGTTCGACCCACAAAATGCCATGGCGCAGATGCAAGACCCCACTGGTCAAGTGCATGCGCTGCAATCGGCGTTCTTGGAAAAATACCCGTTGGAGTCCGCCACTCAGGCCCAGGTCTGTACCGCGGCCATATCTGAGATCGGCAATGAAACCTTGATCGGGTCTTTGCTAAGCGAGGTGCCTTATGAGCAATGAACGCCGCCATCTGGCCCAGCTTAATGTGGGGCGTCTTGTGGCTGATACCGATGATCCGCGGGTTGCGCCCTTCATGAAGGCGCTGGATATGGTCAATGGCATTGGCAAGCGCAGCCCTGGCTTTGTTTGGATGATGGAAGGCTCTGGCGCGCCTGGCACCGGCAATACCGAGGCCAAGATCGGCGGTGATCCGCGCTTTGTGGCCAATCTGACCGTTTGGGAAAGCGTGGCGGATCTGGAAAATTTTGTGTGGAACACCGTGCATCGGCAATTCTACAACCGCCGGGCGGAATGGTTCCAGGTGATGCAAGATCAGCATTTCGTCATGTGGTGGGTGCCTGCGGGGCACCGGCCCAGCCTGGATGAGGCGTTGGCGCGGCTTGAGCATCTCAATACCCATGGGCCCAGCGATCACGCCTTTGGCTGGGCGCATCTGTGCGAGGCGCAGGCTTGGAAAACCCGCGGGTGCGGCCCGGTGGCAGCGGAGTAGGGCCATGAGCGAATTGCGCACCATCATGATCGACGATCAAGAACTGGCAGTGGATCCGGCCATGACCTTGATCCAGGCCTGCGAGCAGGCCGGGATCGAGATCCCGCGCTTTTGCTATCACGAACGGCTCAGCATCGCGGGCAATTGCCGGATGTGTCTGGTCGAGATCGTGGGCGGGCCGCCCAAGCCCGCGGCCTCTTGCGCCATGCAAGTGCGCGATCTGCGCGGCGGGCCCGATGGGGAACCGCCCCAGGTGAAAACCAACAGCCCGATGGTGAAAAAAGCCCGCGAAGGCGTGATGGAGTTTTTGCTGATAAATCACCCGCTGGATTGCCCGATTTGCGATCAGGGCGGGGAATGTGATCTGCAAGATCAAGCCATGGCCTATGGAGTGGATTTCTCACGCTATCGCGAGGTCAAACGCGCATCCGAGGATCTTGATCTCGGGCCATTGGTGGAAACCCATATGACCCGCTGCATTTCTTGCACCCGATGCGTGCGCTTTACCACCGAAGTTGCCGGGATCTCCCAGATGGGCCAGACCGGGCGCGGGGAAGATGCAGAGATCACCAGCTATCTGGGCCAAACCCTTAGCAGCAATTTGCAGGGCAATATCATTGATCTTTGCCCGGTGGGGGCGCTGGTGTCGAAACCTTATGCTTTCACGGCCCGGCCTTGGGAGCTGACCAAAACCGAAAGCATTGATGTGATGGATGCGCTTGGCTCGAATATCCGGGTGGATAGCAAAGGGCGCGAAGTGATGCGCCTGATGCCGCGCAATCACGATGGCATCAACGAGGAATGGCTGTCGGATAAATCCCGCTTTGTCTGGGATGGGCTGCGCCGTCAGCGGCTGGACCGACCTTATATCCGCGAAAATGGCAAGCTGCGCCCAGCCTCTTGGGCCGAGGCTTTGGCTGCGGCGGGCCGCGTGATCAGTGCTGCGAAATCGCCTATGGGCCTGGTGGGGGATCTTGCCCCAGGCGAGGCGATCTATGCCATGAAAGCCTTGATCGAAGGTCAGGGCGGGCATGTGGAATGCCGCATTGATGGGGCGGCGCTGCCCGCAGGCAACCGCTATGGCTATGTGGGCAATGCCCGGATCGAGGAGATCGATCGCGCCACCCATTTCATGCTGGTGGGCTGCGATCCGCGCAATGAAGCCCCGGTGCTGAACGCGCGCATTCGCAAAGCCTGGCTATCTGGGGCCAAGATCGGGTTGGTGGGGCCGGCCCTGGATCTGACCTATGAATATTTCCATTATGGCACCGGCCGCGATGGGCTTGAGCGTTGGAATAGCGCCAAAATCGATGATGTTGTGGACAAGCCAACGATGCTGATTGTGGGCCAGGCGGCGCTCACAGGGCCCGATGGGGCGGCGGTGCTGGCCCATATCCATGATTTTGCCGAGCGGAGCCAATCGAAAGTTCTGATGCTTCATAGCGCCGCTTCGCGTGTGGGGGCGATGGATCTTGAGGCGGTGAATGATCAGGGCATGGGGGCGCTGGCCTCTGCGGATCTGGTCTATAGCCTTGGGGCCGATGAGGTGGAAATCCCGCCGGGTCCCTTCGTGATTTACCAAGGCAGCCATGGGGATCGCGGCGCGCATCGGGCTGATGTGATCTTGCCCGCCGCGGCCTGGACCGAGGAATCAGGGCTTTTCGTGAATACCGAAGGGCGGCCGCAATTGGCCGCGCGGGCGGCTTTCCCGCCAGGAGAGGCCAAGGAAAACTGGGCGATCTTGAGAGCGCTTTCCGCTGAATGCGGCGCGGTACTGCCCTATGACAGCTTGGCGGGCTTGCGCCGGGCCATGATCGCGGCGCATCCGCATCTGGGCAAAATCGATCAAGTGCCGGAAAATGCCGTCAGCCCGCTCGAACCCGGCGATCTGGGCCAGGGGCCTTTCACGCTCGCCAGTGGCGATCATTACCTAAGCAACCCCATCGCGCGGGCCTCGCCGCTCATGGCCAAGCTCAGCGCCCAAGCGCGGGCGCATCAGGCCAGCGATATGGCAGCGGAGTGAGATGATGGAGCAGTTCTTTGCCAGCAATCTCGGGATCTTCGTGATCATCCTGGCGCAATGCCTGGCGATGCTGGGCTTTGTGATGATCTCGCTGCTGTTTTTGGTCTATGGGGACCGCAAAATCTGGGCCGCGGTTCAGATGCGCCGAGGCCCAAATGTGGTGGGGGCCTTTGGCCTGCTGCAAAGCGTGGCCGATGCGCTGAAATATGTGCTCAAGGAAATCGTCATCCCTGCGGGCGCGGATCGCACTGTGTTCATCCTGGCGCCGCTGACCTCTTTCGTGCTGGCGGTGATTGCTTGGGCGGTGATCCCCTTTGGCGAAACCTGGGTGCTGGCCAATCTAAATGTGGCGATCCTTTATGTCTTCGCGGTATCCTCGCTTGAGGTTTACGGGGTGATCATGGGGGGCTGGGCCTCGAATTCCAAATACCCGTTCCTTGGCTCGCTGCGGTCCGCGGCGCAGATGATTTCCTATGAGGTCTCGATCGGGCTGATCATCATTGGGGTGATCCTGTCCACCGGATCGATGAATTTTGGCGATATCGTGCGCGCTCAAGATGGCAATCTGGGCTTCTTCAACTGGTATTGGCTGCCCCATCTGCCCATGGTGGCGCTGTTTTTTATCTCGGCCTTGGCAGAAACCAATCGCCCGCCCTTTGATCTGCCCGAAGCGGAATCCGAGCTGGTGGCGGGCTATCAGGTGGAATATTCCTCCACGCCGTTTTTGCTGTTCATGGCCGGGGAATATATCGCGATTTTCCTCATGTGCGCCTTGACCACGCTACTGTTTTTCGGCGGCTGGCTATCGCCCGTGCCGGGGCTGCCCGATGGGGCGCTGTGGATGCTGGCGAAAATGGCGTTCTTCTTTTTCCTCTTTGCCATGGTGAAGGCCATCGTGCCCCGCTATCGCTATGACCAGTTGATGCGGATCGGTTGGAAAGTGTTCTTGCCGCTTTCCCTGGCTTGGGTGGTGATTGTGGCCTTTCTGGCCAAGTTCGAGCTTTTCGGCGGGGCCTATGCCCGCTGGGCGCTGACCGGAGGGGCGGGCTGATGGCCAATATTGATTGGAACCGCGCGGGCAAATATTTCCTGCTGACGGATTTCTTTGCCGGTCTGCGCCTGGGGCTGCGGTACTTTTTTGCGCCCAAGGCAACGCTGAACTATCCCCATGAAAAAGGCCCGCTTTCGCCGCGTTTTCGCGGGGAACACGCCCTGCGCCGCTATCCCAATGGCGAAGAACGCTGCATCGCTTGCAAACTATGCGAAGCGGTCTGTCCGGCCCAAGCCATCACCATTGATGCCGAGCCCCGCGAAGATGGCTCGCGCCGCACCACGCGCTATGACATCGATATGACCAAATGCATCTATTGCGGCTTTTGCCAAGAAGCCTGCCCGGTGGATGCCATTGTCGAAGGGCCGAATTTCGAATTCGCCACAGAGACGCGCGAAGAGCTTTATTACAATAAGGAAAAACTGCTCGCCAATGGGGAACGCTGGGAGGCTGAGATTGCTCGCAACCTTGAAATCGATGCGCCCTATCGCTGAGCCGGAGACCCAATCATGACCGTCCCCGTTATCGCTTTTTACTGTTTTGCCGCCGGGGTGATCATCGGCGGGCTGTTCACCGTGCTGTCGCGCCACCCGGTGCATTCGGTGCTTTGGCTGATCTTATCTTTCCTCTCGGCGGCCGGGCTGTTCGTGTTGCTGGGGGCTGAATTCGTCGCGATGCTGCTGGTGATTGTCTATGTGGGCGCGGTGGCGGTGCTGTTCCTATTCGTGGTGATGATGCTGGATGTGGATTTTGCCGAGCTGCGCGCGGAGATGTCCAAATTCCTGCCTTTGGGCATGTTGATTGGCATTGTTCTGTTGATGGAACTGACCTTGGCTTTGGGCAGTTGGCGTTTTGCCCCCGATGCCGAGGCTTTGCGCGACAATCTAACGCCGCCTTTGGCCGAGACCCATAACACCGCAGCCTTGGGGCAGCTGATTTACGATGAGTATATCTTGCTGTTTCAATTGGCTGGTCTGATTCTGCTGGTGGCGATGATCGGGGCGATCTTGCTGACCCTGCGCCATCGCAGTGATATCAAACGCCAAGATGTTCTGGCACAGATGTATCGTGACCCGGCCAAGGCGATGGAACTGAAAGACGTCAAGCCCGGCCAGGGGTTGAGCTAAGATCTTCTGCGGCGCCGGGGCACTGGCGCGGCTAAGCGGGCAGGGCCCAAGGGACCAAAAAGGGACCAAGATGATCGGATTAGAACATTACCTTACGGTGGCAGCCGCGCTGTTCATCATCGGGATTTTCGGTCTCTTTTTGAACCGCAAGAATGTGATCATCATTTTAATGTCCATCGAATTGATGTTGCTGGCGGTGAATATCAATCTGGTGGCCTTCTCTGCCTTCCTAGGGGATCTTACGGGGCAGATCTTTACCATGTTCGTGCTGACCGTGGCCGCAGCCGAGGCGGCGATTGGTTTGGCGATTTTGGTGTGTTTCTTCCGCAACCGCGGCACGATCGCGGTGGAAGATGTGAGCAATATGAAGGGCTGACCCATGGCGCAGATTATCCTATTCGCGCCGCTGATCGGCGCGCTGATTGCAGGGTTCGGGTGGAGGATCATCGGGGACCGCGCCGCTATGTGGAGCGCCACCG
This sequence comes from Mangrovicoccus sp., assembly GCA_025800345.1. Lineage (GTDB taxonomy): Bacteria > Pseudomonadota > Alphaproteobacteria > Rhodobacterales > Rhodobacteraceae > JANSYP01. The sequence continues at coordinate 32,187 of JAOXSB010000041.1, read as the reverse complement.
GGCTGCTGTTTCTGGCCTGCGGGCTGAGCTGGATCACTTTCCTGGGCTTTGATGGGCTCACCCAGATTATCGAGATCGCCCGCTGGATCGAAAGCGGCAGCCTGAGCGCCTATTGGTCCATTCGCCTGGATCGGCTGACCGCGATCATGCTGATTGTGGTCACCACGGTCTCGGCGCTCGTGCATCTTTATAGCTTTGGCTATATGGCCCATGATGATCAATTCCGCGAAGGCGAGGAAAGCTATCGCCCGCGTTTCTTTGCCTATCTGTCCTTCTTCACCTTCGCCATGCTCATGCTGGTGACCTCGGACAATCTGGTTCAGATGTTTTTCGGTTGGGAAGGGGTGGGCGTCGCCTCTTACCTTTTGATCGGGTTTTACTATCGCAAACCCTCGGCCAATGCGGCGGCGATGAAAGCTTTCATCGTCAACCGGGTGGGGGATTTCGGGTTCTATCTGGGCATTGCGGCGCTGTTTTTCTTGGTCGATAGCACCGATTTTGATGTGATCTTTGCCGCCGGGCCAGAGCTTGCGCAAACTGAGCTGTCGTTTTTGTGGCGCGAATGGAACGCTGCGAACCTGGCGGCGTTTTTGCTATTCATCGGGGCCATGGGCAAATCGGCACAGCTATTCCTGCACACTTGGCTGCCAGACGCGATGGAAGGACCTACCCCGGTATCGGCCCTGATCCATGCGGCGACCATGGTCACGGCCGGGGTGTTTTTGGTCTGCCGCATGTCGCCAGTGATGGAATATGCGCCCCAGACGCTGACCTTTATCACTTTCCTTGGGGCGAGCACCGCGTTTTTCGCTGCCAGTGTCGGGCTGGTGCAAAATGATATCAAACGGGTGATCGCCTATTCGACCTGCTCGCAGCTTGGCTACATGTTCGTGGCCGCGGGGGTGGGGGTGTACAGCGCCGCCATGTTCCACCTGCTGACCCATGCGTTTTTCAAAGCGATGCTGTTTTTGGGCGCGGGCTCGGTGATCCATGCGATGCATCACGAACAGGACATGCGCCACTATGGCGGGCTGCGCAAAAAGATCCCTTATACTTTCTGGGCCATGGTGATTGGCACGCTGGCCATCACTGGGGTTGGCTTGCCGCTGACCCATATCGGTTTTGCCGGTTTTCTGTCGAAAGATGCCATTATCGAAAGCGCCTGGGCTGGGCAAAACGGGGCGGCCGCTTATGCCTTTTGGATGCTGGTGATCGCTGCGGCTATGACCAGTTTTTATTCCTGGCGGCTGATCTTTTTGACCTTTTTCGGCAAAGCCCGCGGATCGCGCCAGACCCATGAATATGCCCATGAAAGCCCGCGGATCATGTTGATCCCTTTGGCGGTGCTTGCCCTTGGAGCGGTGTTTTCTGGCATGATTTGGTACAAGAGCTTTTTTGGCGATCATCACGCGGTGGAGAGCTTTTTCGGAATGCCTCATCATGCGGAGGCCGCTGCGGATGGCCATGGGGATCACGGCGATGGCGCCCGTTTAGATCACCATAGCGCGGCTAGCTTTGGGGCGATCTATATGCACCCAGACAATCATGTGATGGAAGAGGCCCATCATGCCCCGAAATGGGTGAAGGTCTCGCCCTTTATTGCCATGCTTTCGGGGCTGATCTTGGCGGTGATCATGTATCTATGGCAGCCAAGCTTGCCGGGGAAAATCGCCAAGGCGAATTGGCCGCTTTATAATTTCCTGATCAACAAATGGTATTTTGACGAGCTTTACGAGCGGATCTTTGTGAAACCGGCCAAGGCTCTGGGGCGGTTTTTGTGGAAAAATGGCGATGGGGCCACGATTGATGGGGGCATCAATGGGCTGGCTTTGGGGATCGTGCCGTTTTTCACTCGCCTCGCGGGCAAGGCGCAATCGGGCTATATCTTCCATTACGCGGCGGCCATGGTGATCGGCATCGTCCTGCTGGTGAGCTGGCTGGTGATCCGCATGGCAGGAGGGTTCTAAGATGGACAACCTGCTTTCGCTGATTACCTTTCTGCCCGGTGTCGCGGCGCTGATCCTTGCGGTGTTTTTGCGCGGCGAGGATGAAGACGCCCAAAGCAATGCCAAATGGGTGGCGCTCGTTGCCACTTCGTTGACCTTTCTACTCTCGCTTTTCGTGATCTTTGGCTTTGATCCGGCCAATACCGAATTTCAATTCGTGGAAGAGCGCGATTGGATCTTGGGGCTGAAATATAAGATGGGTGTGGATGGCATCTCGGTGCTGTTTGTGATGCTCACCACCTTCTTGATGCCGCTGATCATCGCCGCCTGTTGGGAGGTCAAGCACCGGGTCAAAGAATATATGATCGCCTTTCTGATGCTGGAAACCCTCATGTTGGGGGTGTTTTGCGCGCTGGATTTGGTGCTGTTTTACCTGTTCTTCGAAGGCGGCCTGATCCCCATGTTCCTGATCATTGGGATTTGGGGCGGGAAAAACCGCATCTATGCGGCCTTCAAGTTCTTTCTGTATACCTTCTTGGGCTCGGTGCTGATGCTGGTGGCGATGATTGCCATGTATCTGGACGCGGGCAGCACCGATATTCCCACGCTTTTGTACCATGACTTCGCCAGCGAGAGCTTTTCCCTGCTTGGCATTCAAATCATTGGCGGGTTGCAAACCCTGCTTTGGCTGGCGTTTTTCGCCAGTTTCGCTGTGAAAATGCCCATGTGGCCGGTGCACACTTGGCTGCCCGATGCCCATGTGCAGGCCCCAACTGCGGGCTCGGTGGTGCTCGCGGCGATCTTGCTGAAAATGGGCGGCTATGGCTTTTTGCGCTTTTCCATCCCGATGTTCCCGGTGGGCTCGGAGGTGATGGGGCCGCTGGTGCTCTGGCTCTCGGCCATTGCCGTGGTTTACACGAGCCTTGTGGCGCTGGTCCAAGAGGATATGAAAAAGCTCATCGCGTATTCCTCGGTGGCGCATATGGGCTATGTGACCATGGGGATTTTCGCCCTGAACCAGCAAGGCATTGATGGCGCGATTTTCCAAATGCTCAGCCATGGCTTTATCTCTGGCGCGCTGTTTCTCTGTGTGGGGGTGATCTATGATCGGATGCATACCCGCGAGATCAGCGCTTATGGCGGGCTGGTGAACCGGATGCCCGCTTATGCGGCCGTGTTCATGCTGTTCACCATGGCCAATGTGGGCCTGCCGGGCACCTCGGGATTTGTGGGCGAGTTCCTGACCATCATGGGGGTGTTTCAGGTCAATACTTGGGTCGCCATGATCGCGACCACTGGGGTGATCCTATCGGCGGCTTATGCGCTATGGCTCTATCGCCGGGTGGTGATGGGGGATCTGATTAAGGAAAGCTTGAAATCGATCACCGATATGGCCCCGCGCGAAAAAGCCATTTTCGCGCCACTGGTGGTGATGACCTTGTTGCTTGGCATCTATCCCAGCCTGGTGACGGATATTATCGGCCCCTCGGTGGCGGCGCTGCTTGCAGATCACCAAACCGCGCTGTTGGAGTATGAGCTGACCCATCAACATGCCGCCCAGGCCGGGCAATGAGGGGAAGATAGATGAGCGCTGCTGATTTCTCTGTTCTTCTGCCCGAGACCATCCTGGCGGTCTTTGCCATGGGGGCGCTGCTCACAGCGGTCTATACCCGCAAGGATGAGATGGCCCAAATGCTGGTCTGGAGCAGCGCCGCGATTTTGCTGCTGATTGCCATGTGGATCGGCTTGGCGCCCCATGACAATCGCAGCGCATTTGGTGGCATGTTCATCGATGATGCCTATAGCCGCTTTGCCAAGGTGATGATCTTGCTCTCCACTGCGGCGGTGCTGGTGATGAGCCAAGATTACATGCGCCGCCGGGGGCTTTTGCGGTTTGAATATCCGGTGCTGATCATCCTGGCCAGCGTGGGCATGATGGTGATGGTCTCGGCGGGCGATCTGATGGTGATATATATGGGCCTCGAGCTGCAATCGCTCTCGCTTTATGTGGTTGCCGCGCTGCGCCGCGATAGTGTGAAATCCACCGAGGCCGGGCTGAAATATTTCGTTTTGGGTGCGCTCAGCTCGGGCATGCTGCTTTATGGGGCCTCGCTGACCTATGGCTATGCCGGCACAACGCGCTTTGATGGGATCGTCAGCACGCTGGGCGCTGATAACCTGCCTTTGGGCCTGCTCTTTGGGCTGGTGTTTCTGGCGGCGGGCCTTGCCTTTAAGATCTCTGCCGCGCCCTTCCACATGTGGACGCCCGATGTTTATGAAGGCTCGCCCACAGCGATCACTGCTTTCTTTGCCACGGCCCCAAAAGTGGCGGCGATTTTGTTGTTTGGCCGGCTCTTGCACGGGGCGTTTGGCGGAGCCGTGGCCGATTGGCAGCAGATCCTGGCCTTCCTCAGCGTGATTTCCATGTTTCTGGGCGCGATTGCCGCCATTGGTCAGCGCAATATCAAACGGCTTATGGCCTATTCCTCGATCGCCCATATGGGCTATGCGTTGATGGGCCTGGCCGCTGGCAGCGCGGCAGGTGTCCAGGCCATGCTGATCTATATGGCGATCTATGTGACCATGAATATCGGCACCTTTGCCTTCATCATGTCCATGGAGCGCAATGGCCAGCCGGTAACCGATATCGCCTCGCTCAACCTTTATGCCCGTCAAGACCCGCTGCGGGCCTTAGCCATGCTGGTCTTGATGTTCTCCCTGGCCGGTGTACCGCCTTTGGTGGGCTTTTTCGGCAAGCTCTATGTGCTCACCGCGGCGATGCAGGCCGGGCTTGTGTGGCTTGCGATTGCAGGGGTGGTGGCATCTGTGATCGGAGCGTTCTATTACCTGCGGGTGGTCTATTACATGTATTTCGGTGAGGAGGGCGAAGCCTTGGACACCCCCCGCGAGTCTTTGCTGTCACTCTTCGTTCTGGCCTCGGCCGCAGCGATGGTGTTCGGCGTGTTCAACCTGTTTGGGATCGAGGCCCCTGCGGCCGTCGCGGCCGCCACCCTTGTTCCGTGATCCTTTGGGGGCAGAGAGCCTGCCCAGCGATTGGCCCGCCGGTATGGGGCGCGTCATCATCGACGAGATTGACAGCACCAATGCCGCCGCATTGCGCGGCAGTTATGACACGCAAAGCAGCCCCTATTGGCTGTTGGCCCATCGCCAAGTTTCGGGCCGAGGGCGCCGGGGCAAGCCCTGGCAGGATCCGCGCGGGAATTTTGCGGCCACGCTGTGTTTGCCCAATCCGGGCCTGAGCGCCGAGGCGGCAAGCCTGCGATCTTTTGTGGCGGCTTTGGCGCTTTATGATGCTTTGATCGCCTTGACCGGGCGTAGCGCGCCGTTTTCCTTAAAATGGCCCAATGATGTGCTGCTCAATGGAGGCAAGCTGGCGGGGATCTTGCTGGAAAGCACTGGCCATGGCGGGCAGATCACCCGGCTTGCGGTGGGCATTGGGGTTAATCTCACCGATGCGCCAATTGCCGCCGAGCTGCCCGAGGGGGCTTTGCCGCCGGTATCGCTGCTGTCTGAAACCGGTGTGGCGCTGACCCCCGAGGAGTTTTTGGATCGCTTGGCGCCCGCATTTGCCCATTGGGAGGCGCGGCTTCGCCAGGGCGGGTTTGCGCCTATTCGCAACGCATGGCTAGCGCGCGCGGCGCGGCTGGGCGAGCGCATCACCGTGACCCGGCCAGGACAATCCCTGAACGGAGTGTTTGAAACCTTGGATGAAACGGGTGCATTGGTTCTCAATGACGGGGCCAAGCGCCATGCGATCCCCGCCGGGGAAATACAGTTCGAGACGTAAAGGGGTGCTGGATGCTTCTCACCATTGATTGCGGCAACACCAACACGGTTTTTGGCCTGTGGGATGGGGAGCAGTTTATCGACACCTGGCGCACCTCCACCGATCAAAGCCGCACCGCTGATGAATATTATGTCTGGCTGGCCTCGCTGATGGGGTTTCGCAAGATCGAAGCCAGTATCAATGAGGTGATCATCTCTTCCACCGTGCCGCGGGTGGTGTTCAATCTGCGGGTATTGGCGGGGCGCTATTTTGATTGCCGCCCTTTGGTGGTGGGCAAGCCGGGCTGCGAATTGCCCGTAGAGGCGCGGGTGGATCCGGGCAGCCAAGTGGGCCCTGACCGGCTGGTGAACACGGTGGCGGGCTATGATCTATATGGCGGCGATCTGATCATCGTGGATTTCGGCACGGCCACCACCTTTGATGTGGTGGACCAAGATGGGGCCTATATCGGCGGGGTGATTGCGCCAGGGGTTAATCTCAGCCTAGAGGCGCTGCACCAGGCCGCCGCTGCGCTGCCCCATGTGGACATCACCAAACCGGCCCATGTGATTGGCAAGAACACCGTTGACTGTATGCAAGCGGGTGTGTTCTGGGGCTATGTGGGCCTGATCAATGAGGTGGTCGCCCGCATTCGCGAAGAACATGGCCGCCCCATGAAGGTGATTGCCACCGGTGGATTGGCGACGCTGTTTCAACAGGGCCATGCGGCCTTTGACGTTTTTGAGGATAGCCTGACGATGCATGGTTTGACGGTTATCCATCGCTACAACCAGGAAAATGGTCATATATGAGTGCTGAACGATTGATCTATCTCGCCCTTGGCGGGGCGGGCGAAATTGGGATGAACTGCTATGTCTATGGATATGGCCGTGAGGAAGAAGAACGCTTGATCGTTGTGGATCTGGGCGTGGCGTTTCCGGATATGGATAGCAGCCCAGGGGTCGATCTGATCTTTGCCGATATCGCGTGGCTCGAAGAGCGGCGCGAGCGGATCGAGGCGGTGTTCATCACCCATGCCCATGAAGACCATGTGGGTGCCGTTGGCCATCTTTGGGGCCGTTTGCGCGTGCCGGTCTATGCCCGGGCCTTCACTGGGGCGATTGCCCGGCGCAAGATGGAAGATCAAGGCCATCTGGCCGATGAGGTACATATCGTGCAGCCTTGGCCAGAGCAGGTGAATATCGGCCCGTTCAAGGTTGGTTTTGCACCAATTTCCCATTCGATCCCCGAAAGCTCTGGCCTGGTGATCGACACGCCCGCGGGGCGCATCGTGCATACGGGCGATTTCAAACGCGACACTGATCCGGTGGTGGGCGAGCCCTTTGATCCGGAAATGTGGCGCGAGATCGCGAAACCTGGGGTCAAAGCCCTGGTCAGCGACAGCACCAATGTGTTTTCCAAAGTGGCCGGGCGTAGCGAGATTGTCGTTGGCCCCGAGATCGAAAAACTCGTGGCCGGTGCAAGCGGTATGGTGGTGGCCACGACTTTTGCCAGCAATATCGCACGGCTAAAAACCCTTGCTGAAGCCGGGCAGGCGGCGGGGCGCTCTGTGGTGCTGCTGGGCCGGGCCATGCGGCGCATGGTAACCGAGGCGATTGAAACCGGCGTGCTCAAGGATTTCCCCAAAACCTTGCCCCCTGAAGATGCCGCGCAAATCCCCCGCGAGAATCTGATGTTGCTGGTCACCGGCAGCCAGGGCGAGCGCCGGGCCGCTTCGGCGCAATTGGCGCGGGGCAAATATCTTGGGCTGGAGATGAAAGAGGGGGATATGTTCTTGTTCTCCTCCAAGACCATCCCGGGCAATGAGAAAGGCGTGGCGCGTATCATCAATGCGTTTTCCGAGATGGGCGTGGATGTGGTGGATGACAGCTCCGGGCTTTACCATGTCTCGGGCCATGCCAACCGGCCTGATTTGAAGGCGATGCATGAGCTGACCAAGCCGCAATTCCTGATCCCTATGCATGGGGAGCACCGGCATCTGCGCGAACATGTGAAGCTTGGGGCGGAAACCGGGCTGACTGGCGTTCTGGCCCCGAATGGCACCATGGTGGATCTGTCCGGCAATGCACCGCGGGTTGCGGGATATGTGGATACCGGGCGCACTTATTTGGATGGCTCGGTGCAAGTGGGCGCCATGGACGGCATCGTGCGCGACCGGATCCGTATGGCGTTGAACGGGCATTTGCTGATCACGGTGATCATCGATGAAGAGGACGAGCCCTTGGGCGATCCTTGGTGCGAGGTGATGGGATTGCCGGAACTGGGCCGCTCCAAAGCGCCTTTGGCCGATGTGATCGAGGAAGAGCTGTCGCAATTCCTGGGCCGCGCCGATGATGATCTGTTGGTGGATGATGACAAGCTGAGCGAAGCGCTGCGCCGCTTGGCGCGCAACACCGCCAATGGTGAGATCGGCAAAAAGCCGGAAACCACCGTGGTGATCAGCCGTTTGACCACATAGCAAAACGGGCAGGAAAACCCTGCCCGCTGCGCATCTGGGATGTGTTTTGAAAGCCGGGGCCGCCAGATCAGGCGGCTTCGGTTTCGCTTTTTTCGGAACCCTCTTTCGGGCTTGCTTCGGTCTCTGACGCGGCTTTGCCCGCATTTGAGGCGGCGCGGCGTTCTTCAAAGCTTAGGGCGATAAAGCTGGGCATATGCTCGCCCATGCCCATGACCGGCGTATGATCCTGACGGCGATTGCCGCCGCTGCGTCCGCCGCGATCCCGTCGCTCGCGCTTTTCGCGCTTGGGCGGCTCTTGCAGAGTGTTTTCTGCGGCCACTGATGCAGGTTTTTCCGCCTTTTCCCGCTTTTTCGGGGGCTCTGGCGCATAGGGGCTTTCGATCCGAGGGATCTCGGCCTTCACCAGACTTTCAATGGCGGTCAGGGATTTTTCATCCGCAGGCACCGAAATCATGAAAGCCTTGCCCTTGCGCCCGGCGCGGCCGGTGCGGCCAATGCGGTGCACATAATCTTCGGCATGGTTGGGCACGTCGAAATTGAACACATGGCTCACATTGGGGATATCAAGGCCCCGGGCGGCCACATCCGAGGCACATAAGAACCGGATATCGCCCGACCGGAACCCATCAAGGGTTTTCATCCGCTGGCTTTGATCCAGATCCCCATGTATCGGCGCTGCATTGAACCCGTGTTTGGACAGGGATTTGGCAACGATATCCACTTCGGTTTTGCGGTTGCAAAAGACAATGGCGTTGGTGCAGGCCTCGCCCTCTTGCTTGATCAGGGCGCGCAGCACTTCGCGCTTTTCCTTGGCCGTGCGATCCCGGCGGCTGGGGGTATAAGCCACCAAACCTTGTTCGATCGTGTCCGAAGTGGTCGCTTGGCGGGCCACCTCGATCTTTTCTGGGCTCGACAAGAACGTGTTGGTGATGCGCTCAATCTCGGGTGCCATGGTGGCCGAGAAAAACAGCGTCTGCCGGGTGAATGGGGTCAGGCTAAAGATCCGCTCAATATCGGGGATAAAGCCCATATCCAGCATCCGGTCAGCCTCATCCACCACCATGATCTGCACCCCGGTGAGCAGCAGCTTACCGCGCTCGAAATGATCCAACAGGCGACCAGGGGTGGCGATCAACACATCGACGCCCCGATCGATCAGCGCGTCTTGTTCTTTGAAGCTAACCCCGCCGATCAACAGCGCTTTGGTCAGTTTCAAATGTTTGGTGTAGATGTCGAAGTTTTCGGCGACCTGAGCGGCCAACTCGCGGGTCGGGGCCAAAACCAAGCTGCGGGGCATGCGCGCCCGGGCACGGCCTTTGGCCAACAGCGAAATCATCGGCAGGGTAAAGCTGGCGGTTTTGCCGGTGCCGGTCTGAGCGATCCCCAGAACATCGCGCCCTTGCAATGCCGGTGGAATAGCGCCCGCCTGAATGGGGGTGGGCGTTTCATAGCCCGCTTCGGTGACGGCTTTGAGAACCTTGGGGTCAAGGTTGAGATCAGAAAAACTTGTCATATGCGTCCAGTTTGCTCGCGTGGCATCGGGCCACGGGGTCATGGGCGCATATTCAGCACGCCCGCATCGGTTTGCGGCGTCCTACATCAAATTCACCCTTCGGTCAAATTTCCCTCAAGCGCGGAGTAAATATCTCGCAAAAGCGTTGCCGAAACCCCATTGGGGTCTCGGCCTGTGGTTTGGTGGCTGCGCTTTAATTGGCGGCCAACAGCTCTGGCACATGCAGGCGAATTTTCTCGTTAGAATCGGCCTGGCCCAGTTTCCGCCCGATAGAGAAGGGTAGGTTATTGTCATTGCCCACGATGATGTGCTCATCGCCGTCGCGGATGACGCTCTCGATGGTCACGAAGGGAAAGGTAAAGACCCCGTCCAGATCGCGATCCGCAGAGGTCTCCATGGCCGCCAATCCATTGGGATCTGCGATATTCATCAGATCGATTTGTTTCAGCCGGGCGACAAACCCGTCATCATCAATTTCGGCTGTGTCGATCAACGTGATGCGCTTGACCTGGGCTGGGCGCTCAAAACAGCCTTCGGTTTGCCCCTCAGGGCAAGCCAAGCTGGGATCGCCCTGGCCGCCATCGCGTTCGATCACCAAAGCGCGGGTGTCATCGATAAAGTTGAAATCGCCAATGGCCACGGCCCCATCGGTCAGGGCAAATTTAAAGCTTTGGCCGGTCCAGTTGGCCGCTACTGGGTCAAATTCCAGCACCCGCAAAAACGCGCCTTCGGCCTCGCCGCTTTCAGCGATCAAAGGCTTTTCCAGCATCGCCCAAAGCGTGCCTTGAGGGCTAAGCGCCATGCCTTCATATCCGCCCGAGCGTGGTACGGTGAAATCCACCCCTGCCTGGGCGGGTACGCGCAGGGCAGGGTGATCGGGGGAGCGCAGCTCGGTCTCGCCCATCATGGTGGGGAAAACGCCAGTGAGCACGCCGTCCAGAGTGGCGCGGATCAGATAGGGGCCGAATTCCTCGCCAATCCACAGCTCATCGCCGATCACTTGGATCGATTCGAGATCAAAATCCCCGCCGGTGAGATACCGGCTATCGCTGGCTTCGTTCTTGATGGTGAAAGGCACGACGCCATTTGGATCGCGCAGCCAAATACGATCTTCAATCGCGATCTCACCGGTTTCAAAATCCGGGCGCTGGATCACATAGCTGAGCATCGCATCGGGGGAGTTCAGCTTCGAGCCAAAGCCGTTATCGATCAGCGCGATCAGTGCGCCATCATCGGTGCGGGTGGCAGCATAGCCGGAAATGCCCTGAAATGGCTGACCCAAAAACGGCAGCGCCAGGCCCGAAGGGCGCATATCAGACATGGGCGTTTCATTGCGCGCAGGGCCGGTGAACTTGCCGCTGACCCACATGGCGCGGGGCGCATCAGTGGGCGGCGCGGACATGGTGTTGGCGGGGATCACCGCATGGCCGGCCAGAGTGGCGGCAACCATCTCTTGGGCCGGGGCGGCCAAAGGGGCAAGCGCGGCCATAGGCGCGAGGGCGGCGAAAATAGCTGTGGTGCGAAGCAGCATCAAACATCTCCGGAGGGAAGGGCTGGTAGATGTCGATGCCAGTGCCCATCAAAGGCGAATATGCCGTGACGGTTCTGTGAAAGCCCCGTGACGAATGCCAGATCGCACCCGCAGGCCGGGACGGATGGGCCACATTTTTCAGCTTCCGCCGGGGCTGGAATTGACTTCTGACCCTAAGGGGAAGCATCTAAGCGCGCTTAATCGTGTAGAGTGAGAAAAATGGCCTTACCCCCGCGCTGGAAAATGCACCGCGAGTTGATGCGATTAAAGCGCCAGATCGGTGATCTGCGATATCGCGTGACCGACCCGATCAATCGCCGTATTTGGGATATGCGCCGCGACATCAAGCTGATCCCAGAGCAAGGGGATATTGCCCTAACCAAAGATGTGGCGATTTTTCTGATTTATCAGCCCAAAGCCTGCCCAGAGAGCTTGTTCACATCGCTGCGATGCTTGGTGGAGGCAGGGTTTGCACCGCTGGTGGTGTCGAACCTGCCATTATCTGACGCCGACCGCGCGCGGCTGAAACCACTGGCTTGGCAGATCGCCGAGCGGCCCAATCTGGGCTATGATTTTGGTGGCTATCGCGATGGGGTCTATTTGGTGGATCGCCTTGGGGCCGAACCAGACAGTTTGCTCTTCGTCAATGACACGATCTGGTTCCCAGTGTCGGAAAACTCGGATCTCTTTGAACGGTTGCGCGCGCTTGAAGCCCCATATCTGGGGATGACCGATGCCTATAATTTTGATTTCGGCGGCAGAAACAATGCGGAACGCCCTGGGCGCATCCATGTCACGTCTTTCTTCTTTTGGCTGAAAAAACCGGTGATCTCCTCCGAGCTGTTCAAAGCGTGGTGGCAAAATTACACGCTTTATTCGCGCAAACGCGTTGTGGTGCGCGAAGGCGAAGTGGGCTTTTTCCGCGCCATGGAAGAGGCCGGGTTTGCCTATGATGCGTTGGTGAAAAAAGACGATCTGCTCAAAATGCTCGACAGCTTGGATAAGGAAGAGCTGATCGAGCTATTGGGAAAACTGTCCATTGTTTTGAGCAAATTCAAAGGCGAACATGATGCAGCTTTGGCCGCGATCGCCGATGGCAGCGTGACCCGGCAGCAGCTATTCGAGCTGATTTATGATGTGGTGCGGGTGGTGAACCCGTCGGATTTGATGGCCTATGAAGGCATCCGGCGGCTGAATTTTCCCTTCTTGAAGAAAACAATCCTCAAGAACAAACGGGTGCGGGATCATTTCTTGGCGGAAAATGCCAAAGAGCCGCTGGATATCGACCCGCAGATCCTAAAAGAAATGGCCGATCTGCGCTATGGCTAAGCCGTGATCTGAGCCCGGTTTGGCCGGGCTCAGGGGCAGGATCAGACCTGCATTTCCTTGGTGGCGCTGAGGGTCAGATCCGGATGGTCCCGTTCGATCCGGTCAATATCCCATTGCAGACGGGTCAAATAGACCGTGTCCCCGTCATTATCATAAGCGATATGGCCCTTATTGGACGAGACAAAAGCGTCCAGCTTGTCTTGCGGGCCGCTCACCCAGCGGGCAGAGGTGAATTGGCTGGGCTCAAACCGCACCGGCAGCCCGTATTCCAGCTCGATCCGGCTGGCCAGCACTTCAAATTGCAGCGCGCCCACAACCCCCACCACAAAGCCTGACCCGATCATGGGTTTAAAGACTTTCGCCGCGCCTTCTTCGGCAAATTGCAGCAGCGCTTTGTCCAGATGCTTGGCCTTGAGCGGATCGCCCGCCCGGCAGTTTTGCAAAAGCTCAGGGGCAAAGCTGGGAATGCCGGTGACGCGCAGGGCCTCGCCCTCGGTCAGCGTGTCGCCAATGCGCAATTGCCCATGGTTGGGAATGCCGATGATATCGCCGGCCCAGGCCTCTTCGGCCAGTTCGCGATCCGAGGCCAAAAACAGCACCGGGTTGGAAATCGCCATGGGCTTTTTGCTGCGCACATGGGTCAGTTTCATGCCCCGTTTGAAATGGCCCGAGGCCATGCGCAAAAACGCCACTCGGTCCCGGTGTTTGGGGTCCATATTCGCCTGAACCTTGAATACGAAGCCGGCGACTTTTTTCTCTTCGGGGCTGACCTGGCGTGGCTCGGCCCGCTGCGGCTGTGGCTCGGGGCCGTAATTGCCGATCCCGTCCATCAGCTCTTTCACGCCAAAGCTGTTGATGGCCGAGCCAAACCAAATTGGCGTCATGGTCCCGTCCATCACCGCTTGCGGGTCCAGCTTGGGCAGCAATTCGCGGGCCATTTCGACCTCTTCGCGCAGCTGTTCTAGCAGCTCAGCGGGGATATGTTTGTCCAGCGACGGATCATCAAGCCCGTTGATCTCGATGCTTTCGGCAATCACGTTGCGATCGGCCCGGTCCATCAGCTCCAGCCGGTCGCGCAGCAGATCATAACAGCCCAGGAAATCGCGCCCTTGGCCGATGGGCCAGCTTGCAGGCGTCACATCAATCGCCAGATTTTCCTGGATCTCGTCGATGATCTCGAATGTGTCCCGGCTTTCCCGGTCCATCTTGTTACAAAAGGTCAGGATCGGTAGGTCCCGCAAGCGGCAGACCTCGAACAGTTTCTGGGTCTGGCTTTCCACCCCTTTGGCCCCGTCGATCACCATGATCGCCGCATCCACCGCGGTCAGGGTGCGATAGGTGTCTTCGGAGAAATCCGAGTGGCCTGGCGTGTCCACCAGATTGAAGCGAAAGCCCGCGTAATCAAAGGACATGGCCGAGGCAGAGACCGAGATGCCGCGATCTTTCTCCATTTGCATGAAGTCCGAACGAGTGCGCCGGGCCTCACCCTTGGCGCGCACCTGACCAGCCATCTGAATCGCGCCGCCATAGAGCAGGAATTTCTCGGTCAGCGTGGTTTTGCCCGCATCCGGGTGCGAGATGATGGCAAAGGTGCGCCGACGGGCAATTTCGGGCGGCAATTCGGGGCTGTTGGAGCGGTGATCAAGCATGCTCGGGCATATAGCGACGCCGCAGGCGCGGGGCAATCGCGCCCGTATCTCTTGGGCGCGGAATATGCGTTCAGATGCGGTGACGCCCCGGTGGTTAGGCTTTCATCACCAAACAAGTGGTCGAGGCGGTGGCATAGAGCTTGCCATCTTCCGCGCCGCGCAGTTCGGCGCTGGATACGCCGGTGGAGCGTCCCACATGCTGCGCGGTGCCCGTGGCGATATAATCCACCCCCGGTCGGGCGGGACGCGTGACATTGATCTTATATTCCAAGGTTGTGTACCAATAGCCCGCTTCGAGCCGGGTCATCACCGCACAGCCCAAAGCCGTGTCGAGCACCGAGCCGTACCAGCCCCCATGCACCCCGCCAAACAGATTGCAATGCTCCGGCCCGGGGCTGGCGCGCACAATCGCTTCGCCTGGGGCGGCCCCGATGATGTTGAACCCCATAAGCTTTGCGAAATCGCTTTGGGGCATCTCGCAAAAGCTTTGCATCACCTCAAGCCCGCTTTGGCTTTGCAGCTTTTCGCGCGGGCTCAGCTTTGCCTTTTGATCCATGGTCACACCTCCCATTCCCTTAGGGCAGGGGTTTCACATGGACCCGTCAGGCGCAATGAGACGAGATGATTATGCGACGTTTTCCAAGCTGCTTTCGGGCTGCACCCCAAGAGCTGCGCAAATATCCCGCGTCAGATGGGGTTTGTTGAGCGTGTAGAAATGCAGATCCTCAACCCCGTTTTCCAACAGCGTTGTGCAAAGCTCGGCACATAGGGTTTGCGCCAAAAGGTCTTCGCGGCCATCGCGTTTGGCGGCGGTAAAGGCTTCGTCCATCCACGCGGGCACCGGGGTGCCGCAGCGCTTGGCAAAGTTTTTCACCCCGTTCCAGTTCTCAATCGGCAGGATGCCTGGAATGATCGGCGCGTCGATCCCGGCCTTGGCGCAGGCATCGCGGAAGCGGAAAAAGGTTTCCGGCTCGAAGAAAAACTGGGTGATCGCGGAATGGGCCCCGGCCTCGAATTTGCGCTTGAGCCAGTCCACATCTGAGGTGGCGCTGCGGGCTTCGGGATGGGGATCGGGATAGGCGCCAACGCGCAGTTTGAATTTGCCGGTCTCGGCCAGGGCCTCGATCAGCTCGCAGCTATTGGCAAAGCCTTCAGGATGGGGGGTGAATTCGCTTGCCCCGCCCGAGGGATCGCCGCGCAAAGCCACCAATTCGTTCACGCCGATAGCCGCATAGCTTTCAGCGATTTCAAGGGTTTCTGCTTTGCTCGCATCCACGCAGGTCAAATGCGCGGCCACATTCAGCCCGTAATTTTTATGGATGGTTTCCACCGCCTCATGGGTCAGTTTGCGGGTGGTGCCGCCCGCCCCATAAGTGACCGAGACAAAGCCAGGGTCCAACGGCGCCAGCGTATTCACAGTGTCCCAAAGCCGAAAGCTCGCATCGAGGCTTTTGGGGGGGAAGAACTCAAATGATATACGCGGCGTCTGCATGGGAGATCCTGAATTTGGTTTCAGGGTAAATCTCATACTTGAATCCGTGAAGCAATTTCATAATCTTCACAATAAACATGAAAATGAGTTGATTACGATCATGCATTTGGAGTTTCGCCATCTCAGGACGATCAAGGCCATTCATGATGCGGGCGGGCTCGCACGGGCCGCGGATGTGCTGCATATCACGCAATCTGCGTTGAGCCATCAGATCAAAGGTCTGGAAGAACAGGCCGGGGTTGAGCTGTTTGTGCGCCGCTCCAAACCGCTCAAACTTTCGGCGGCGGGGATGAAGCTGCTGCGCTTGGCCGATAAGATCCTGCCTGAGATTGCGGCGCTGGAAGAAGAATTCCACCGGGTACGCACAGGCAAATCCGGGCGGCTTCACATCGCAATTGAGTGTCACGCCTGTTTTGAATGGCTCTTTCCCGTGTTGGAGCAATTCCGCAAAGCCTGGCCCGATGTGGATGTGGATATTCGCCCAGGGCTCAGTTTCGGGGCTTTGCCCGCATTGCAAAAGGAAGAAGTGGATTTGGTGGTCTCTTCCGATCCCGAAGAGATCGATGGTGTCACCTTCTCGCCGCTATTTGATTATGAGCCGGTCTTTGTGGCCTCTTCTGCCAATCCTCTGGCTGAGAAATCTTATGTGGTGGCCGAGGATTTCCGCGATCAGATGCTGATCACCTATCCGGTGGACCGGCCACGGCTGGATGTGTTCAGCCAGCTCTTGATGCCCGCCGGGGTAGAGCCGCGCGGGGTGCGCCAAGTGGAGCTGACCGCGGTGATCTTGCTTTTGGTGGCGTCAAATCGCGGTGTGGCGGTGCTGCCCGATTGGGTGGTGCGCGAGGTGCGCTATAATTCCGACTATGTGACACGGCCATTGACCAAAACCGGGCTGACGCGCCGGCTATATGCGGCGGTGCGCAGCGATGAGTTGGAAAAGCCCTATATGTCCCATGTGCTGCGCTTGGCGCGTACGGAGCCGGTCAAATTGCAACGGGATAGCTGACCATAAGCGGGGCGCTTTGCGGGGCACACAAAGCGCCTTTGCACTATAAAGCGCTTGCACGCGCTTGGCAGCGGGCTTTGGCTTGCCTATAGCGGGCGGCGCGCAAAGGGCGCGTGGATAACTTGTCAGGAGAGACCGAGGCGATGCAAGGCAGTGCCAATCTCAATATCATGATGAAAGCGGCCCGCCGGGCGGCACGGTCTCTGGTCAAAGATTTCCGCGAAGTGGAGAATCTTCAGGTCACCGTCAAAGGCGCTGGCGATTTCGTAAGCCGCGCCGATATCGCGGCGGAAAACATCCTCAAAGAAGAGCTTATGGGCGCGCGCCCCAGCTATGGCTGGCTTGCGGAGGAAAGCGACAAGGAAATCGAAGGCGCGGACCCAACCCGGCGCTGGATCGTGGATCCGCTCGATGGCACCACCAATTTCCTGCATGGCATGCCCCATTGGGCCATCTCCATTGCGCTGGAACATAAAGGCGAGATCGTCTCGGCTGTGGTTTATGACGCGGCCAAGGACGAGATGTTCTATGCGGAAAAAGGGCAGGGCGCTTGGCTTAACAACAGCCAGCGTTTGCGGGTTTCTGGCCGCTCGCGCATGATCGAATCTGTTTATGCCACGGGGCTGCCTTTCGCCAACACGCCCTATCTGCCCGCTTGTTTGCAAGACCTCGCGCGGCTTTTGCCCCAATGTGCTGGGGTGCGCCGCTGGGGCTCTGCGGCGCTGGATCTCGCCTATGTGGCGGCCGGGCGCTATGAGGGCTATTGGGAACGCGGGCTCAAGCCTTGGGATATCGCTGCCGGTATTTTGCTGGTGCGCGAAGCGGGCGGTTTTGTAGAGCCCGTGCTGCCGGAGGCTTCGATCTTTGAAAGCGGCGGGTTGATTGCGGGCAATGACACGCTGTTCCCGACCTTCCGTGATACCATCCGCGAGCGCCCGAAAACCTAAAAGGCGAAATGGACCTGTCCCGGCGCGGTTTTATCGCCGGGGCTTGCGCCGCACTTGCGGGATATTGCTCGGGGAGGCGGGCGGTGGTGTCTGGCCGCTTGGTTTGCCCCATGGGCTGGCATCGGTCTTGTTTTGAGCTGTTGGCGCGCTGCCCTGGCGTTGGGCCTGAATGCCCCGACGCGAGATCACCGGCAGGGAGCTGCGGCTATAGCGGGCCTCGGGATAGGCCGGATGCCCATGGGTGCGGTGCCAGAATTCCGGCCCGCCCCGAGCCAGCCAAAACGGCGCTGTCAGGCCCAGCCCCACAACAAAGCCCCCCGCATGGGCCCAAAAGGCCACGCCGCCCCCGGCGCTCGGAGTGCTGACCCCAGAAAACACTTGGATCGCGAACCAAACGCCCAGCACGATCCAGGCCGAGATTGGCCGGATGAAAATCAGCACGATGATGATGAACAGCACATCCACCCGGGCTTTGGGAAAGAGCAGCATATAGCCGCCCATCACCCCAGCAATCGCGCCTGAGGCACCAACCAAGGGAATGGTGGAGTCCGGCGAGGTGATCACTTGCGCCAGCGCCGCGGCCAGGCCGCAGAGCAGGTAGAACCCCAAATAGGCAAGATGGCCCATAATGTCTTCGAGATTATCCCCAAAGACATAGAGGAACAGCATATTGCCGATCAGATGCATCCAGCCTCCATGCAAAAACATCGAGGTCACCAGCCCATGTAGCGCGTCGCCTTGGGTGATCGCCGCTGGGATCGCGGCCCATTGGCTGAAAAACGCGCCCAAAGCCTGATCATTGGCAAAGAGCGGCTGATAGGCCAGGAAAATCACCACATTGGCCAGGATCAGCCCATAGGTGACAAATGGCGTACGGCTGGAGGGATTATGATCGCGAAATGGAAACATGGCTCTGACCTGAGGTCCAGGCCGCGCCGGGTCAAGACTGTATAACGGTCATTTGCGGAAAACTCTGATGGTTTGAAACAGTTTTACGACAAGATTTTCTTGACTGGTGTCACAAAACTGTCATGTTTTACCTATGCGAGACGTTTTGATCCCTTTTTGCGTGACCTGTCTCTTGGCGCTTCCGGGTCAGGCCGATACATGCCCGCCGCCGCTTGAATATGCTGATCGCAAGCATATGCTGCTGGAAACACTGCAACTTACAAGGGATCCGAATGCTGGGCGATTTCTCACAAAGGAATTGCTTGGCTTGTTGATGATCGCTCCAAACCGCCGGGCGCAGGCCATGTTGGATAGCGGCATGGGTAAACGGGTTGCCGGGGATCTGCCTGGGGCCATTGCCCGTTTTGACAATCTCATCGCTTATTGTCCCGATTTCGCGGAAGGCTATCACCAGCGAGCAATCGCGCGGTATCTGCAGCATGATTATGACGCGGCTCTTGAGGATATTCACGCGGCTTTGCAGCGCGCTCCGGATCATGCAAGCGCTTTGGCGGGCAAGGGCAGGGTGCTGATGGCTATGGGCGATTATGCGGCGGCGCGCGCGGCCTTGCGCAGCGCATTAACGCTCAACCCCTGGCTGCCTGAACGCGGCCTATTGCAGAGCCCGCCAGGCGAGGCGGTTTAGAACCTGCGCGAAAAGATCCTGCAAAGGGATGCGCGATCCCCATTGTTCCCGCCTCTCAGACCCGATAGGCAAAGCAGTGCATGCTGCGGGCGTGATGGAATGGTAGACATATCGGACTTAAAATCCGAAGGCCTTAGTGCCGTGTGGGTTCGAGTCCCACCGCCCGCACCATGCAAATCAACCAGACCAGTTAAGCCGCGAAATATCGGCGCTGAGCCGGAAGTCTCGCCCGGTTTTAAAGGGCCTGGTTATGAATATGCGACCAAATGCAAAGCCCTGGCCAAGTAAGCTTGACAGCCCCGTCCACAGCCCGTAACTGACGGCTTCACCCACTCAGGCGGCGAGTTGGCGGAGTGGTGACGCAGCGGATTGCAAATCCGTGTACACCGGTTCGATTCCGGTACTCGCCTCCAATAAAATCAATGACTTGCGCCATTACCCTTCTCCTTCACTGCCGTTTTTGAAACAACCGTTGAAACTTTCACGTTTCGGTCCCGTCTTGTTCT
This sequence comes from Mangrovicoccus sp., assembly GCA_025800345.1. GTDB lineage: Bacteria > Pseudomonadota > Alphaproteobacteria > Rhodobacterales > Rhodobacteraceae > JANSYP01. The sequence goes on along the minus strand of JAOXSB010000041.1, from coordinate 12,405 downwards.
TTTGAATTGCGAGCGCTCTGTGCACGCCTTGCCAGCTCTCGCTGGCGAACTTGACCACCATACTTTTTTAGCATTTCCACACCAGAATGCCCTGTAACTGCTTTAACCATCTCGTCGTCACAACCAGCTAGATAGAGCTCGATGGTTGCATTCTTCCGAAGACCGTGAGTCACATATTCTTGCGCTCGGTCAAATTCCAACCCAGCTTTCACGTCCCTCATTTCTCCAGCCAACGAACGGTAAGACGCTGGGCCTCCAGAGTAATTTGTGAGAACAGTATCCCCCGCACGCGAAACCCCTGATAAGTACTCCTGCAACCTTTTGGTCAAAGGTATCCAAAGTGGCTTGTCGGTCTTGCCCTGATTGAAATCCCAAGCACCGTCTTGGATATCGGACCAACGAATTTTCCTTGTATCACCAATTCTTTGACCAAGACCGATGCTCAGTTCGTATAGGAGTCTAGCCCTTGGTGTCGCCTTCTGCTCGAATTCTTCCCGCAACTCGTCAGGCCACGGTTCCCATCCATCCCCTGGTTGCTCTAGAAGAGGTATTCCGTGAGCTGGGTTGGATTGGTCACGTGGCAGGAACCCAATCAAGCGTGCGTGGTTCATGAGGACCACCATTACCTGCACTAGGTAGTTAGCTTTCCTCCACTTATCGGCATTCGCTTGTTGCAAGCCATAGATATGCTTGGTTTCAACCTTCGCCGGATCTTTTTCGCCCCAAATTTCCCGAACATGGCCGATATAGGTTCTGTAATCTTGCTTGGTTCGTGGCTTTAGACTTTCAAACTTCTTGCTTTTATAATAACTTACAATGAGATTTTCGAACGTTCGACGCCCCGTGCATACCGCAGGAGTTCCGTTGACCAACCTGTTGTAGTGCTCCCAAAATTCGGGGGATCCGAAAGTCTCTTTCATCATTACAGACTGTCCGCGAGACCGGCGAAGGAATCTTAGATACCCACGATCCGCATATACGTATTTTGGTAGTGCTGAGCGCGTCATTTGTTCATTCGCAAGTCAGCGAAGAAGAAATCGTCTTCATCGAGGTCTTCAGTCATCGCAGCCTCGATTGTGACACTGCCATCTGGCCTGATTTCAAATTTTGCACGTAGCCAGCCGGCCTTTCTGGCCTCACTGATAAGCGCGGATACAACCTGTTTGGCTTTGGAGCGCGACTGGACTACCGGCATTTGGGCGTCCTATTTTGTGTATTTCCTGCTTTAGAATGAACCATGTGTTCGAACAGAAAATCTTCCAGTGCGTACTCCGGCACGAAGAACTGCCTACCAATCTTTACATGACTCAACTGCTCTGTGGCCAAGAGCTTCCGGACTCTCCGCACGGATATGCACAGACGATCTGCGACATCCTTTGTCTCTAGCAATGTTTCACTCATCTATTCCCCTTCCTGGTGGCGATGATATACGTTTGAGGACAACCGCAACCCAAATCAGTCAACAATGGCCACATATGGCCATTGTTGACCAAATAAGGACACATGTGACTGCATGTCCAGTGAAAACGCAAAAATTGGTGCTCGGCTGAGAGAAATTCGCGACCGAACTGGGCTCAATCAACAAGATTTCGCTGAGGCCATCGGAACGTCATACCGCTCTTATCGCGCATATGAGAGTGGGCAGCGAGAGGTGCCCACCTCCGTTGTACTCAAACTGCATGAAGTCCTCGGATCTTCTCCGTCAGAACTATTACTTGGCAAACAACAGGGCCTAGACGGCCTGCCGTTGGAAGTGCTTGAGGAGGCTCTTACAAAGGGGCTAACCCAAATACATGCGACGAAAAACTCCAGATCAATTTCGGAAACTGCCAGCTTTCTAAAGCTAGTGATAAAGCTAAGTCTCCAACAGGGGGACTGCCTGAGTGACGAAGATATTTTTGAAATTGCAAACTTAAAAAACATCAATGCTAGAGCTGTTAACAATGACACCCAATAACCAAACAGATTCAGCTAAAAATTTCGATCACGCGCATAGCATCCAAAAGCAACTGAAAACAACATTCCACTTTTCGGCAGCGTTGATGACGCTTGCCGCAACGGCGACAATTTGGCTGAATCAACACCTTACTCTAATGCTCTGCAGCCTGTTCGCTACGCTAGTTTTCGGAGTAATTTCTTTACGTTTACACAAATCCAAAGTGGATACCCAGCTACTAATCCTTCGCCTCTCCGCTAATGAGGCGCTAATTTCCCAAGCAGCGAGGGATTAAACGGGTGCTTGATTTCACAGCGAAATCGGCAAAAGTTGTGAGTCTGTTCACAGGGTGCGGCGGACTTGACTACGGCTTTCAAGAGCTTGGTTTTCAGCTATGCCAAGCCTTTGACGAGAACAAAAGCGCTGTTGATTGCTACAACTCCAACCACACCAACACGGCAAAAGTCAAAAGTATCGATGAGAGCTTTTCATTTGACCTGAACCCAGACATCATCATAGCTGGTCCACCCTGCCAGGGATTTTCAACCGGGGGAGGGTACAAGGAGAACGACAGTCGGAATGACCTACTTCTACTTACATGCAATCTGATAACTAGGCATCAGCCTAAACTTGCTGTGATTGAAAACGTTGCGGCCCTTACCAATCGGCGGAATCAAGATTACCTAAACGCCGCTGTATCTACGCTCGAACGCGGCGGTTATTTTTGTTCGGTAGGCGTCTATTCTGCAGAGCAGTTTGGAGTCGCCCAACGCAGAAAGCGCACACTTATTTTCGCTCGATTGGGCTCGAACCCGTTCCGGGACTTTTCACCAAGATCATCTTTAAAGCCGACAGTGGCTAACGCTCTCAGTTCGCTTCATCAGAACATCCAGGGACATTCTCCAGCATTCCCGACGGCTGGAAGCAAACATGCATTAATTGCAAACCGGATCGGCCAAGGCCAAAAACTGTGTAATGTACGCGGTGGAAGCGCCAGTATTCCGACTTGGGAAATTCCTGAATACTTCGGCCGGACCTCCAAAGCCGAAAAGGAAATCTTGAGAGTGGTTCGTTCATTGCGGCGAAGGAACAGAAAAAGAAGCTTTGGTGATGCGGACCCTGTTTCTCTTGGGGAAATCGAAGGGGCGATTTCCTGGGTAACAGAACCCCAACTTGTTTCTCTTGTTTCTAGAGGATTCATGCGGATCGTTGGCGACCTATATGACCTCAGAGACACTTTTAACGGCAAATATAGACGCCTTGCGCTGGAAGACGTTTCCCCGACTGTCGATACCCGGTTTGGCGACATACAGCTATTTTTGCACCCTACGGAGAACAGATCGCTGACAGTCCGGGAAGCGGCGCGACTTCAGGGATTTCCTGATACTTTCGCCTTTCCCGAAAACTCAAAAGATGCGTTTAGACTAATTGGGAATGCGGTACCGCCGCCAATGTCCATTCAAATCGCGCAAGCGTGCCGAGATTTAATGCAATGAACCTATTAACAAACATTCCTCAAAGCTGGGACTTCCCAGATGACGATAGCCCTCTGCCGCCGGAGTCGGTGACCATGATTGAGTTCCTTAGCAAAAAGGTTTTCAATGACTATGAACCTTCTCAATTTCACCCTTTCAAGCAAAGGCTACTGGACTGGCTGAACAATGTTGAGTCCGTTGAGGACCGCCAACGGCTTCTGTCTTTGCTGTTGTCTGTCTTCTTTGTTGGCCGCAGAGAGTTTGAGGCACTTTATCGAACAGCATTTCACGGAAACATCTTTCGCTGGATGCTCGAAGTTGAAGATGTCGATGTTTTTTCAAACGATCTAGAGACAAAGATCGTTGAGAGAATTAATCAGTCATGGATCTGCCCTATTTCCGACAGCCTGCGGATAAATTCGTTCTTGAAAGTCAATGGCTTAAAGAGCCTAGATAAGCGGCCAGACTGGAGGTCTCTAAAACAGTTCGGAAATGTGGAGAAAATTCAAGAATACGTATCTAACAAGAAAATTCATGATCTAGTTTTGTTAGAAGATTTTGTTGGCTCAGGCACTCAGGCCAAAGGCACCGTGAAGTTCGCAGCTCAAACGCTCCCGGATACCCGCATCCTACTGTGCCCCCTCATTGTGTGCCCAAAAGGCGATAAATTACTCCAAGATGTAGCCAATGAGTTGGACAACGTGACTTATGACCCGGCGCTCGTCCTCCCCGCTTCCGCGTTCCATTCATTTGAAGAAACGCAGGCTGGAAACGTTGGTCAGACTGAAGCATTTCTTCTTCGGATAAAGGACAAGTTAGGTGTTAAACAAGAAGACCTTGATCAATTTAAGGTCACACTAGAACAATTCGTATTCGGCTTCAAAGAAACTGGGGCAAAGGTAGTAATGTACTCCAATTGCCCAAACAACACTTTGCCGATATTTCATCATGAGGCCGAGAACTGGTCTCCTTTGTTCCCGAGAGTGAACCGACAATAATGAAGGCCAATCCATTCTTCGAACTATATGTGGGCGACCGTATCAGCTCCACTGAATTTGTAACCATTTTCAGTCCGATGCTCGTCACGCATACCGAGCCACTTTTCCTTCCAGGCAATATCGTTGTTACTGGCATTCAAGGGTGCGGTAAGAGCATGCTTTTAAAGCTACTTAAGCCTCAAACTCGGATCGAATACGAACGCGCGAACGAACCGTTTCCTGTACCTGAAAATTTAAGAAAATTCATTTGCGGTTCAGTAAACTTGGCTCACAGCAGCGTAATCGATTTCGGCTATCGAGACGCTATTGACCAAGATGTCCTCAAAACTGAGCTACTATTCGCAGATTTTCTTAATTACTTGATTTGCGACAGCCTGCTCGAGAGCATTCAAGTCTATCTCTCAGCATCGGACATCATACGCTCCGAAGTCGGTCTGAACTTCGATCAATTGCAGTTCGACGAACTTGCTGCGCGAATTTCGCAGCACGAGGTTTGGGAAGGCTGGCTCGGAGAATGCGATAGCTTAGCTGATCTAAGGGCTAAGCTTCAAAGGAGAGCTAAACTTTATCGGAGATATGTTCACGGCAAGGATCAGGAATTGTCCGCTGAGATATTCGATACCTGTACTCCAATTGGTGGCCCACAAGTAGCGCTAGCTGAACTTCTACATTCGAGCGGAGCAATTGACTCCGACACTCATGTTTTCGTCGATATCGATCAATACGAAGAACTCGGCAACATTTCTTCACGCAACACACCTGGCCAGTCAGTTGACTATCGGTCCGTGATCAATAAAGCGCTGGCTTCGCGAAACCCTGAGCTGTCGTATAGAATTGGGACAAGGGGTTACTCGTGGCGCAGCCACGGCAAGATACATGGCACAGATGGCAATCTCGAAGTCATGAGAGATTACAAATACATTGAGCTGGACCAAATCCTTAAAAAGGATGAAGATGATAGCGCCCGCGCAAACAATGTATTTGATTTATTTGCTCAGGATGTTTTTGTGCGCAGACTTCGCTATGCGCAGTTCCGCATCCCTGACGATCAAGCAAAAACACTTCTGGATGAAGTCTACGGTACAAATTTATCTCCTGAGCGGAAAATCAATCACGAAATGAACCTTCGTGACCCTGAAAAGTACATTAGACTTGATGCAAATTGGTCCACAGAAACCAAGGAAGCCCTTACAAAACTGGCAAAAAAAGACCTTTTTTCCGCGAAACTTGGAGAGTTTTGGGTTCGGCAGAAAGGCGATCGTGAAAATCTTGACACACGAGATGAACTACTGCCTTGGATGCGTCCATCAAGCAGATGGTGGAGAAAAGAACGCGCCAACGTGCTGGCTATCATCGTCGCCTCTCAGAGCAGGCAAAAATCAATTTGGGCGGGTTCCGACGAAATCTTGGAACTTTCAGGTGGAAGCATCTTGGTTTTCCTAGGTCTGAACCAGTTCATCTGGAGCGCTTGGCTGCAAAGAGATGGTGCTGAAGCGTCGCGTTCGATAGTCCCCAAAATTTCGGTAACGGTGCAATCAACCGCGATTTTGCGGGCCAGCAACGCTTGGTTTGAAATGATTTTCCAACAATCTGGTCGCAGTTCTGAAAGAGCTCGATTTGTGAAGAACGTTGGAGGGGTTTTGCGCCACAAACTTCTTTCGGACAAAAAACTGAGTTACCCGGGTTGGAATGGCTTCTCAGTCCTACATTCCGAGCTGGATTCTTTCCAAAGTGTAAGAGGTTTCCTGGAGCAGTTAGCCGATTACGGGAACATGCTAATGCTTCCTCATACCACCAAAATTTCGGGTGGTGGGCGTCGCATGAAATTCTATTTCCACCCAATTCTCTGCCCAACTCTTGGCCTCCCCTATGTGCGCACCAAAGAGCCGTATTATGCGCGCATAAGGGAAGTAGCTGATTGGATTTATGACGCTGGATTTGATGTACCACTCGCTCAAGACAACGATGGGCAACAACAAGAGTTATTTTAATAATGCAAAGCTTTAAATTTCGCCCTTGGGGGCGGCCATCGTGGCTTCGCGAACAATATCGCGTAGATGCTTGGAGTGTTATTGCCTGTCATGGTACCGAAACAAGAAGTGCAAAATCTGTAGCGGAGCATGCGTTATCAACAGACAATTTGGTATTAGTTCGAATAGATGATCCGTTGCAGGGTCAAGAACATGAAATTCTGGAGCGCGAGGCAGCTTACGCAAAAAACCTTCAGTTCATCGAAGCTAATTGTGAAGCAGAGATTCACGTTCACCGCCATGATCTGAAGGCTTCCATTGACACGATGAGATCACTTTGTGACGAGGCTATTTCGTTTTCGAGCAACGTCATTTTGGACATCACATCCATGCCTAAACGCTGGTTTTTTCCCATGGTTCGGTACCTAGTTCAGCGATCCGAGGTGAAAAATCTTCAAGTAATCTACACTAAGGGCGATATTCATGCTGAAGTGCTGTCCGAAAACCCGGAAACGCTTCGCGTCCTTCCAACCTTTGTTTCCGAAGATGACCGAGACACCCACGATTTCGCATTCGTCGGAGTAGGTTTTCACACTCACGGGATGCTTCAGTTATTTGGTGCGGACAATACGACTTCGCTGCAATTACTTTTTCCGTTCCCACCAGGACCTCCTTCGATTCATCGAAACTGGAAGTTCGTCCAAGAAGTAGAAATGAAGGTTCAAAGAGAGGAAAATTTCTTCGAGAAATCAGACCCCATCAGCTATCTTCACTTGGACTCTGTCGACGTTTCGCAAACTTTCGATGCGATGAAGATTGTTACAGAGGGCGGATCGAAGTCATCGGTCATGGCGCCCTATGGTCCTAAACCGTTTTCACTGGCCATGTGCTTGTTCGCACTAGCTTCAGAGCGAGCTGAAAAGGGCGACATACCTGTCTATTACTCCCAACCACAAAAGTATGCCGTGCACTACACTCGAGATGTCTGCCTTCGAAATGGCGACCTAGAGAGCTGGTCTTATGCTGTAAAAAAAGATGGTAGCTACATGTACGAGCTATAAAGTCAGACGGCGACCCAGTTGGGTCGCCGTTCATGAATTGGTTTCAAACCGCTACTCTCTCATGCAAGTAAACGTGCATCAGATGTCTGCCATGACGCTAAGTCACAACGCCCGCGGAAAAGCAAAAGTGCTGGTTTCGCGGTTTGGTGCGAGAGAAGTAGCGGTACCTGCGAGGGTGGTCAAGAGTGCGCCCGGATCACCAGCTGTTAACAATTCAGCTAGAGTTACCGCCTGAACTTCGATTGTACTAGCTTTAGTGTACGCTTCAGCAGAACGGCCAAGCAGTGGTACCCTCAAATACACGCACACGAAATCTAGTGTCTCCAAGAAAAATACAGACAAAGCGAACAATCTATGAGGCTTGCGCGAATTTTGCACACTAGTTGGACATAACATGGCAGTCACGTTTATCATCGATTCGTAAGCTCGTTGAACGAAATTGACTTGCGTTAAGCAGGTTAAATGCCGTCTTTAGCGACAATCAACAGCTGTCCAACCTCCAACTCTTTGACACAACCTTCCACTTCCGTGAGGAAGTATCCTTTGTCGCCCCACTTCCGAATGTTACGCATGTAGCCATTGCCGTCACTGTCCATGAACAGGCAGCGGATGTTACTGTAGTCACCCCAGATGCCCGCCACGGCGATCAATGGAACCCCTTCAGGCAGGCAGTCGACCTTCTCAAACTCGCGATAATCAATTCCGTAATCGCGGGCTTGATGGTAGCTCATGGTGAAGTGATCGTGTTCGAATGTCATTGTTTTTCCTTTTGAAATTAAAGTCCGAGGCCATGGCTTTGATCTCGTTCAAATTGCCGTTCGCTCAGCTCTCGTTCAGCTGTTTCTCGGCGGCTCTCACTAGCTTCAAGCTGGCTTGCAAGTTCTCTTCCAGCGTCGCGTAGGTCTCTTCCTCGGTCAGCAAGTCGGCCAATGTTTTCACTGACAAAAGATGTGATTTCATAAGTAGCAGCACGCATTGCACCAACCCATTCAGCTTCTTCTCGATCCCGTCCGTCGAGCGTGTCTCTAAGCCGCGCAATTCCTGCGCTGAGGTTTCGCAGGCCGCTACCAATCGCTCGATGCAGGCCAGCAAGTCGCGTTCCAAGGCTGTCAGGGGCTGATCCATTTAGTTCGCCTCCACTTTGATGCAGGAAACCGTCTGACCTGTCATCGTGCAGCTGCGAATGCTCGCTGTTTCCGGCGGCAGGATCAGATAGGTCGCGCCCTCGTGCTGCACTGTCTGCAAGCCCAGCGTCTCCAACTGCGTGCGGCTCGTCATCTCGGACAGTTGCCAACTCCAGAGAAACGTCAGCGCCAATGTCGCGACCACTATCAACAGACACGCCAAGCTCACCATCCATGGTGAAAGTCGCATCAAGCGCCTGATCGTGTTGATGTGGTCCTGCCAGGCCCTCCCGCTCCAATCCAGAAACGTGCTGGTATCGGTTTCGATTGTATCCCGCGCGAGCCTCACACTGTCCTGAATATCGCTCCTGAAGCTCTGCAATTGTGACGCCATCAAGTCGGCGTGCTCTTTGCGGATCGCTTCCAGGTCCGCGTTCAATTTCTCGGCTAGACGGTTCGGTTTGCCAGTCGTCATGGAAAATTTCTCCTTTCAATCGCCAGCGTTCCCCCGTGTCGGGGTCTTTGGCGGTGATGTAATTTTTGCTAGCGCGGGGAATGTCGAAGCCTGCGTCGGTCAGTGCATCAATCATGCTGGCGCGGTCGCTGACGGTGCCGACACTGATCTGATCCAAAATCCATTCGTGTAGCTCTTTGCGGCCCTGTGCTCGCGTAGGGGCTTCAACGGTGGCCTGGACCTCCTGTGCGCGGTCCAAATCCATCGGATCAGCCCAGCCATGCGTCTTGTTCATCAGATCGCGCAGGCTGTCATAAGCGGTTTGATAGCCGGGAGGCGCAATGTTGAGGCTTTTGCCTGTGGTCAGCTCCAAGCGCGGCGTACAGAAATGCAGTTCAACGCGGTCTTCGTGGCTGTGCCGAACCCAGAGCATATCGAATTGCTGGCCGTCCATGCCAGCAAAAGCCAGCTGCTCAAAGGCGTCCATGACTTCAGCCTGCTGGGCTTCAGTTGGGGCGTCTTCGCAGGCAAAGCTTATAACGCCCGCACGATAGGTCCATTGATTGCGGCTGGCATCAATCAGGGCCTCGGTGCGGGCGGGATCGCCGCGTAGCACTTCGGGCGAAGGATCGCGTGTGACCGTCATAGGCTGGCCGTCGGCATCGCGGATCAGATCGCGATTGGCGTCATAGGCCAGCACCTCACGCGCGACGAGATAGCCGACGGGACCAGCCCCCGCGCCTTTGCCGTTGGAAAAGAATTTGATCAGCATTGCCGTGCCTCATCGAGGATCAGGGCAAGCTGCCGTTCGATCACAACCAACTGGCGGACCATTGCAAGCGTCTCCAGATCAACGCACCCAGCCAATAGCGCCCGGTTCGCAAGTCGCGCAATCTGGTTGAGGTTGCCGCCGATGCGTCCAACTGCCAGCACAAGCGCAGGGTCAACACGGGGTGCTGGCTTGCGACGACGAGCTTCTGTCAGACCCAAAGCTTCACGCAGAAGGGTCGCGGCAGGCACACCCGCAGCTTGGGCTTTGGCGCGAAGCTCGGCCTTTTCAGCAGCGCTGCACCGAAAGACGAAGGTTTCGGTGAGCGGTGCTTTGGCGTGGGGCGTGCCCCCGCCGGTGGGGTTCGAAGGGGAGGCTTGCCACCCCTCGCAAGCTCCCGTGTCAGCAGCGTCAGCGTATGACATGGGTCGCCTTGCTCTTTGCTCAGACCACATGGCAAAGCTCCTGCTTCGAAGGCGCAAACAAGGTCCAGCCCGAACCGATTAGCCAGCCGCGCCACTCGGGCCAATCGTTTTTGTTGGTTGGTGGGAACTTGGCAGGCAGCCAATAGCCGCGCTCTCCGTTTTCAATGGTTTCGGGAAGTGCCCTGTCGATCCATGCGCCAAACATTCGTTCGGTGAATTGCTCCCATTGACGACAACCGAAAGAATGACGCGAAACAAAAACGGCTTGCGTGTCGTCCCCGCGCGCCGAGCCGGATGGCCTTCCATCTGGCAGATCCGGCTCAAGCGCGGGGTTTTGTTCTTTGGATTGTTCTATCTTTATATAGGAAAGATCACGCATGCGCCCTTTACCTATCGCGGATGAGCCCTTTTGTGCTTTTGAAAGGCTCACTGGTGCTCCCTTTTTCTTCGGACGAAACGGAATGATTTTAGCCGGAGCACGAAGGTCATATTCTGTGTGATTGCCAGCACCACGCCCTTCAGAGCGAAACAGCCAACCGAACTCGACAAGCTGTTTTAGGCAACGTTTGATGGTCGCCAGCGACATGCCCGCTAGGAACTCGTCCAAGGTCTTGAGGGAAGGATTCAACTGCCCCGTCTTGTCGTTGGCAAACTGTACAGATAGCGCTGAGGCAACTGCTTTCGTTGACGAATTGAGGTCCGCACTTTGAAGAACGGCCTTTAACCATTCAAAGCGATTGAGCTTAGGCATTTGCACCTCCCGCGATTGCGGTGGCACAAAGTAACGTGCTATGTTTTGTCGAAAGCGAAGAGGCTTTGAAATTTTGGGCTCCGATCACAGTTGCCGCTGTGACGGGGCCTTTTTCTTTTGTTGCGTTGTGATGATTCAATTTCGCGTTTGAAACATTCGCGGTCTGTTCACAGTATGTCCCGGGGCAAATTGAAACATTAAAGTATTGTTTTTTATTACTTTTTAACCGGATTGCAAATCCGTGTACACCGGTTCGATTCCGGTACTCGCCTCCATTTAAAACAATTGCGTAAAGTATTTGAAACCTATTGTACGCAGAAAAACGAGCGAAATCTTGAGAAAACTCGAGGACGAACTCGAAGAACTAGTATCAGTTCAGGAGCGCGGTGGGGGCTTTGGATCGCCTGATGCATGGGAAGGCCATCTCCTTAAAATCGAATATCTGAAATTTCAGATTACTAGACGCGATAATATGAAAATAGCGGTGGTATGTTCGCTTATTGGTGCTGTGGTAGCATCCGGTGTAACACTGCTACTCGGCCTGCTTGATTAGTCGTTCTTCGGAACTGTCGCGTTCCACTGCTCGCGGGTATTTTCGTACTGACGTTTGGGAAGTGAAGCGTCTGGGTGCTTCATGGGTCTTCCTCCTTCGTCCATTCAAAGGTGGAGAATCCCGTTCGCAATGGTCCGGATCTCGGGGAGAAGCTCAAAGGTGAATACGCCATGCATCGCTGGGCTGGGCATAAGAAAACCAAGCTGATGAAGTTTGTGCATCAGCGTCATACGGGCGATCATCACACCTTCTATGACGAAGCCCACACGGAATATGAGATGCTTAAGGATTGGCGCGTGGTGCTGTTTTCGCTGCAGCTGATCTTGTCGGCCGTGGTGTTTATTTTTGCGCCCGCTGGGATGATCGCTTATCTGATCTTGGGCAAAGACGCGGGTCTGGTGGCTGCGGCCACGGTGATGGGATCCTATCTGGCCTATGAGATCTTCCATTTCAGCTATCACCTGAAAGAAGGCTCGCCGCTGGAGCGGATGTTCCGTTTGGTGCCCGGTTGGCGCGCTGTGCGTCACCTGCCTATCCTGCACCATAATCGCGACGTGATGCATGATGTGAATTTCAACGTGACTTTGCCGATTTTCGATGTGCTTCTCGGCACGCTTTATTGGCGGCCATTTTCCGAGTTCAAGCAAAAGAAATCGGAACGTTTGCACCGTGAAGCGACCCGTCGGGCCGAGGCGCATGGCGTGGCAATGCTCGCTGAGTAAGGCGGTTTCCGCAATCTCACGCCTGTTTTGAGCGCCATCTCAAACCGGCGCTGCGGCTCCGGGCTTCCATCTTTGCTCCGGGGCCGCTAACCAACGCCGAGAGGCGAAGGGAAGCTGGCGATGTCATTTTTCAGAAAACTCAAGGACCGGATGCTGAAATCCTCTTC
>JAOXSB010000038.1 GCA_025800345.1 Mangrovicoccus sp. | reverse complement strand
CCTGCTCGGACAGCCCACCGCCCAAAAACACCGCATCGGGTTCAGGCAAATCCGCCAAAGCTTCCGGCGCGCTGCCCGCCCGCAGATCCAGTTTCGGCACTCCTAATGCCATGGCGTTTTGCGCGGCCATTTCGCGGCGCGCTGCCATAGGTTCAATCCCGATCGCGCGGGCATCGGGGGCCGCGCGCATCCATTCAATGGCCACCGAACCCGCGCCGCTGCCAATATCCCACAGCAGCCCGCCGCGCTGCGGCATGAGCTGCGCGATGGTCATGGCGCGCACCTCGCGCTTGGTCATTTTGCCATCATGAACAAAGGCGTCATCAGGCAGCCCGGCAACACGCGGCAAGATCTGCGCCCCTGGCCCGGGGATACACTCCACCGCCAAAGTGTTCAGTGCGCCCACCTCCGCCTGCCAGTTCTCCGCGCGCCCCTCGGCCCGCGCCTCGCTTTCTGCGCCCAAATCCGAAAACACCACCATGCGGCTTTGACCATAGCCGCGCTCACAGAGCAGCTTGGCCACTTGGCCCGGCGTTTCCGCCCCAGCGGTCAAAACCAACATGCGCACCCCCGGGGCCACAAAGGGCAAAATCTGCTCTGGCGGGCGCCCATGGGCGGTCAAAGTCTCCAGATCCGCCAGGCTCCACCCCAAACGCGAGGCCGCCAATTGAAACGCCGATAGCTGCGGATGATAGCGGATCTCCGCCGGGGGAATGATCCGCCCCAGCCGCGCACCCACGGAAAACCACAGCGGATCGCCCGTGGCCAAAACCGCCACCTTGCGCCCACGCAATCCCGCGATCGTCTCGACCATCATGTCAAACGGGCTCGGCCAAGCCATGCGCTCGGCCTTGATCTCAGATGTGAGCGCATGCAACCGCTCAGAGCCCACAATCACTTCAGCCTCTTCCAGCGCCGCCCGGCTCAGGGGCAACAGACTGGCCAAACCATCCGCGCCCATGCCGATAATATGCAGCCAAGGCCCGCCCTGCCCGCTCATGCCTCTTCTCCTGGCAAGCCAGCCGCCAAAGCATTCAGCGCTGCCGAGGCCATGGCCGAGCCCCCGCGCCGGCCGCGCAGGGTCACATAAGACACCGCCCGGGGCGGGCGTTCTGCCAGTTCTGCCTTGCTTTCCGCCGCACCCACAAATCCCACGGGAAAGCCCAGGATCAGCGCTGGCACCGGACCGCCCGCAGCAATGTTTTCCATCAGATGAAACAGCGCGGTTGGGGCATTGCCGATCACCACCACAGCCCCGGCAAGATGATCACGCCACAACTCCACCGCCGCCGCCGAGCGGGTGGTGCCCAGCTTTTGCGCCAGATCCGGCACCGCCGGATCATTCAGCGTCACCATAACCTGATTATTGGCGGGCAAGCGGGTTTTCTGAATGCCCGCCGCCACCATTTCGCAATCGCACAGCACCGGCGCCCCATGGACCAAAGCCGCCCGGCCAATGCCCCAGGCCTCGGGCGAATAATCCAACCGATCCGCCACATCCACCATGCCGCAAGCATGGATCAAGCGGATCGCCATGGTCTGCATGCCAGCATCGAACCGATCCAGCCGCGCTTCGGCCCGCACCGTGGCAAAGCTTTGGGCATAGATCGCTGCTGGATCTTTTTCATAAGGGCGCATCAGGAGCCTCGCAATTTGCGCAAGCGCAGTTCAGGTTTTGCGCCGCGCGCTTTCCGGGCCCAGCGGATGTTTCGCATGGGGGTAAGGCGCGTGATGGTGATCGTGATCATGGCTATGGCCGTGATCATGGTGATGGTGATGACCGTGATCATGCCCGTGCCCGTGATCATGGCTATGATCGCTCATCTCCAAACGGCACTCGCCCGTGCAAAAGCTCTCGCACAGGCTGCAATCATCTACATTAGAGCCCGGCGCGCTGGCACCTTGGCCTTCCACATGGTGGTGATGGCTTTCCTGCACCGCGCCCACTTCGGCCTCAAACCCCAGAACTTGGGTGCGATATTTGCACATGGAGCAATTGGGCGGCGGCACTTCGCCCACCAATTCGGTCACGCGCTCCGCAAAGGTCTCTAGCACCTGGGGGTGATCCCCCAAATAACCCGCTTTGATAAATTCGATCTCGGGATTGGCGTCGGCCACACGGTCGGTAAAGCCATAAATCCGGTCGATCAAAATGCCCGAGAACAGAAAATAGGGGAAGACGATGACCCGGCGATAGCCCAGCCGCGCCACGTGATCCAAGCACGGTTCCACAAGCGGGAAGGTGACGCCAGAATAGCCCACCTCGCACCAGCCAAAGCCCATGCCCTCCCAGAGCATACGGGCGATTTTCGACACATTGCTATTGGCATCGGGGTCCGACGCGCCGCGCCCGATCACCACCAGGCAAGTTTCCTCGCGCGGCACAGCCCCGGTGCTGGCATTGGCGTCTGCCTCTGCGGCCTCGATCCGCTGCGCCGCCGCCGCGATCATCTTGGGGTCAACCCCAAGCTCGCGCCCGTAAAGCACCTCGATCCCATGCTTGGCACCATAGGTGGAAAGCACCGTGGGAATGTCATTTTTAGAATGCATCGCTGCGAAAAGCATGCCCGGCACCGCCAAGATCCGCTCGCAGCCCGCCTCGCGCAAACGGTCCAGCCCGTCGCGGATCACCGGGTTGGCAAATTCCAGATAGCCGTATTCGCTCATCCAATCGGCGGGCAGCCGATCCGGCATTTGCGCGGCCATCGCGGCAAATTCATCCACCGCCGCCTGGCTGCGCGAGCCATGGCCGCAAAACATCACGCCGGTTTTCGGGGAATTGATCGTGTCGCTCATGCTTTGGCGGCCTCATCGCTTTCCGACGCATCTTCTGCCTCGGCGCTCTCATCGCTGTCTTTACGCCCGCGGGTTCCCGCCCAAAGCGCAATCGCCCCTGCCAGACCAATCGCGGCTCCGGCCACCCAATGGGCATGGCCTGCCACCTCCCCCAAATGCCCCATATGGGCAAAAGCAGGTCCGGCAAACGCCATCAGAATCAGCGAGGGCAACGCAGCAATCTTCATGTCCAGTCCATCCTTTGCAGGCAGGTGATCAAAAACGAAAGACGCAATGCGGGCGATGGGAACACTGACGATGCGGGGATTGCCCCCCGGTTTGGGTCGGGCGCACACCGCCTTCAGTCCGGCCTTTGGGCGTCGTCAGCGGCCTCTATACGCCACCGCGCCCATCGCCGCAATTGCAAAGCCAACTCGGCATGGCGGCACGGGCTGGGAAATTCCCACGCCCTGGTGTAGCGCAGGGCCAAGCCACTGCCACAGGAGCCCCCATGACCACTTGGATCACCATTTGCGAGACCTGCAAAACCGGCGAGATTGGCCCAGAGGGCGCGCCCGGGGCACAATTGGCCAGCCAGATCGAAAAGGCCGCCCAAGGCCGGGTGAAAACCCGCCGTCACAACTGCCTGATGGGCTGCAAAACCGCCTGCAATGTCACGATCCAAGCCGCAGGCAAAATCGGCTACACTTTGGGCAAATTCGCCCCCAGCCCCGAGGATGCCGCAGCGATTGTAGATTACGCTGAGATGCATCAAGCCAGCGACACCGGGCAAGTGCCCTTTCGCCAATGGCCCCAAGGGGTGAAAGGGCATTTTATCACCCGCCATCCTGCGCTGCCCGATCAGGACGCATCATGAACAACAGCGCCCGCGATCACGGCGGCGGCGTGGATGGCGCCGCTGCCCGCTGGGGCGGGGCGCGCAGCGATTGGTTGGATCTGTCCACAGGTATCAACCCTTGCCCCTACCCGGTCCCGGATCTGCCCGCGGCAGCTTGGCACGCTCTGCCCGACCGCGCCGCAGCGCAAGCGCTTGATGCGGCCGCGCGACGTTTCTGGGCTGTGCCTGAGGGGGCGGCGGTTCTGGCCGCGCCGGGCGCCTCGGCGCTGATCGCGCAGATCCCGTATTTGTCCCCCGCCGGCCAGGTCCATATCCCCAGCCCCACCTATAACGAACATGCGGGCAGTTTTGCTGAGGCAGGCTGGCAAGTGATGTCAGAGGCCCCGACCCCAAAAACAGCCCCAGATCCCGTGAGCGCAAGGGTGCTGGTGCATCCCAACAACCCCACTGGGCAATGGTGGCACGAAGAGCTCGCCGCCCCGCTCTTGGTGCTGGATGAAAGCTTTGCCGATGAAGACCCAAACCAAAGCCGCATTGCCGAAGCGGTGCAGCCTGGGCGGATAATTCTTAAGAGCTTTGGCAAATTCTGGGGGCTGGCAGGGCTGCGCCTGGGCTTTGCCATTGGCGATCCAGCACTGATTGCCGCCCTGGCCGCGCGGCTCGGGCCCTGGCCGGTCTCTGGCCCGGCTTTGCATATCGGGGCCGCAGCGCTCAGTGATCCCGCTTGGGCAGAGGCCAGTCGCGCCCGCTTGCGCCAAGATGCAGCCCGGCTGGACGAGTTGGTTTTGTCCGCAGGCGGCAGGCTGGTTGGGGGCACCACCTTGTTTCGGCTGTATGACGTGGGCAGCGGCGGGCGCTGGCAGACCCATCTGGCCGAACACCGCATTTGGAGCCGGATCTTTCCCTATGCCCCCGATTGGCTGCGCCTGGGCCTGCCCGGGACAGAGGCGGATTGGTCCCGGCTGGAGCGCGTTTTGGAGGCGATGTGATGAGCAGCGCGATGATGTTGATCCTGGCCTTGGCCCTGGATGCATGGCTGGGCGAGCCTGATTGGCTGTGGAAACGCCTGCCCCACCCGGCGGTTTTAATGGGCCGTCTGATCGGCTGGGCAGATAAGCGGCTCAACCCGGGCGGGCCGGGACGCGGGCGCGGGATCTTGGCCTTGGGGCTGTTCATCGCGGTAGCCCTGATGCTGGCCGGAGCGCTGCGAATGCTGCCTTTCGCGCCCCTGCTTGAGATCTTGCTGGCCGCGATGCTCTTGGCGCAGCGCTCTTTGGTGGAGCATGTGGCTGCCGTGGCCCTCGCCTTGCGGCAATCAGTAGAAGACGGGCGGCGCAGCGTTGCCATGATCGTGGGGCGCGACACAGCGGATATGACCCCGGCAGATATCGCCCGCGCCGCCATTGAAAGCGCTGCGGAGAACCTGAGCGATGGGGTGGTGGCCCCGGCCTTTTGGTTCTTGATCGCCGGGCTGCCGGGCATCTTAGTCTATAAGATGGTGAATACCGCCGATAGCATGATCGGCTATCGCACCCCCCGCCATGAAGGTTTTGGCTGGGCCAGCGCACGGTTTGACGATTTGCTTAACCTGATCCCAGCCCGGCTAACCGCGCTGATCATCGCCGCCTTGCATAAGGGCTTGGGCCATTGGTCAGCGATTACAACGGAAGCGCGGCGGCACCGCTCCCCCAATGCGGGCTGGCCCGAAGCGGCCATGGCCCGCGCGCTCAATGCCGCGCTCTCCGGGCCTCGGCGCTATCATGGGCGATTGACCCAAGACCCGTTCGTTTACCCGCAGGGGCGCAAAGACCTTGGCGCGCGAGATATTGAAGGGGCTGTTGCCGTGCTTTGGCGGGTATGGTGGGCATTGCTGGCGATGGGCATGGCCGCGGCGATCATCGCAGCATTGCTGTGAGCTGCCCCCGCAACCACCTGGACGAAATCGCTTACTCTCCACCTTCATCATTCAAAAAGGCGTTCACATTCAGGCGAAACCCATCGCTTTGCACAAAGACCACTTTGTAGGAGGAGCGCACATAGGTGCCGCAATGATGCGAGCCATCTTTGAGATAGTGACACACCCAACCGCGATCACCGATGTCATAGCGCCCTTGGACCGGGCGCACGCCCTCGCCGGCGATAAAGGTGTATTTCCCGCGCGGCCCATAGATCCGCACCGAGCCATCCTTAAATTCCAGGCTTTCGTCGCGCAGCAACACCCGCAAGCCTGACTTGGTGAAAAACGCATCCGTGGGGAAAAAGCCGCGCTTCACAGCCTCCCGTGCGCCAAGCGGCCCAGCGAGCGCCGCAGCAAGCCCCAATATGCATAACAAACGCCACATGCGATCCGCGCGATCCTTTCCAGTCAGACCATTAGGCTGCGCGCAAAAGACCAACAAAAGGAAAATCTCGCAGGGGTTTTTTCGCAAAATTGCTCGAAAATTCGAGCGGTTTGCGCCCGACAGCAAGCGCCAAACGGCGCAGGCCAACAGACCCATTTGGGCAGGCTATGGTCTATGCCACCAGGCTTTCCGCATCCTTTAGGTCCACGGAGACCAGTTGCGATATCCCCTGCTCGCCCATGGTCACCCCAAACAGCCGGTCCATCCGCGCCATGGTCACTGCGTGGTGGGTGATGACCAAAAACCGGGTGCGGGTGCGCCGGGCCATATCATCCAGCAGGTCGCAAAACCGGGTGACATTGGCATCATCCAACGGCGCATCCACCTCATCAAGCACGCAGATCGGTGCGGGATTGGCCAGAAACACCGCAAAGATCAGCGCCAGCGCCGTCAGGGTTTGCTCCCCACCAGACAGCAGCGACAAGGTCGAGAGTTTTTTGCCCGGCGGCTGGCATAAAATCTCTAGCCCCGCTTCCAGCGGGTCATCGCTTTCGATCAATTGCAGCCGCGCCTCACCGCCCCCGAAGAGATGGGTGAAAAGCGTGCCGAAATTCTCATTGACCTGTTCAAAGGCGGTCAGTAGGCGTTCGCGGCCTTCGCGATTGAGGCTGGCAATCCCGCCGCGCAGCTTGGCAATCGCCGCGTCCAGATCGGTTTTATCCCCGGCCAATTGAGTGATTTCGGCCTCTACCTCTTTGGCATCTTCCTCAGCGCGCAGATTGACCGCCCCCAACGCATCGCGCTGACGGCGCAAGCGCTGAACCCGCGCCTCGATCTCGCCGGGATCTGATCCGGTCAGCGCATCTGGATCTTGCGCCGCGCGGGCCTGCTCTGGGCTTTGATCCAAGGTCTCTGTCAGACGCTCTGCTGCGGCGCGCACCCCATCACCCGCCGCCTCGAGCCGGGCCTCAGCCGCCGCCCGACCCTCGCGCAGCTCCGCCAAGGCGCGCTCGGCCTCTTTCTCGGCGCTGCGGGCCTCGCGCAGCCCTGCCTCCCCTTGAGACACCGCCGCATCAGCCTGACCCTTCCGCGCCTCAGCCTTGGCAATATCGCCGTCCAAAGTCTGAGATTGGGCCGCCAATTGCTTAGGCAATGGCAGGGCCACTTGCAGCTCTGCGGCGCATTGCGCCCGCCGGGTGGCCAAATCGCCAGCCCGTGCCGCTGCCGTATCCAAACGCTTGCGCCATTGGGCTTCATCGCGCGCGATCCGATCCAAGCGCCGCCGCCGCCCCTCAATGGCACGGCGCAGTTCATCGCGGGCCGCCCGGCGGCTCATCACCGCGATACGCGCCGCCTCAACCGTGGTGCGATGGGCCTCCACCCGGGCTTTGAGCGCCGCCAAATCCGGCAGGTTTTCGCCTTCAGCCCGAGCCGTCGCCAGCCGGTCCGCGGCAGCCGATTGCTCTGCCAGATGGGTGTCATGGGCCGCGCGCAAGCGGGTCATCCGCCCCTCTGCCTGGTCCCGCTCCAGCCCAGCGCGGCTATGGCGCCGCCCGGCCTCGGCCAGGGCCGAATCTGCCGCCCGACGCGCTAGGCGCGCCGCGGCCTCTGCATCGCTAGCCTCTTTGAGCGCCTCAGAGGCGGCTTTTTCGAGCTGCTCCAATTCCTGGCATTTGGCCTGAGCCGTCTCTTGCTCGGCGCGCAATTGCGCAAGCCGGTTGCGTTGCTGCAAACGCAGCGCCGCCGCCGATGGGCTTTCCCCGGCCACGCGCACCAAACCATCCCAGCGCCACACATCGCCTTGTCGGCTCACCAAACGCTGACCTGGGGCCAGCTGCGATTGCAAGGCTGGCCCGGCCTCGGCCGCTACGATCCCCACTTGTGATAGCCGCCGCGCCAAAGCGGGCGGGCCAGTGACCTCATCGGCGAGCGCCGTCACCCCAGCGGGCAGCGCTGGGGCTGGGTCCAGCGCTGGCAGGTCTTCCCAGCCAGAGCCTGCACCCCCATCGCGCAAGGGCTCGCCCAGATCATCGCCCAGCACCGCGCCTAAAGCAGTCTCAAATCCCCGGCTGACCTGAAGCGCATCCAGCACTTGGCCAGCACTCGCGCGGGATTGCTCCACCAAACGCGCCAATGTGTCGATCTCGCCGCTTAGGGCGCGCAGGGCGCTATGGGCGGCCGCCCGGTCGGATTTGGCGGCCCCATGGGCCTCGCGCGCGGCCTCTCGCCGGGTTTCTACATCCCCCATCGCCGCCTCGGCCCGTTGCAAATCTCCGTGCGCTTGCTCCAACGCCGCGCTGGCGGCCTCTTGCGCCTGGGCGGCAGCCTCGGATTTGGCGCGCTCTTCGCACAAAGCCCCATCGGATTTGGCCAAAGCCGCCGCCGCGCTGCTTTGGGCATTGGTTGCCTCAGAAATCGCCCGCTGCACCGTTTCATGGCGGGCGCTATCGCGCGCCAAAACCTGGGCCGCTTCCGAAAGCTCTTGTTCTTGGCGGGCCAAAGCCGCATCCGCCGCCTCGGCCTGCAGCTCAGCGCGCTCTTGCTCCTCGGCTTCATTGCCTTGCTGGCGGGCGATATTAGCCGCCTCGCTGCGCAGCCGATCCAGGGTTTCCCGCGCATCCCCATCCAAAGCGCTTTCGCGCTCTGCATCCGCATCGATTTGCCCCAAACGCGCCTGAAGATCGGCGATCTGCGCCTGGGCGCTGTCGCTGCGGGCCCGCAGCCC
>JAOXSB010000032.1 GCA_025800345.1 Mangrovicoccus sp. | reverse complement strand
GGTTAGTAAGGGGGTCTACTTGCCCGTCACCACATTGACCGATGCGCCTGCCGCGGATGCTGGCAGTGAGCAGCTTGAATTTCCGGATAATCGCCTGCTGGGGGATCTCTGCGGCGAGGTTGGCCGCAATCTGGCCCAGATTGAGGCGGAAATACCCATCCAGATTGTCCAGCGGGGCAACCGTTTGGACCTGTTCGGCCCACCAGAAGAGCGTCGCCGCGCTGCCGAAGTGCTGGTGGATCTTTACGAGCGCCTAGAGGCCGGCCGCGAAATCGAGCCTGGCGATATTGATGCAGCCATGCGCATGGGGCCGCGCCCGGTGCCTGCCGAAATGCGCGATGGCAATGCCAAGGGCGATCAGCTCGAGATGTTCTCGCCCGGCCCGGTGGAGATCAAAACCCGCAAAAAGCTGGTGGAGCCGCGTACCGATGCGCAAAAGGCCTATGTGCAATCGCTGTTCAAACACGAGCTAGCCTTTGGCATCGGCCCGGCAGGGACCGGCAAAACCTATCTGGCTGTGGCTGTGGCCGTGTCGAAATTCATCGCTGGCGAGGTGGATCGTATCATCCTGTCTCGCCCGGCGGTGGAAGCGGGCGAGAGGCTGGGATTTCTGCCAGGGGATATGAAAGACAAGGTCGATCCCTATATGCAGCCGCTTTACGATGCGCTGAATGATTTTTTGCCCGCCAAACAAGTGGCTAAGCTGATCGAAGAAAAGCGGATCGAGATCGCGCCCCTGGCCTTTATGCGAGGCCGGACGCTTTCCAACGCCTTTGTGGTGCTCGATGAGGCGCAAAATGCCACCACTATGCAGATGAAAATGTTTCTCACCCGCTTGGGCGAGGGCTCGCGCATGGTGATCACCGGCGATCGCAGCCAAGTGGATTTGCCCCGCGGCGTGCAAAGCGGGCTGCGCGATGCCGAACGGCTGCTGGGCGGGATTGACCGGATCAGCTTTACCTATTTCACCTCCAAGGATGTGGTGCGCCATCCCTTGGTGGCCGCAATCATCGAAGCCTATGATGCCGATAGCACCCCTGGTTGATTTGGTCATCGAAGATCCCCGTTGGGAAGCAGCTGGGCTTGAGGCGGGGGCCGAGGCGGCCGCACGCGCGAGCTTGGATCTGTTGGGATTGTCCACAGATGGGTTTGAGATCTGCGTGATGGGCTGCGATGACGCCCGGATTGCTGCCCTGAATGCGGATTTTCGCGGCAAGCCGCGCCCGACCAATGTGCTTTCATGGCCGAGCCAGGAACGCGCGCCGGACTTGCCGGGCCAAGTGCCGGACCTGCCCGCGCCGGGCAATCCGGCCATGCCCGAGGAATTGGGCGATATCGCGATTTCTTATGAGACATGCTTGGCCGAGGCTCAGGCGGCGGGCCGCCCATTGGGCGATCACATGCGCCATCTGATTGTGCATGGGGTGTTGCATCTATTAGGATATGACCACGAAACCGACCAAGATGCGGCCTTGATGGAAGGGCTCGAAGTCAAGATAATGGCGCAATTAGGCCTGCCGGACCCCTTTGCGGAGGCAGGCACGCATACAGATCATAAGGCGTCCGTTGAACGAACGGGCGAAACGGCGGAACATGACCATGGCTGAGGCCTCTTCATCACCGGGGGTTTCCTCGCAGGAAGAGGAGCGTGAAAGCGGCGCAAGCGGATCACGGCTGCGCGGGCTGTGGCGCGGTTTGATGGGCAGCGCCGCTCCGGTATCGGAATTGGACACGCCGGTTGCTGCGCCGGTTGAAGGTGTGCCGAGCCTGTCCAATCTGCGTCAGATGCGGGTCGAGGACGTGGCTGTCCCCAAAAGCGAGATCGTCGCGCTGGAAGCCGACACAGATAAAGACGCGGTCTTCGCCACATTCCGCGAAAGCGGGTTTTCCCGCCTGCCGGTCTATGAGGGCACTTTGGACATGCCTTTGGGGATGCTCCATCTCAAAGACCTGGCGCTGCAGCATGTGTTTAACGGCAATGGCGATGGGTTTGATCTGCGCGCCATGCTGCGCCCGCTGCTCTTTGCGCCGCCCTCCATGCCCATAGGGGTTTTGCTGCAAAAAATGCAAAACCAGCGCATGCATATGGCGTTGGTCATTGATGAATATGGCGGCACCGATGGGCTCGTGACCATCGAAGATCTGATCGAACAGGTGGTCGGTGAGATCGAAGATGAGCATGACACGGATGAAGACGCGCTGTGGTCCGAGGAAGCGCCGGGCTGTTTCTTGGCGCTGGCGCGCGCGCCCCTGGAAGATTTCCAGGCGGTGACAGGCCTGAACCTATCGGCGGCGGATATTGATGAAGAGGTCGATACGCTTGGGGGGCTGGTGTTCTTGTTGATCGGGCGGGTGCCCGCGCGGGGCGAGGTGATCCCCCATCCGTCAGGCGCCGAATTCGAAGTGATCGATGCGGATCCGCGGCGGATCAAACGCTTGCGCATTCGCTTGCCGAAATCGGGAAAAGCCCGCGGTGACAGCGCCTAAGGCCATTGCAGCCCCAAAACAGCGGTTTTGGTATGGCGCGGTCTTGGGGCTGGGCGTTTTGGCGGCTTTGGGCCATGCGCCGTTTTCTTTGCCCATATTAACCATCGCTGGGCTGGCGGGGGTGTTCTGGCTGCTGACCACGCGGTTTTCAAACCCTGCCAGCGCTGGCCGGGCCGGGCTGGTCTTTGGCATGGGCTATTTCGCGGTCACACTGCATTGGATCACGCAGCCCTTTTTGGTGGATGTGGCGCGCCATGGTTGGATGGCTCCCTTTGGCTTGATCGGCTTGGCAGGCGGTATGGCGCTGTTTTGGGGGGGCGGCATTTGGTTTGCCGCATGGCTGGCGGGCCGGGCGGGGCTCCTTGCGGCTGTGCTGGGGCTTGCCTTGGCCGAGATGATCCGCTCGGGCCTTTTTGGCGGCTTCCCTTGGGGGCTGATCGGCAGCGTTTGGGTGGATAGCCCGGCGCGGGCCGCGGCGGCTTGGGGTGGGGTGCATGGGCTGAGCCTGCTGAGCTTGGGGGCAGCTGCGGGGATTGCCGCCCTGGTTTTGCGCCATCGGGTTTGGGCTCTGCTCGGGCTGGGTTGCGCCATGGCTCTTGGGACTGCGCCGATGCTTGCGCCAGAGCCCAGCAGCGGGGGGGATCAGATCAAGGCGCGTTTGGTGCAGGCCAATGCGGCGCAGCATCTAAAATGGCTGCCCGAGATGATCCCGGTCTTTTGGCAGCGCCGACTACAATTCACCGCGGCTGCGGCAGATCCGCCTCCGGATGCGGTGATCTGGCCGGAAGTCTCCTTGCCCTATTTGCTGGGCCGTGACCCTGAAGGGGATCGTATCATCGCCCAAGCTGCGGGCGGCGCTCCGGTGCTGCTGGGCGCGCAGCGGCGCGGGGCGGATGGGGCCTTGTATAACAGCTTGGCGGTGATTGCCCCGGATGGCGAGATCGCAGCGGTTTATGACAAACATCACCTGGTGCCTTTTGGGGAATATTTCCCCGGCGGAGCCATGATGGAGCGCTTGGGGCTTGCGGGTTTGGCCACCGATGCGTTGGGCGCGTTCTCCCCTGGCCCTGGTCCGCAGGTGCTTGATCTGAGCGCATATGGGCTGGGCCTGGTGGCTCCTTTGATTTGCTATGAGGCGATTTTCCCGCGCTATGGCGGGGCGGCGCAGCCGCGCCCGGATTGGTTTGTGCAGCTTACCAATGATGCCTGGTTTGGTAATTTCGCCGGTCCGCAACAGCATTTGGATCTGGCCCGGCTGCGCGCCACTGAGCAAGGGGTGCCGGTGCTCCGGGCAGCAAATACGGGCATTTCGGCGGTGATCGGCCCCGATGGCACGGTGCTGGGCGAGATCGGCTTGAACATTGCGGGCTATCTGGATCAGGCCTTGCCCGCCGCGTTGCCCCCGACGCTCTATGCACGCCTAGGGAATGCGCCAGTTTGGGTGGTGATCGCGTTATTGAGTCTCTTTGCAGTTCTGTGCCGTCTTCGCGCTCGCAGCGCTTGAGCTTTCCCACAGAGGGGCTTAAGCAGCTTTATCTCTGCCACAACGGCTTCCTGGCGTGGCAGATCACCCCCTAATGGAGCACTTCTCATGTCCCGCCAAGATTATGTTTTCACCTCGGAATCCGTTTCCGAGGGTCATCCCGACAAGGTTTGTGACCGTATTTCCGATGCCGTGCTTGATGCATTTTTGGCGGAAGAACCCGAAGCCCGTGTGGCTTGCGAAACTTTTGCCACCACGGACCGTGTGGTCGTGGGCGGTGAAGTGGGGCTGAGCGATCCCGACAAGCTGGGTCATTTCCTGGATAAAGTGCCCGGCATTGCGCGGGACTGCATCAAGGACATCGGCTATGAGCAGGAAGGCTTTCACTGGGCCAATTGCCATGTGGATAATTTCTTGCACCGCCAATCGGCCCATATCGCTCAGGGGGTAGATGCGGCCGAAGATAAAGACGAAGGTGCCGGCGATCAGGGGATCATGTTCGGCTATGCGGTGGATGAAACCCCCGAACTGATGCCCGCGCCGGTGCATTACGCCCATGCGGTGCTGCGCCGTTTGGCCGAAGCGCGCAAATCCGGGGCCGAGCCCAGCCTGCGCCCGGATGCCAAAAGCCAAATCTCGGTGCGCTATGAAGGCGGCAAGCCGGTGGAGGCCACTTGCATCGTGCTGTCCACCCAGCATGCTGATGAAAACCAGAGCAGCGATGATATCCGCGCGATTGTCGAGCCCTATATCCGCGAGACCCTGCCCGAAGGGTGGATCACACCGAAAACCGAATGGCATGTGAACCCCACCGGCACTTTTGTGATTGGCGGCCCTGATGGGGATGCTGGCCTGACCGGGCGCAAGATCATCGTGGATACTTATGGCGGCGCAGCCCCCCATGGGGGCGGGGCGTTTTCCGGCAAAGATCCCACCAAAGTGGACCGCTCGGCGGCCTATGCTTCGCGCTATTTGGCTAAGAATGTGGTGGCTGCCGGGCTGGCGCGCCGCTGCACCATTCAGCTGAGCTATGCCATTGGCGTGGCCCATCCGCTGTCGATCTATGCAGACACCCATGGCACCGGCCAGGTCGAAGAGGCCGCGATTGAAGCCGCGCTTGGCAAAGTCATGGATCTGACCCCCCGCGGCATCCGCCTGCATCTGGGGCTGAACCGCCCGATCTATTCGCGCACCGCGGCTTATGGCCATTTTGGCCGCGCCCCCGAGGCCGATGGCGGCTTTAGCTGGGAACGCACGGATCTGATCGATGCGTTGAAAGCGGCGCTTTAATCGCGCCACTTATGAGGGATTGGGGCTTGCAGGGCCCTGATCCATCGGGCGCGGGGCTTGACCTCGCGCGCCCATCGGGCCAGGGGTCGGGCAATGACCAAGACCTCTCCCTCTGGCGCCCCTTGGCGCAATTTCTATGGCCGGCGCCGCGGCAAAGGCCTGCGCGACAGCCAGAAAACCTATATCCGCGAAGATCTGGCCGAACTGGCCCTGCCAGGCGTGTCTTGGGAAGATAATCCCGAGCGCAGGCTGTTGGATCTGAACGCGCGGTTTAGCACCCGCCCGCTTTGGCTAGAGATCGGCTTTGGCGGCGGTGAGCATATGGTGCATCAGGCGGTCAGCAACCCTGGCGCGGCCATCATCGGCTGCGAGCCCTACATCAATGGCGTGGCCATGTTGCTGGGCAAGATCCGCAAGGCTGGCGCAAGCAATATTGCGATCCATCCGGGCGATGCCCGCGATCTTTTCGATGTGCTGCCCAAAGCCTCGGTGGAAAAGGCGTTTTTGCTTTATCCCGATCCCTGGCCGAAAAAGCGCCATCATCGCCGCCGGTTTGTGACGCCGGAACATCTCGCGCCCCTGGCGCAGGTGCTCAAACCTGGCGCAGAATTTCGCATCGCCACGGATATTCCCGATTATGTGCGCCAAAGCCTTGAGCAAGTGCCGCGCTTTGGTTTTGATTGGCTGGCCGAAGGGCCCGAGGATTGGCGGCAGCCCTGGGGCGATTGGTATTCCACCCGCTATGAGCAAAAGGCGCTGCGCGAAGGTCGCACTCCCCATTACCTAACCTTCCGCCGCAATGATGAGGTGGTGGAATGCTAAAGGCCGGGTTTCACGATGTGGCGCCGGGTATGTTGGCCACCACGGTCACCCATCTGGAATTGACCGCACTGCCCGATGGGCTGGAGGCGCCGGTTTGGCCTGATGGCATCAGTGTTGAGCATGTCACCGGCATGGGGCGCGAACGCTATCGCGCGCTGTTTGAACGGGTAGGGGCGGAATATCTTTGGGCATCGCGCCTGCGCATGAGCGATCACGATTTGGTAGAGATCTTAGCCGATCCTGGGGTCGAGATTTGGGTATTGCGCGCGGGCGAGGCGGATTTGGGCATCTGCGAGATTGATTTGCGCTTCGCCCCCGAGATGGGCGAGCTGGCCTTTTTCGGCCTCGATGGCGCGCTTCAAGGGCAAGGGCTGGCGCGCCCGCTCATGGCCCATGCGCTGATCCGGGCTTTTGCTGCGCCGTTAAAGCGCCTCACCGTGCATACTTGCACGCTCGATCATCACGCGGCGTTGCCTTTCTATATGCGCGCGGGGTTCGTGCCCACGCGCCAAGAGGTGGAGATCATGCAAGATCCGCGTCTTGAGGGGCTGTTGCCCGAAAGCGCCGCGCCGCAAATCCCTCTGATCCGGCCCGCAGGCTAAGCCCCCCATGGACGCCGCCTGCCGCAGGGTCTAAGCCAGCCCCGAGAGTTATAGGAGCCCCCGCATGTCCGCCCATGGAGAGCCCCGGCCGCTGGCCTCGCATCCCGTCACTGGTCTGACCGGCACTGCCAATGTGCCCGGCGACAAATCCATTTCGCACCGGTCCTTGATCTTTGGGGCCATGGCCGTGGGCGAAACCCGGGTGACTGGGTTGCTTGAGGGGCAAGATGTGCTCGACACCGCCAGCGCCATGCGCGCCTTTGGGGCGGAGGTCACCCGTGAAGAAGACGGCACTTGGTCGATCCATGGGGTGGGCGTTGGCGGGTTTTCTGAACCCGAGGCGGTGATTGATTGCGGCAATTCCGGCACCGGGGTGCGTTTGATCATGGGCGCCATGGCCACCAGCCCGATCAGCGCCACATTCACCGGCGATGCCAGTTTGCGCAGTCGCCCCATGGGCCGGATCACCGATCCTTTGGCGCTGTTTGGCACCGCTGCCTATGGGCGCAAGGGCGGGCGGCTGCCCATGACCTTGGTGGGGGCGGCGACCCCTGTGCCCGTGCGTTATGAGGTGCCTGTGCCATCGGCTCAGGTGAAATCGGCGGTGCTGCTCGCGGGCTTGAACGCCCCTGGCCAAACCGTGGTGATCGAGCGCGAAGCCACCCGCGATCACAGCGAGCGGATGCTCGCGGGTTTTGGGGCCGAGATCACCAGCGAGGACAGCCCAGAGGGCCGGGTGATCACTTTGACCGGGCGGCCAGAGCTGCGCCCGCAAACCATCACCGTGCCCCGCGATCCCAGTTCGGCGGCCTTCCCGGTTTGTGCGGCGCTGATCACGCCAGGCTCGGATGTGTTGGTGCCCAATATCGGGCTGAACCCCACCCGCGCAGGATTGTTTGAAACCCTGCGCGAGATGGGCGCGGATCTGAGTTATGAAAACCCGCGTGAAGAGGGCGGCGAGCCTGTGGCCGATCTGCGCGCCCGTTTCTCGGAAAATATGCAAGGTATCGAAGTGCCCCCTGAACGCGCGCCTTCGATGATTGATGAATATCCGGTGCTCTCGGTTGTGGCGGCCTGCGCCAGCGGCAAGACGGTGATGCGCGGGGTCAAAGAGCTTCGGGTTAAAGAAAGCGACCGTATCGATGCCATGGCCCGCGGGCTTGAGGCTTGCGGCGTCACTATTGAAGAAGATCAGGACACGCTGATCGTGCATGGGCGCGGCCCGGGCGGGGTGCCTGGCGGCGCAACTTGCGAGGCCCGGCTTGATCACCGCATTGCCATGTCTTTCCTGGTATTGGGCATGGGCGCGGCCAGCGCGGTGCGGGTCGATGATGCAGGCCCCATCGCCACTAGTTTCCCTATCTTTGAAAGCCTAATGACCGAGCTGGGCGCGCGGCTAGAGCCATGAGCGCAGCCCCCCATCAAGGCGGCTGCCTATGTGGCGCGGTTCGCTATGAGGTGGCGGGCCCATTGCGCGATGTGATCGCGTGCCATTGCGTGCAATGCCGGAAGACCTCGGGTCATCATGTGGCGGCCACCGCAGCAGCGCGTGACGCGGTCAAGGTGAGCGGCGATGTGCAATGGTATGCGTCCTCGCCCGAGGCGCGGCGCGGGTTTTGCCCGATCTGTGGCAGCAATCTGTTTTGGGACGGCCCTGACCCGGATCTGTCGATTTTCGCGGGTACGCTGGATGATCCCACAGGGCTGAAAATGGCCGGGCATATCTTTTGCGCTTTTAAGGGTGATTATTACGAGATCACGGATGCTCTGCCCCAAGCGGCTGAGGATGACACAGATTTAACAGGGCAGGTGCGGTCATGAGCGGATTTACAGTGGCCATTGATGGGCCTGCAGCCGCGGGCAAAGGCACAATTGCGCGGGAAGTGGCCGCGCATTTCGGCTTTGCCCATCTCGATACCGGGCTGCTTTATCGCGCCACGGGGCGCCGGGTGTTGGCGGGCGAAGATCCCATAGCTGCGGCCCAGGCGCTTGCCCCCCAGGATCTGCAAGGCGAAGGGCTGCGCAGCGGCGAGGTGGCGCAAGCGGCCTCGAAAGTGGCGGCGATCCCTGAGGTGCGCGCCGCTTTGCTGGAGTTTCAGCGCCGTTTTGCCCGTCTTCCTGGCGGCGCCGTTCTGGATGGGCGCGATATCGGCACGGTGATTTGCCCCGATGCAGAGGTAAAGCTTTTTGTTACCGCCTCTGATGATGTGCGGGCGGCCCGGCGGTTTTTGGAGCTTTCCCCGAAAAACCCCGATCTGACCCTAGAGCAGGTGCAAGCAGATCTGGCCGCTCGGGATGCCCGTGATGCCGCCCGCGATACCGCGCCGCTGAAACCGGCCGAGGATGCGGTTATGCTCGATACCACTGAGCTGGGCATTGATGAGGCCGTGGCCGCCGCCGTGGCCGAGATCAGCGCGCGCCGGGCAGGTTAGGCCCCGCGTGACGCATTAATTATGCCAAAACCGGCAAAATTAATGCGGAATCGCCGGGAAACCCCTGGTGAAATGGCTTTTGGCCCTTGCGGGAAAGCGCTGCGCAGGCTATGCCCCGCGCCGTCAAGCAGGCCGTAAGAGCCGTGCGATAAAGACTGGGCAGGGTCGGGGCAATTGCCTTCGGCCCTTTCTCTTTATTGAACGGAAACGCGGCCAGACCACCAATCCAAAGACCGGCGGAGACAACCGCCCGGCCAGAATAGTGATGAAACCGAAGGAACCTGTTAGCTTAATGGCTCAGAACACATCCATGGAGGAATTCGAAGCCCTCCTGCAAGAAAGCTTCGAGATCGACACCCCTGACGAAGGCACCGTGGTCAAAGGCCGCGTGATCGCCATCGAAGCCGGCCAGGCCATCATTGATGTTGGCTATAAAATGGAAGGCCGTGTCGAACTGAAAGAATTCGCAAATCCCGGCGAAGCCCCTGAGATCGAAGTGGGCGATGAGGTCGAGGTTTTCCTCCGCCAGGTCGAGAATGCGCGCGGCGAAGCCGTGATCAGCCGCGAGATGGCCCGCCGTGAAGCGGCTTGGGACCGTCTGGAAAAAGCCTATGCCGATGAGAACCGCGTCGAAGGCGCGATCTTTGGCCGGGTCAAAGGCGGGTTCACCGTGGATCTGGGCGGGGCCGTGGCCTTCTTGCCTGGCTCGCAGGTGGATGTGCGCCCCGTGCGCGATGCGGGCCCTCTGATGGGTCTCAAGCAGCCGTTCCAAATCCTGAAAATGGATCGTCGCCGTGGCAATATCGTTGTCTCGCGCCGTGCCATCCTTGAGGAATCCCGCGCCGAACAGCGCGCCGAGGTGATCGGCCGCCTGAAAGAAGGCGATGCGGTGGACGGTCAGGTCAAGAACATCACCGAATACGGGGCCTTCG
The DNA here is from genome assembly GCA_025800345.1 of Mangrovicoccus sp. GTDB lineage: Bacteria > Pseudomonadota > Alphaproteobacteria > Rhodobacterales > Rhodobacteraceae > JANSYP01. The sequence continues at coordinate 6,986 of JAOXSB010000032.1, read as the reverse complement.
TGGACCTGGGCGGTGTGGACGGCCTGCTGCACGTCACCGATATGGCTTGGCGCCGGGTGAACCACCCGTCGGAAATCTTGACGATCGGCGAGACCATCAAAGTTCAGGTCATCAAGATCAACAAAGAAACCCACCGTATCAGCCTGGGCATGAAGCAGCTGCAGGACGATCCGTGGAACAGCGTCGAAGCGAAATACCCGCTGGAATCTGTCCATGCAGGCCGCGTGACCAACATCACCGATTACGGCGCCTTCGTGGAGCTGGAGCCCGGTGTCGAAGGTCTGGTCCACGTCTCCGAGATGTCCTGGACCAAGAAAAACGTGCATCCTGGCAAAATCGTTTCCACCAGCCAAGAAGTCGAAGTCATGGTGCTGGAAATCGATCCTTCCAAGCGCCGTGTTTCGCTGGGTCTCAAACAGACCATGCGCAACCCGTGGGAGCTCTTTGAAGAGAGCCATCCGGTGGGCAGCATCGTCGAAGGCGAAGTCAAGAACATCACCGAATTCGGTCTGTTCATTGGCCTGGACGACGAAATCGACGGCATGGTGCACCTCTCCGATCTGACCTGGGAAGGTCGCGGCGAGGATGTGATCGGGGATTACCGCAAAGGCGATCTGGTCAAAGCCGTGGTCACCGAAGTGGACACCGACAAAGAGCGTATCTCGCTCTCGGTTAAGGCCATGGAAGGCGATCCGTTTGAAGAGGCCACCACTGGCGTCAAGCGCGGCTCGATCATCACCGTGGAAGTCACCGCGATCGAAGATGGCGGGATCGAAGTGGAATATGAAGGCATGAAATCCTTCATCCGCCGCTCGGATCTGTCCCGTGACCGTGGCGACCAGCGTCCTGATCGCTTTGGCATGGGCGACAAGGTTGACGTGCGCGTCACCAATGTGGATCCGAAATCCCGCCGCCTGGGTCTGTCGATCAAAGCGCGCGAGATCGCGGAAGAAAAAGAAGCCGTGGAACAATACGGCAGCTCCGACAGCGGGGCATCGCTTGGGGATATCCTGGGCGCCGCGCTCAAGGACAAATCCTAATCAAATCGCGGCCTGGCCGCATTTGCATCAAGGGGCCCTTCGGGGCTCCTTTTTGATTCGCTTCTCATGCTTGCCTAACCTGGCGGTAGGCGCGCCCTGGCGACTTTGGTCGGAAAGCAGGGCGTTTCAGGGCGTTAGGGGGCGAATTCCTGTGAATTGGCAGCGATAGGGCCTTCTCAGGTTAGCCGCTGCACGCTACGCTAATGCCAAAGCAAATATGTTGCGTGAAAACCGGGGGAGCATGGTGTGATCAGATCGGAATTGATTCAGAAGATCGCCGAAGAAAATGTGCATCTGAACCACCGCGAGGTCGAGAAGATCGTGAACACGATTTTCGACGAGATCACCGAGGCCATGGCGCGGGGAGATCGTGTGGAACTGCGCGGCTTCGGCGCGTTTTCCGTCAAGAAACGGGACGCTAGGGTAGGGCGGAACCCCCGCACCGGCGATGCCGTCGATGTGGAAGAAAAGCATGTTCCCTTTTTCAAAACGGGCAAGCTCCTGCGGGAACGGTTGAACGAAGAGTAAAGGACACCAAACGTGCGTCTTATCAAATTCCTGATTTCGGTTGTCATCGCCATCGCCTTGGTCACCTTGTGCTTTGCCAATCGCACGCCGGTGACCTTGACCTTGCTGCCCGAGGATTTCGCCACAGCTCTGAAATACAATTTCGAGATCACCCTGCCGCTCTATGCGGTGGTTTTGGCGGGGATCGGCATCGGGCTGCTTTTGGGCTTTGTTTGGGAATGGCTGCGCGAGGGCAAGCATCGCAGCGCTGCGGTTAAAGAGCGCCGGGAAAAAGCTGTGCTTGCGGCAGAGAACAAAAAGCTCAAAGCCGATAAGAACACTGATAAAGACGAAGTGCTTGTGCTGCTGGACGAGGCTGCCGGGGCGCGCTAAGCGGGCCTCATGACACAAGACATCCCGACCCAGGTCAAAATCTGCGGCATCACCGAGCGCAGCGCGATTGCCGCCTGCCATGCCGCAGATGTGAACTATCTGGGTTTTGTTTTCTTCCCTAAATCGCCACGGCATCTCAGCTATGAGGCTGCCGCTGCCCTGGCCGCCGACGTGCCCCAGGGCATGGTCAAAGTGGCGCTGACCGTGAATGCGGACAACGCGGCGCTGGATGCGCTGACCGCGGCGGTGCCGCTGGATATGTTACAACTGCATGGCAAAGAAAGCCCGGCGCGGGTGGCGGAGATCAAAGCCCGCTATGGCCTGCCCGTGATGAAAGCTGTGGGCATTGCCGATGCAGCAGATCTGCCGGCGCTGGATGATTATGCTCAAGTGGCCGATCAGATCTTGGTGGATGCTAAAGCGCCCAAAGACGCGGCCCTGCCCGGGGGCAATGGGTTGGCTTTTGATTGGCGGCTGATTGCCGGGCGAAACTGGCCTGTGCCTTGGATGCTCGCAGGGGGGCTGACGCCAGAAAATGTGGCCGAAGCTGTGCGATTGACCGGTGCGCCCCAGGTCGATGTGAGCTCTGGGGTCGAGGTCGCGCCCGGGCGCAAAGATCCTGATTTGATCGCTGGCTTTGCCGCCGCGGCACGGGACGCTACTTTCCCTGATGGGTGAGCCAATCTGGGTCGCTTGGCGCTTTACCCTGCCTGCTAGAGCAGGCTAGATGACCCGCGCACATGCCTGGGAGACGCACATGCCCGATGATCTGATCAACAGCTACCGCACTGGCCCCGACGAAAACGGTCGGTTTGGGCTTTTTGGCGGGCGCTTTGTTTCGGAAACTTTGATGCCCCTCATTCTAGAGCTGGAGCGTCAATATGAGCATGCCAAGACCGATGATAGTTTCTGGGCCGAGATGCATGATCTGTGGACCCATTATGTGGGCCGCCCGTCGCCGCTTTATTATGCCGAGCGCCTGACCGAGCGCTGTGGCGGGGCCAAGATCTATCTCAAGCGCGACGAGCTGAACCATACTGGCGCGCATAAGATCAATAACGTGCTGGGCCAGATCATTCTGGCGCGGCGCATGGGCAAAACCCGGATCATCGCCGAAACCGGCGCCGGGCAGCATGGGGTGGCCACAGCCACTGTATGCGCCAAGTTCGGGCTGAAATGCGTGGTCTATATGGGCGCCCATGATGTGGAGCGGCAAAAGCCCAACGTCTTCCGCATGAAGCTGCTGGGCGCCGAAGTGGTGCCGGTAACTTCGGGCCGCGGCACGCTCAAGGATGCGATGAATGACGCGCTGCGCGATTGGGTGACCAATGTGCATGACACGTTCTATTGCATCGGCACGGTGGCCGGGCCGCATCCCTATCCGGCCATGGTGCGCGATTTCCAAGCCATCATCGGCCAAGAAGCCCGCGCACAAATGCTCAAAGCCGAAGGCCGTTTGCCCGATACGATCATCGCGGCAATTGGCGGGGGCTCTAACGCCATGGGCCTGTTCTACCCGTTCCTTGACGATAAAGAGGTGGGGATTATCGGCGTCGAGGCTGGCGGCAAAGGCGTGAATGACCGGATGGAGCATTGTGCCAGCCTGTCGGGCGGGCGTCCTGGGGTGCTCCATGGCAATCGCACCTATCTGCTGCAAGATGCTGATGGGCAGATCCTAGAGGGCCATTCGATTTCCGCCGGGCTCGATTATCCTGGGATCGGGCCGGAACATGCCTGGCTCAAGGATATCGGCCGCGCTGAATATGTGGCCATCACCGATACCGAAGCGCTGGCAGCGTTCCAGGTCTGTTGCGAAGAAGAAGGCATCATCCCGGCGTTGGAGCCGTCCCATGCCTTGGCCCATGTGCTGAAAATCGCGCCCGAGCTGCCCAAGGATCATATCATCTGCATGAATATGTGTGGCCGGGGCGATAAGGATATCTTCACCGTCGCGCGCGCTTTGGGCGTTGAAATCGCGGGGGAATAACACCCGCACCCCTTTGGGGCTAATCGAGGGCTCGGGAACGAGCCCTCGGCGTGATCATTGGCCCTTAAAGGCCAAATTCGATCGCATTGCGCGAGCTGACAGTCAGCGCGCTCAAGCAGAAATCAAGATCCCCTTGATCGCCGCTGCACTGGGCAGCGTCATTAACCAAAATCCGCGAGATTTGATTGCAGCGGCGGTTTTCCAGCAGGAATTGCACCACTTTGGTTTTCGCCTCAGGCATGGCCCCGAACTCAAACAGCAAAAACCCGTCTTCGGGCACGATTCCATTGGGATCATACAGCACAATCTCATAAGACAGCGCGCTCAGCGCCGTGCCCGTGGTGTTGCTGGCCGCAAAGGTCAGACGGCAGGCCCCTTGTACATCCGTGGCATTGTTCAGCTCCAGCGACAGGCCTTCGGGGCTTTGCGCGGCCACGGGCATAGCACTGGAAGCGGCCAGGCCGAAGGCCAGAATTGCGGCGCGAAACGGGGCGGAAAGGACTGGCACGGCGAGGATCTCCCTGGTGGTTATTGGCCCGATAATATCCGGGGCAGCGCTAGGATAAGGCGCATCCCTTGCTGGAGTGTCAACCGGATTCACCCAAGGAGGCAGGATGGATTGGTCCGATAGCGGTACGATCCTTGCCACCCGCCGCCACGGGGAAAATGCGGCGTTGGTTGAGGTGTTTACCCTCCATCACGGGCGCCATGCGGGGATCGTGCGGGGCGGGGCTGGGCGCAGGCGAGCACCGGAATTGCAGCCTGGCACGCGGGTCGCGGTAAGCTGGCGTGCGCGCTTGTCCGAGCATTTGGGCGCATTCACTCTTGAGACCGAGCGCAGCCGCGCCGCATTGCTGATGCAAGATCGTTTGGGCCTGGCGGGGGTCTCGGCGATTTGTGCGCTCAGCCTGGCCGCCTTGCCGGAACGCGCGCCTTATCCCGATTTGCAGGCCCAGACCGAAACGCTTTTCGATCTCATCGCCCATACGCCCGCATGGCCTTTGGCCTATCTGCAATGGGAAATGCGCCTGCTGGAGACCATGGGGTTTGGTCTTGATCTCAGCGTTTGCGCCGTGACCGGTACGGCGGAGGATCTGACCTATATCTCCCCCAAAACCGGCCGGGCGGTGAGCCGGGCCGGGGCGGGGGAGTGGGCCGACCGGCTATTGCCCCTGCCGGAGTGTTTGCGCGGTCTCGGCCCTGCCCCTGATGATGAGATTTTGCAGGCTCTACAGGTAACCGGGCAATTCCTGGCGCGGTATCTGGACCTGCCGATCGAGGATCTGCCAGCGGCGCGGGGCCGTTTGATCGCCGCGCTAGAGCGTCATTCCGCAGCGGTGAAAAGCAACTGAGCCCCATTCAGGCTGCGCAGCGTGAGGGTGTCATCGATGATTTCGGCGGTGCGCATGGTGATCAATGCGGCGAAATAGGTGCCTTCTAGTTCGAGATGTTCGCAGGCCATGCGGGTCGAAGCCAGTGGGCCCAGTTCAAATCCCGGCAATTGCGCGCTGTTGCTGCTATTATAGCTGTTGCACGGGCCCTTCCCGGAGACGGTTCCATCGGTGCCAAGCTCTAAAGTGATCGGGATATTAACTGCTTGCCCGTCAAGATTTTGCAATTGCCAGATTTGCGCGGTTTCGTGTTCATGGGCCAAGGCGGCCGGGGCCAGGCTGCAAAGGGCGGCGGCGAAACAAAGGGCGCGGCGAACGAAAAACATCACATAGAATCCTTATGGTGATCCGTCACCGGGAACCTATGATGGGTGCCGAGGGTTTTCCATAGCGAGGCACGACGCTTCTCGTGAACAGCGCCATTGCCTGCTAAAAAAGCTCCACCCCATTCATCAATGGAGGTTTGGCAATCGTCGGGTTCAGGGCCTGTTCTGGCATCACCGCAGCGCCCAGCATCTTTTGCCGTGCGGCACCGCTATAAGGCCAAAACTGAATGCGGCGACCTTCATCGCCGCCGGTGCTGCCACCCACCACCGGAATGCCCTCGGAGGCAAGGAAGTTTGACACGAAAGCCGCGTTTTGCGCGCCGATGGAAGACAGGCCTTTGACCATGCAACTGCCGCCAAACACTTTTGCCTGAAGCGCATCCCGCTGTGCCCCATGTTTGATCAGGGCATTGATCAGCAATTCCATCGCATTGACCCCAAGGCTGGCGCTGGTGCTGTTGCGGCCAGAGTTCTCTGGCAGCAGGATGTGGTTCATCCCGCCCACATGGTTGACCGGGTCATGTAGACAAACCCCAACACAGGAACCAAGCAAGGTTGTGATCACATCCTGTGGATCACCGCTGACAGCGTATTCGCCCTGCGCAATGTTTCGGGCGCGTCGAATTGCGCTCATGATCTATCTCTCCTGCTCTTGCCGCGTGCAGTCGTGCATAGCGTCATGATCTCGTCAGTGATTTTGTCCAAAGGCAGCCCGTGATCGGCCGCGCCAAGTTCCAAGGCGACCCGGGGCATGCCAAATACCACTGAGGTGGCTTCATCTTGCACCAATGTGGGGGCTCCAGCGGTCCGCATCTCTTTGAGCCCTTTGGCGCCATCTTGGCCCATCCCAGTGAGCAATACCCCCACCGCGCGCGGGCCATGAACCACCGCAGAACGAAACAACACATCCACTGATGGGCGATGTCCGCTGACCTTTTCCCCTTCAACGATGCGGCACCGCGGCGGCCATTGCTCTGACACGGTCAAATGGGCATTGCCCCCTGGCGCAATATAAACCGTGCCCGGCTCCAACGGCATATCTTGGCCAGCCAGGATAACTTTCGGCGGGCAAAGCGGGTCTAGGCGCGCACTGAAGCTGCGCAAAAATCCCTCGGGCATATGCTGTGTGATCAGAATCGGCGGGCCGTTGGCGGGAATGCGCGTGAGCACCCGTTGCAATGCATCCACCCCGCCAGTCGATGCTCCGATACAGACGATACGCCCATTGAGCGGGCCGCTGGCGGGCGCGGTGGCAAGGTTGCTACCACCGCCCATTGGCAAAGAGCGGGTATGGGCTGGCTGGGTATGCCCGCTAAGATTGGCGCTGGCCGCCATGCGCAAA
>JAOXSB010000015.1 GCA_025800345.1 Mangrovicoccus sp. | reverse complement strand
CATCGGCGGCCTCGGCCCCGGCCTTGCGGGCGGCGCTTAACAAAGCCTCGGCCAGTGCGGCGAGATCGGTTTCTTGATCAGGTGCATGGGGAGTGCTGGGCAAAGAGGCTGTCACAGATCGGCGCTCCACTAGATCGGGTTGGTCGCAGCTAGACATCCAAACCCATTGGCACAAGAGGCCAGGGCTGCACAGGGCCGGATGGTTGCGGAATATTTGGCTAAATTCTTCGCATATTCTGCGGGCGATTTAACTGCGGCGTGTTTGCCGCCTTAGTAAAAGCCGCGCCCCCGCCAAGCATGTGTTGGCCAGGCAGGGGCGCGGCGAAATTATTAACGCAGGCGGTTGCCGTTCACGAAAAGCGCGCCTTCCGGGGTGGTTTCCACCCGGCTGGCCAGGCTGCCATCTTCTTGCGGGGTGGCGAACATGCCCAGCATCATCTGCGCGCCCATCAATTGCTGTTGTGGCACCAAGCCCGATTGGCCCAATTGTGCCAGCAGCTCGGGCACACCGACCAAGATCACATCCAATGCGCCCACGGGCTGTGTAGCCGCATTACCGGAGGCCATTTCTGCGGGGCTGGGCATGGTGAAGCTGCCTGTGGCCTGGGCTTTTGCCTCGCCCAGTTGCAGTTGCAGATCTTTCACGTCCAAATCGGTGGGCGCAAAGCCAGGGGTTGCCTCAGCGGGCAGGCCGGGCACTTTGGCTGCCGCGCCAACCAGCGCCTCGCCCGCCAGATCTACGCGCAAGGCCATAGGGCCGCGAGGCAGGGCTGATTGCGGATCAATCCCCGCCCAGGTGTCATCAGAGAGGGACAGGCCCGCCAGATCGAGATTAAGATCAAACGCTTGCGGCGATTCCCCATCAGCAATGGGCGCGTCCAAATCAAGGGCGAGGCTTTCCAAATCCAGCGCAACCGGTTGGACCGGCAATTCGGGATCATTCAGCAGCAAGGACATAGCATCAATGCTGGCGGTATAAGCGGCGCGGGTGGCGCTGATATTCACGGCCACATCGGCTTTGCCATGCTGGGCTTCGGACACCACTTCGCCGCCTTGGCTGGTGCTGGTGCTGCCGGTGGCTGAGGCGAAGGTGAAAGCGATCTTGCCATCTTCTTGGGGCAGGCCTTCCGCATCCAGCCCAACGCTGTTCAGCGAGATTGCGATATCTTGCTGGCGTGCATTGGTTTCAAACATCTCACCCTCTTCAGGGTCCGTCATGGCGATGGTCCAGCTGCTTTGCGCGGCTTTGAAAAACGCCTCAATCGGCCCGTCTGGCTCGCCATCATAGCCGGTAAGCGTGCCGGACAGGTCGCTCAGGGCGAAAGTGAAGTCTAAATCCCCAGGGGCGGTGCTGGAGTCCGCTTCTAGCAAAGTCACAGTGACTTCAGGCGCTTGCCAGGCGTAATTGGTTTCGGCAGAGGTGCCGCTTGCGGTCATGGTCAATTGGCTGCTGTCCAGCCCGATCAACATGCGTTCAGGGGCATCGCCCGTTTCGGTGATTTCCACCTGTTTGCCTTGGGGAATGCGCAAAGTGACAGTGCCGTTGCTTTGGTTGGCCATCACCACCTCGGGCACCGTGACCACATAATTGGCCAGCTCATCCTCATAGACCGAGCGCAGCCCGCTCACGGTCAGACCATCGCTGGTCTCAGAGACGTTTTCCGCAGTTACACTGGCGCCTTGGGCCTCAGCCGCGCTTTGCCAATCGGCCCATAGCTCTGCGGCGGTAATATCGGCAAAAGCCATCTGGGGCAGGGCCAGAGCAGGCAAAAGGATCAGCGGGCGAATTGCGTTGCTTGGGCGTGGCAGCATAAGGGAGCCTTTCAAAAATCCGCGAGAGCGCAGCATCTGCCATTGTGGCAAAGCCATGGCTGCGCAAGGGTGCAGCAGCGCGGCGACCATGGCGCAGCAACCGATAGGAGAAAAGGGCCGATGGGTGAATTAACCGGGAAAACTGTCGTGATCACTGGGGCCAGCCG
>JAOXSB010000010.1 GCA_025800345.1 Mangrovicoccus sp. | reverse complement strand
GTGAACAGCTATTGGAAAAAACTGCTCTCGGAAGAGGAAATCACCGCGGTTGATGCGCTCACCGGAGAGCTTGAAACCCAGCTTTTCACCTGATCCCGCCCCATTCGCCCAGGCAGCCCAAGGACCCCCTACCCATGACTGAACTCAGGCACGCTCTTCTGGTTGGCGATTTTGCCCATATCAATGGCGGTCAGGCCAAAGTGTCGATCGATAGCGCCCGGCTTTTGGCCGACGCTGGGATCAATGTGACTTTCTTTGCGGCGGTGGCCCCGATCGCCCCGGAATTGGACCATCCCAATATCAATGTGATCTGCCTGGATCAGAAGGATATTTTGGAAGACCCTAACCGGCTGCGCGCCCTGCGCCGGGGGATTTGGAACCGCGAGGCGGCCACAAAATTGCGCGCTTTGGCGCAGCAATTCGACCCGGCCACAAGCGTGTTGCATTGCCATGGCTATGCCAAAGCGCTCTCGCCTTCTATCGGGCCGGTTCTAGCAGCGCGGCATCTGCCCACGGTCTATACCATGCATGAGTATTTCTTAGCCTGTCCCAATGGCGGGTTTTACGATTACCAAAGCCATGAGATTTGCCATCGCAAAGCTTTGGGCGCGTCCTGTTTGACCACCCATTGCGATGTGCGCCACCCGGCCCATAAGGTCTGGCGCGTGGCCCGCCAAGCGGCCACTTGGGGCCCTGGGCGCATGCCCAAAGGGCTGCAAGACATCATCTATATCTCAGAGCTGCAAAAACAGGCGCTCTCGCCTTATTTCGGCCCCAAAACCCATTTGCACCATGTGCCCAACCCGGTGCCCGCCCCGGCGCTGCCCCCGGTGCAAGCCCAAGACAATGAGATCATGCTTTTTATCGGGCGGCTTAACCCGGAAAAAGGCGGGCTGATGTTTGCAAAAGCGGCCAAACAAGCGGGGGTGCGGGCGGTTTTCGTGGGCGATGGGGCCGAGCGCGAGGCCATTGAAGCGGCCAATCCCGAGGCCGAGATTATCGGCTGGCAAAGCCCCGAAGAGGTGCAGCAATGGCTTGGCAAAGCCCGGGCGCTGATCTTTCCCAGCCTGTGGTATGAAGGCCAGCCCTTAGTGCCGCTCGAGGCGCTGATGCGCTCGATCCCCGTGGTGTGCGGCAATTGGAGCGCTGCGCGGGAATGCGTGGAGCATGGGAAAAACGGGCTGATCTATAAAACCCCCAGCGTAGAGGCCTTGGCCGAAGCGCTGACCCAGGTGGATCAGATCCCCGCCTTTGATGGGGCCGCTTTGCATGACACGATCAGCCCTGAGCGCCATTTTGAAAATCTCATGGATGTTTACGGGAAAATCACGCAGCGCCATCAAGCAGCCTAAGCGGCGCGCAGCATCAAGCGCTTTTGCCTCTTAGCCCGGGCCGGTTTACGCCAGCCCGGCTGCTGCTGCCTTGCCGCCTTCCGGCAGGCTTTGCTTTTGCAGGGGCTCAGGATCTTCTTCTGTGACCGGGGACCAATCAATCCCGCGCCAGGCCACCAATGCCAATGCAAAAGACACCATCCCACCCCCCGCTGGCAGCCCCCCGGCACCGCCAACGCTGCAACGGATGACAAAGAGGATCGGCAAACAGGTGGCGATCAAAATCTCCGGCTGGCGGATGCCTTTGACCAGCCCTCCATACGCCCCAATCACAGACATGCAGATCGCGTAAAGCAGGATAAACCCGGAGGCAAAGGCCCCAAACAGACCGACTGCGGAAAAGGCGAACAAAAAGAAATTATGGGGCACATGACCATCCACTTTGATCAGCCCCACCCCAAACAGCATGTTCCCATCAATATAGTCGAACGCGCCGGCATATTGGCGCAACCGGGTCGCCCTTGTGTAGCTATCCCCATCTACATTTGAAGACATATATTCCGCCGCGATCGGCCCAGCGACCAACACCCCCAAAATGCCCACAACAAAGAACAGATATAGTCCGAAAACGCTTTTGGAGTGGCGCAGATAATAAAGCGCAAAAACGAATGTAGACAAAAGGCAGGTCAGCACCGCGCTGCTGGAGAAAAGCGCAAAGACCAACAACAGCGCAAACAGCGCTACCGGGATCATCCGCCGTTCCCCATGCAGCGCATAAGCACAAGCCAGCATATAGATGAGCGAGCAAGTCCCAGCCACGGAATTGTTCAACTGAGTTCTAAATTCCGCGTCAGCACCACCGCTGCTTGAGGTGAAGGCATTATAGATCGGGCGCATGATCCAATAGTTGAACCGGTCGCGATTGCCCGAGGTGAGATACTCCAAAAACCCGCCAACCAGATCCACGCCCGCCAGGAAGGAAGACAGAACGAAAAAGCCGAAAAAGGTCACAGCGCCATAGAAGACCGGGCTTGAATCCCGCATGCTCGTGGCATTGGCAATGCTATAGCCGCCTAAAGTCGCCGCGATGGACATGATCACAATGGTTGGGGGATCACCCCGAATGATAAAACAGGCCGCTAAGACCAGCTGCAAAATCAACAAGACATTGAGCACGATCGGCATTTTAAAACGGCGCTGCATCACGATGAGCAGGCCCAGCAGTCCGATCAGCACCAAAGTGCCGAAATTCGACATCTCCAAACGCATCCCACCCAAGCGCAGGATGACCAGCCATTTTGCCCCCACCGTGGCCACAGCCGTGTAGATAAACAGCCAGCTGAACAGCCGCGCCCGGGCCTCAAAAGCATTTATATCCTGCCCGGG
>JAOXSB010000009.1 GCA_025800345.1 Mangrovicoccus sp. | reverse complement strand
TTTTCCAAACGAGCTCACCAGTGCCATCGCCAAAGTCGCTGAGTGCGTAAGTATCGGGGTTCACCGGTATGCCATTGGGTCGGATGATCAGGGCAGATAGGGTGATGGTGTCGTTGCCATCGGCATCGCTGGCCGAGATCGGCACCACCACTTCATCTTTTTCATCGACGGTCAGATCGGGCAGCGGTTCAATCACTGGCATCGCCGCGCTTGTGTCGCGCACAGTGATGGTGAATTGCTCTGTCACCGCAGGGGTCACGCCATCCTCGGCGGTGATGATGATGTCATACACCCCATCCTCGGCGCGGGTTGGGGTTTTCCAAACGAGCTCACCAGTGCCATCGCCAAAGTCGCTGAGTGCGTAAGTATCGGGGTTCACCGGTATGCCATTGGGTCGGATGATCAGGGCAGATAGGGTGATGGTGTCATTGCCATCGGCATCGCTGGCCGAGATCGGCACGGTGACCTCATCTGTTTCAGTCACCTCCAGATCGCCCAGCGGCGCAATTACCGGCGGTTGATTGCCTGTCTCTTCGGCTGCGATAGTAACCATCGCAACATCGCGCAGGCCATCGGAGGTTTTGATCTCATAGGTAAAGCTGTCGCCGGGGAAAAACGGGGGACCATCTGGATTGCGAAGATAGCGGATCTCATCATCAAAGACCTGCGCGAGGCCATAGGCCCCTTGGGAGACAATTGCGATGGAATAATCTCCCACGGGAAGCTTATCATTGCTGAGCACATCCAGCAGCAGATCACCGCCTGGGGCAAAGTCGAAAAGGTCATCCACCGCATCGACAGGCGGGGCGGCAATCGCTTTGCCCGAGGCCAAAAGCTCTGCAACAGTGTAGACTTGGTCATCGGTGAAGGCGAAGGTTTCGATGTTATGGGCGTTGAGGACAGCCAATAGGCTGCCGACGCGTTTGATGATGACGCCAGTTTCGCCAGATGGCGCGATCCATTCTACATCGGCGAAGGCGAATTCCAATTGCGCGATATCGGTTCCTTCAGCGCCGTCGATTTGATCGTAGCCGCTCCAGAAATAGAAAATATTGTTGTGGGCATCCCCCAAAATAACATCATTCAAATCGGTTCCGGCAACAGCCTCGACCGTGAGCAAGATATCGGTTTTATTCTCGGAGGTTGCTGTCTGATTGGCCAAGTCAACATAGACGGCTGTCGTTAGATCCCGATAATCGACTGTATCAACACCGCCAGTGCCTTGGACTTTGTCATTGCCTTTGCCCGGCCGCAGGACATCATCGCCGTTTCTGCCAAACAGGAAATCATTGCCGTCACCGCCCAAGAGGGTATCGGCTAAGTTAGAGCCGCGCAGTTCGTCATCGCCTGCGCCGCCATCTGCTGTGCCTGCGTCACCCAAACCAAGCCAGTCGTTTCCGGCATAGCCAAAGATATTGGTGGCGCCATTGATCAAGTTATCTAGCTCATTTCCATGAACTGTTGAGAATTTCGCGGCTGTGCGCTCAATTGCGATGGCGTCTTCGATATTTTCAGGCAAGGTCAGATCATCGCGAAAATAGACCCGATCTCGCCCGCCATTGGCAGCTTCGATAATGGTCTCGCCGATTTGTCTTAGAAAATACGTGTCATCCCCTTGGCCGCCGAGCACCGTTGCATCGCCGGTGGGGAATACCACCAGCTTGCCCGTTGTCTCACTGCTTAGATCGACAGATCCGTAGGCTCGTAGCCATCCATTGGCCTCGGCATGTTCGAAAAGTTGCTTGGTCAGATTTTGTTGGAGCTCGGCTTGTGCGGCGATGCCGGCGAGATTGGTGAACTGATTGGGATCCGCAACCAGATCGTAAAGCTCTACGGAATCGTCCTCGTAAATGGTTAGCCGATGGGTGTTGGTGCGAATGGAGAGGCTGCCATACATGGTGGTATAGGCTGTGCCCTCTTGGGGGTAGCTCTCGGCTTCGATGAAATCCCGCAAGGATTTGCCCGCCAGCTCCTTAGGCGGGGCGACCCCTAGCAGATCCAATGCGGTGGGCATGATGTCCAAAAGCTCAACAGGGGTTTCCACATTGCGGCCGGACACATCAGAGCTGGGGTCGCGGATCACCAAAGGCGCGCGCGCGGATTCTTCCCATAAGGTGAATTTATGCCAATGCTCTTTATCGCCCAGATGATAGCCATGATCGCTCCACAGCATAACCAGGGTTTCTTCATCCATACCCGTTGCTTCAAGCGCATCTAGAACGCGGCCTACTTGGGCATCCGCGAAAGAGACGCAAGCAAAATAAGATTGGAGGACTTCTTTCCAGTAATCGGCGGTCAATATTTTTTGGTGGTACCAGTCAACAACCAGGCCCTGCATAAACTCGGGCACGTCATCAAGGTCGTTTTCCATTGTTTCCGGCAATTTGATCTCGTCCAGAGGGTAAAGATCAAAATACTCTTGTGGCGCTGAATATGGGCCGTGTGGGCGAAAAATTCCTAAAAAAACGGCGTTTTGCTCGCCAGGCTGCCAATTTTCAATCGCCTCAATCGCTGTGCTGGTATTTATATAATCTCCGTGCTCTTCTTCGGGCTGGCTTATGGCCCCCGTTTTGAATGGGCCGGGAGCGGCCTGCCAAAGGCTTTTATCGGTCGAAGCATCGAATGGCAGTTTCGCAGCCCCTGGGAGCTCGTCAGCGGGTTTGTGATATACTTTGCCGATTACATCAGTATCAAAGCCATTGACCGCTAAAATATAGGGTAAAGTATCGGAAACAGCGACATTTTCGTGCCAGACAACATTGTTGTCATGCACCCCGGTTTCTTCTGGGCGCTGACCCGACAGGATAGAGGTGCGCGATGGGTTGCATTTGGCGACTTGGGAAAATGCATTATCAAAATTGGTGCCAGATTCCATCAATCGATCAATATTCGGGGTGTGGAGCTGGCCTCCGAAATGATTCTTGAATGCTTGATACGAGATTAAATCATCAACGGAGATAGACAAAAAGTTCACAGGTCACCTCAGAACAGTAATTTTATAAGATATTAATAGAGATTGGGTGTCGATACGAAAAAGACTAAGCAAAATCTAAATTGATTCGAGTGGACAAATTTTCCACTTCTTTTTTACCACAACCAGTATTTTCGTCTAGGCAATGTACGCTTAGAATTCGCCAATTTCCGTAAAGTTATCATCTCTATTGCGTTTATGCCGGGAAAATCAGCGCGGAAATGGTTCAGCAGGCTATCGCAATTTTCTTGTCTTTAAATTGGCGTGATCGGTGGTGGGCTGCGGCATGGCCTTATTCCCATGGGTTTCGCTGTCGCCAAAGATCTTCGGTGCTCGGGAATGGGTTTGAAGCACAGGCTGCGCGGGGGCACGGTGAAACCAGCCCCGAGTGGCGGCGCAGAACCTTTTTAGCTGCGCCGCAGAGGATCAATTCCTTCTGTGCTTAGTTGATCCATGATAGCCGCAGGCTAACTCAAAACAAACCCCAGGGAGGTCACAATGCCATTTTCCTTAAGGCTGAACGGCAAGACACATCAGGTCAATGCGGAGTCAGGAACACCGCTTCTATGGGTGATCCGAGATGAATTGAAGCTAACGGGCACAAAGTTCGGTTGCGGCGTGGCTTCTTGTGGGGTTTGCACCGTGCATCTTGATGGCGCGCCGGTGCGATCTTGTCAGACCTATATTGATGATGTGGATGGGGCCGAAATCACCACGATTGAAGCCATGGCCGAAAGTGACATCGGCGCGGCGGTGCAGCAAGCCTGGGTCGAACTAGACGTTGTGCAATGCGGTTATTGCCAGTCCGGGCAGATCATGTCGGCGGTTGGCTTGCTGAGCGAGAATGCCAAGCCCAGTGTGCAAGAGATCGACGATTATATGCATGGCAATGCCTGCCGCTGTGCTACCTATCAACGTATCCGCGCCGGGATCCAGCGCGCGGCTGAGATCTTGGAGGCGTGAGCGTGACCGTATCAACATCTCGCCGAGGGTTTCTTAAAGGGGCCGCCGCAACGGGGGCCGCGCTGATCATCGGGGTCACCCCAAAAGGCGCGCTGGCCGCGGGCAATTCCGCGATGCTCAACCCCTTTGTGCGGATCGGGGCCGATGGCTCTGTGACCGCGATTGTAAAGCATTTTGAGAAGGGCCAAGGTCCTGCCACGGGTCTTTCGACCTTGATCGCCGAAGAGATCGGCTTGCGCATGGATCAAATTTACTTTGATTTCGCGCCATCAAACCCGCAGGTCTATAACAACCTGATGTTCGGCCCGTTCCAAGGCACCGGCGGCTCCACAGCTATGGCAAATTCGTTCTTGCAGTACCGTCAGGCGGGCGCTGCGGCCAGGGAGATGTTGCTGCAAGCCGCCGCAGAGGCATGGCAGGTCGATGCCGGGGATCTGAGCTTAGAGGAAGGCGTGATTTCGGGGGCAGGTCACTCCGCGCCTTTGGGCGAATTTGTGGCCGCCGCGGCTGAGCTGGCCCCGCCTGAAAATCCAGATCTGAAAGACCCTTCGGAATTCCGTTTGATCGGCAACGCCTCGGTGCGCCGTTTGGACAGCGCGATCAAGACCGATGGCAGCGCCCAATTTGCTATGGATGTCTACCTGCCAAATCAGATGATCGCGATGATTGCCCGCCCTGAACAGCGCGGGGCCTTGGCAACCGGGTTTGACGACAGCGCCGCGCGTCAGGTGAAAGGCTATATCAACGCCGCGATCTTGCCCAACAAAGCCGGTGTTGCGGTCTATGCGGAAAACACTTGGGCGGCGATGCAAGCCCGCGAGAGCCTTGAGGTGACATGGGACAGCTCAGGGGCCGAGACGCGCAGTTCCGATGAGATCGAAGCCGAGATCCGCGCGGCGCTTGAGGCAGAGCCCACCTATAACGTCAATAAAACCGATTTTGCCGCGACCCGTGCGGCGATTGACGCGGCCGATCAGGTTGTAGAGCAGGTGTTTTATTTCCCGCTTCTGGCCCATGCGCCGATGGAGCCGCTCAATTGCACGATCGAGCCTTTGGCCGATGGGGGGATCATCCTGCATGATGGGGCTCAGATGCCCACAGGGCCCCATATGGCCCTGTCGCAAATCCTTGAGCTGCCCATGGAGAAGGTGCAGATCAAGACCATGCTTGCGGGGGGCTCTTTTGGTCGCCGCGCCACGCCGGATGCGGATTACCAGGTCGAGGCCGGGCTGGCCTTTGCCATGACCGACCGGGCGCGGCCGGTAAAACTTGTATGGTCGCGCGAGGATGATTTGCGCTCGGGGTATTACCGCCCCGCCTTTGGGCATAAAGTGCGCGTTGGGCTGACAGCCGATGGCGATATCGTCGGCTGGGAACACCAGGTTGCGGGACAATCGATCATCAAAGGCACCCCTTTTGAAGCGAGTTTTGTCAAGGACGGGGTGGATCACAGCTCCGTCGAAGGCGCGGCAGACACGCCTTATCAGATCCCAAATGGCTCTTTCGGACTGACCGATACAGAAAAAGCGACCAGCACGCTTTGGTGGCGCTCGGTTGGGCATTCGCACACCGCTTATGTGATGGAAGTCATGATGGATATGGCGGCGCAAGCGGCTGGGGCCGATCCAGTGGACTTTCGCCTGAAATATCTGGCCGGAGACGGCGCAGATCAGCAGCGTATGGCAGGGGTTTTGAAATTGGCCGCGCAAAAGGCTGGCTGGGGCAGCGCGCCAGCGGGCCATAGCAAAGGCATCGCCGTGCATAAATCCTTTGGCTCATACGTGGCTGAGGTGGTCGAGATCTCGGGGGCACCAGAATCTGGTATCCGCATCGAGAATGTCACCTGCGTTGTCGATTGCGGCATCGCTGTTAACCCTGATGTGATTGCCGCGCAGATGGAAGGCGGGATCGGTTATGGGATTGGCCATGTGATGCGCGACCGGATCACCCTGACGGGCGGCGCTGTGGATCAGTATAATTTCCCAGATTATGAGCCGCTCCGCATCAGCGATATCGGCGGGATTGATGTGCACATTATCCCCTCTGCTGAGCCGCCCACCGGGGTTGGAGAGCCGGGCACTCCGCCTGCGGCACCAGCCCTTGCCAATGCGATCTCGGCCCAAAGCAATCTGCGGATTGGCGCATTGCCCATGACGGAAAACGGCGTGGATTGGGTCTAGCCTCTGCCTAATGTTGTCAGGATTGCGGGCCGGTTTGTCCGGCCCGCTGATCGTGTGGTTTCTGCACCCTTTTGGGGAAAGCTTGAGCCTTCAACCCAGGCGATGGTGTCTTTAGCTGAGAAGGCTGGAGCGCCGGGCCAGCAAGCGCGGCGTTGGCGCCTTAATGATAGGCGGGATGGCCACTTGCTCGATCATCTGCGCCAGTGCTTCGGTGGCGATACGGGCCACTTCATCAAGCTGTAAATCGATTGCTGTGAGAGCTGGGGTTTCCTGGCGCGCCCGCAGGCCATCATAGCGTGTGACCACGCGAACATCGCCGGGGATGTTCAGCCCGGCCCCGCGCAAGGCGCGCATCACCCCTGTCGCCATGGCGTCCACCGGGACCAGAATGCCATCAAAGCTTAGTCCTTGCTCCATCTGTTGACGCAGAGCGGTTTCGGCGGCGGCTTCGGCATTTTGTTCGGGCAGTTCGATAATATGGGCCGGGCGGCCTTCGGCTTTGGCGCGGGCAAGATAGACGGCGCGAAAATCGCGATTGGTTTGACGGTCGCTCTGGCCCAGGATCAGTGGAAAGTGCCGGGAGCCGCAGTCCAAAAGATGATCGATCAGCAAATTGGCCATTGCTGAATACTCTAGCGCCACATGGGGCAGTGTCATCTCTGGGGGGGCACCGATGCAGATCGTGGGCACCCGCCGCCGGATCAGCGTCTCCAGCATGGGATCATCCCGTTCGGGCTCAACGATCAGCGCCCCATCCACGGAAAGCTGATCCAGCGCGCTTTGAGGGTTATCAATTGGCGGGATGAGGATCAGCGCGGTGTTCCGTTCTAGGGCGGTAATGGCGGCGGCTGCGGCGATCTCCATCAAAAAACCAAGCTTAGAGGGGCCCGCGGCCACCCCCACTGACATGGAGGAGGCGATGGCGATCGTGTTGCTGCGCCCGGTGCGCATCTGTCTGGCGGTCAGGTTGGGCACATATCCAAGCTCTTCAATGGCTTGCTCAATGCGCTGCCGCGTTTCCGCATTGACATGGCGCTTGCCGCTCAGGGCGTTCGATACGGTGCCAGGAGATACCTTTGCCCGCCGGGCGACATCGGTAACGGTGACTTTTCGGGAGGTGATCGGACCGCTCACTGTGCAAAACCTGCCTTGCCATTGGGCAATGCCCTGAAAAATACGCTTGTTCTTTGAGCGTTGTTGAGCATCTGCCTTACCTTTTTATTAAAACGATTTACTGAGCGCTCCTCAAGCGCAATGTTGCATTAAATCGTTTTAATGGAGGCGAGCGAATGGACCCGACCCAAGCCATAGCCTGGCAAGACCAGCCCTCTCAGATCACCATGTGCCGCCGACAGATTGGTCTGACAGGGCTGGATCCGGCGCGCAGTGCGGGGGGGTATACGCTCTATGCGCGCCAAACCGGCGGTGGGGTCGTCGATCTTGTGGATATCAATGGGCGCAAATGTCACC
The DNA here is from genome assembly GCA_025800345.1 of Mangrovicoccus sp. Taxonomy (GTDB): domain Bacteria; phylum Pseudomonadota; class Alphaproteobacteria; order Rhodobacterales; family Rhodobacteraceae; genus JANSYP01. The sequence continues at coordinate 7,546 of JAOXSB010000009.1, read as the reverse complement.
GCTGGGACATGCCGGTGCGCCCTGGGCGCGATGCTGTGATCTTGGGCAATGGCAATCTTGGCTATAATGGCAGCCATAGCACCTCTGCCGGGCTCTATCCCGCCTGGGATCTATGGCATGGGGGGGATTTCTATGAGGTCAGCCCAGAGGGTGAAACCCTGTGGCGTCATGAAGATATTTACCACCATCATGACGCGCAATGGTTGGCCAATGGCCATCTGCTTTACACCGTGGCAGCCCCTTTGCCCGCGGACAAAGCGGCCCGTGTCACCGGGGGTGACCCCCGTAAGGATGGGGATGATGGGGTGGTGCAATCGGATATTGTTCGGGAAGTGAACCGCGCGGGTCAAACCGTTTGGGAATGGCGTATCTGGGATCATATTGATCCCGCGGATTTGCCCATTCATCCGATCTTTGATCGTCGGCATTGGCCGATGATCAACGGGGTGTCGGAAACCCGTGATGGGTTGGTGCTGATGAGCCTACGCACCACATCGGGTGTGATCGCAGTGCGCAAGACCACGGGTGAGATTGTTTGGCATGCGGGGCCCGATATCGTTGCCCAGCAGCACACCCCAATCGAGATGCATGACGGCAAAATTTTGTGTTTCGACAATGGCAATCTCCGGCCTGGGTCGTCCAATCCATATTCGCGGGCCTTGGAGTTTGATCCCGCAACGATGCAGGTTATTTGGGACTATACCGATCCTACGCCCATTTCCTTTTTCTCCCCCTTCATGGGATCCGCCGAGCGGCTCTGGAACGGCAATACTCTGATCTGCGAGAGCGCCTTTGGCCGATTGTTCGAAGTCACCCAGGCGGGTGATCTGGTTTGGGAATATGTGATCCCAGATTTTGCCGAATATCCTGCCCCGCTGAACCAGTTCATCAGTGGGGCGACCAATAGTTGTTTCCGGGCCCATCGCTATCGCAAGGAGCAAATGCCATGGCTGTGAGCGCCGCGAAGGCCTCGGGCAAGCGCCCTGTTGCTGCGCCCCATTGGAGCGCGCGGCTGAGCCTTTGGGCCGGGCGGGGCGGGCCGTTGGTGTCCTTTGGATTCGTGTTAGGGCTTTGGGCTTTGGTGGGCCTGTCCGGGGCGACCCCCGAAGCCATTTTTCCCGCGCCGTGGTCAGTATGGTCCGCAACCGTTGAAATGTGGGAAAACGGCACCCTGCCGAGTGATCTGCAGGTTTCACTGACCCGCGCGGCGATTGGCTTTTTGATCGGGGCCAGTCTTGGGGTGAGCCTTGGATTAATGACCGGGCGTATCGCCTTAGTGCGCCTATTGCTAAACCCGTTCCTCAATTTGCTGCGCCCGATCCCGGCAATCGCGCTGGTGCCCGTGGCTATCGTTTGGTTTGGGATCGGTGAGGGGTCGAAATATTTCGTGGTCTCTTACACGGTTTTTCTGACGGTCTGGTTCAACACCCATCACGGCATGGAATATGTGCCCGAAACCTATTTGAGGGCGGCGCGGTCTTTGGGGGCTTCTCGGCTGCGGGAATTTCTCACCGTGATCTTGCCTGCCGCTGCGCCCCATATTTTCGCAGGCATTCGCCTGGGCGTGGCACTGGCATTTCTGAGCCTGGTGGCGGCGGAGCTTTCTGGCGCGTCCCAAGGGCTTGGCTTTCGTTTGCAAGAAGCGCGCCAATATATCCGCACCGATCGCATGTTTGCGTTGCTGATCATCTTGGGGATCCTGGGGGCCTGCGTCGATTACATCGTCCATCGCATCGGACAGAAACTCGTTCATTGGGAGCAGGGCTGATGGTGACATCGAATGATGTGGGCCGCGTCGAGATTGAGGATGTCGTGATCCGCTTTGCCGCGAAGAAAGGCGAGGTGACGGCATTGGCGCGTACAAATCTCACCCTAGAACCGGGCACATTCACAGCGCTTATCGGCCCATCGGGTTGCGGAAAATCCACATTGATGAATGCGATTGCAGGTTTTGTCGCCCCGTCTGAAGGTCGGCTGACCCTGGATGGGTGCGCGATCGCCGGCCCGTCCAATGATGTGGGGGTGATTTTTCAGCAATATGCGCTGTTTCCCTGGTTCACGGCCCTTGGCAATGTGCGTTTTGGGCTCAAGCAATTCAAATTACCGCGCAGTGAGGAAATTGACCGGGCCCGCGCCGCATTAGACGAGGTGGGGCTTGGCCCTCATGCGGATAAGTTTCCTCAGCAGCTTTCAGGCGGCATGAAGCAGCGGGTGGCCATCGCGCGCACCTTTGCGGTTGGGCCAAAGGTTTTGTTGATGGATGAACCCTTTGGCGCGCTGGATGCGCAAACTCGGATCAGCATGCATGGGTTGTTGCTGGATGTTTGGCAAAAGCATCGCGCCACTGTGCTGTTTGTGACCCATGATGTGGATGAGGCTTTGCTATTGGCCGATGATGTGCGGGTCATGAGCCAGGCGCCGGGCCGTTTGATCCGCCATTATCCGCTGCGCCAAGAACGGCCGCGCGCCTTCAATCGCTCAGGATCTCAGCTGCTTGATATCCGCGAAGAAATCCTTGGCCTGCTGCGGCCGCAAGACACCCTGAGTGCCTTTTGACATTCCCCATCGGAGAGACTGTGACATGACCCTTCTCAAGACCTTTGCCGTGACCGCGCTGATTGGCCTGCCCAGTTTGGGCATTGCCGAGCAACTGACCTTTGCCTGGACCCCGAACCCACAAACTCCGCAAGTGGATATCGCAATCGAGAAAGGCTATTTCGAAGAGGCCGGTCTTGATATTGATTTTGTAGCGTTTCGCACCGGGCGCGAAGGGTTCGAAGCGATGCTGGGCGGGCAGGTGGATATCACCTTTATGGCCGAGTTTCCAGCCGCAGTGGGCGCGTTAACCGGGCAAGAATTTGGCGTGGTTGCAGATCTTGCACGCTTCACCGGTTCGCGGGTGATCCTCAATAACAGCAGCGGTGATGTGGCCAGCCCCAGCGATCTTGCGGGCAAGAAAATCGGCACCACCATCGGCACTAATGTGAATTTTTGCCTTGATGGGGTGCTGTCCGATGCCGGGGTGGAGGCCGAGATCGTGAGCGCCGCGCCACCGGATTTGGTCCCGGCTGTGACCCGGGGCGATGTGGATGCGATCGTGCCTTTCCCGTCTTTTTACAGCGCGGCCAAAGCCAGCCTTGGGGAGAATTACGCCGAGTTGCGGGTGCCTGGCTATGAAGTGCATTATATCTTGTCGGCCTCGCCCGAGATGATCGGTGAGCGCGCTGAAGTGCTTGAGGCTTTCATGGGCGCATTGGCCAAGGCGGATGCGGATGTTGCAGCCGATCCAGCGGCGGCCATGGCAGCGGTCAGCGCGTCGATGAAAGGGGCGATGTCCACGGATGATCTGGCAGCGATGTGGGAAGATGTGGATATTGGGCTCAAGCTTGATACGGGTTTGGCCGAGCTGCTGGTGGATGAGGCCGCCTGGATCTTGGCACAGGGTGTGATCAAAGGCGATGGGCCTGATCTTGAGACGATGCTGAGCAATTTTGCCCCCGCGCCTCTCGCGGCGGTCGCTCCCCAGGCGGTGGATCTGCCATAAGGTTAACCCAAGGGCGCGCGGGGCGTGCCCTTGGGCCACCGCGCTTGCGCCAAACCAGCGGCCGGGCCAAACACCGCCATAGATCCCGACTTATCAAGGTTTTGCTTGAACGCGTTTAAAGCGCGCCCACAGGGGTTGCGTCATCAATGACTATGGAACTTTTGGGTTTCAGTGCGATCACATGCAGCCCGGAGGTGCGTAAATCCTCTGAATTCAGCCACTGAAACTCTGGCGCGAGATCTTTCCAGGTCAGATCCGTATCCATGTAACGTCTCTAAAGGCTAAGAATATCAAGGTCTTGCTCGATCTTAAGCTTCACTTGGCTGCTGGCGGGTGCACGGTTCAGCGAAAAGCTCTTTTGCTGTGAATAATGCTCCCAATCTTCCCTAGACAATTGCCAATGCCCGTTCCAAGAGCGTGTTCCATCTGGGGCTGGTTTGGTCAATCGAATGGGACACACAGCCGTCGGCCTTCAAAAGCCCCCAACAGGCTTCATGGCCAAGCTCCAGTGGCTCTACATGTTCAAAAGTGGCGGTGCTGAGCAGAAAGTCGGTGCTTTCTGTCGGGTCTTTATAGCGCTCTCGGTAAGGAGCCATATAAAGGGAGCGCTGCGATGCTTGACCGTTGAGAAAGCCCCTCAGATCCGTTTGCAGCGCTGTTAAAAAATGGCTGTGACAGGCTGTTTTCAAGTATCTCGTTGGCAATCATATTCTGGGGACACGCGATGCTCTGTCCGCCATTGCCAAGCGTTGCGGGCGCGCGCTTTTGAAAGTACCCGATAAGTTGCTCCAGAAGCGGCCAGTGATCTGCGCGGTTCAAATGATCAAAGCCATCAAGCCCTTGATACCTTTCGGCGCCTGCCAGAATAGAACAGTTCCCGAGGCCCAAGCTTGTTCCGGTGCCGATTTCAGAAACTGTCTGGACGGGCCAGGCCAGCCTCTGTTTCGTTGCTGTTTGCAGATGGGTGAGAAACAGAAAATACGCCCTGTCGGCCCCAAGTTGGTGGATTGGTCCTTGGCTGGTCGTAACCTTCATATCCTGCATTATGGATCTCTCAAATGGAGTCGAACCGCAGGGCAAGGGGCCGTGTATCGCACAGAGATATTTAGTAATATAATATCGATACTAAACCAGATAATGTGGTTTGAGAACCAGGTTTAGCAGCTAAAAAAAATCTGCCGCATTCTCGCCTTTATTTGCGTGGTGTGGGAGACATGTGGTCCTGCTTAAAGGTGGGTTTGGTCGCGATAGGCGCGCGGGCTCATCCCCACTTGCCTGTGAAACAGCGCTGTAAAAGACCGCACATCGCTATAGCCCACATCCGCTACGATCTGAGCCAGGGGCAGCCGGGTGCGTTCCAACAGCGTCTTGGCTTTTTCCACCCGTAAGGATTGCAAATATTCCAGCGTAGTCTGGCCTAATTCTTGGCGAAAATAGCGGTTGAGCGAGCGCGGGCTGACGCCCAGATGTTCGGCCAATCGCGGGATCTCGATCCGCTCGGTCAGATGGTTTTGCAGCCAATGCTGGGCGCGCTGCACCACTGGATGGGTGCTGCTGGCATCCAAAACCAGGCTTTGCTGAAAAGGCTGCACCTGCCGGCTTGTGTCGATCATCAAAGCCCGCGCACAGCGTTGGGCCAGATCCGTTGATCCAAACTGCGCCACGATTTCGATGATCAGATTCAGCGAAGAGGTCATGGCCCCAGCGGTCATGATCCGGTTGTCGCGGGTCATAATCGCTTGCTTGTCCAAGAGCACCGAAGGATAGCGTTGACGGAACTGACGCTCTAACCACCAGGTTGTTGTGGCTTTCCTTTTGTTGAGCAGCCCGGTTTCCGCCAAAAGGAATGTCGCGGTGCAACTGGCGCTGAGCACAGCGCCCTGGTTCCAAGCGGATTGCAGCCATTGGATCAGTGTCTGATTGCGCGTGATCAATTGATCAAGCTCGGCTTCCCCGAAATAGGGAAATGAGGGCAGATAGATCAGATCATAGGGCGTGTTATGGTCAAACCCGCCCATGGTCTGCGCCTCGCCGCCACTGGCCAGTTTTACGGGGCGTCCCTTGTCCGAGAGCAGCGCCACGGTGAAGCTATCGGGGCTTTGCCCAAGGTAATTTGCGATTTGAAACACATCCTGCGGCCCGGAAAAGCTAGAAGCATAGCAGCCGTCAAACAAAGCAATCGCGATCTTCATTCCGCACCTTTGGCAAATTTCACCATAATTATGTCAAATCCGCCAATCGTCTTCAACCGGGCCTGGCTCTAATTTGCCGCAAACCGGACCAGATAGATGGGGCGATGAAGCGGCTTCTATCTTTGGGTCTGGCGATCATTCTAAGAGCCAATACGAGGTTTCTCTTGTCCCTGCCTGATATCCTAAAGACCAATCTGAAACTGCCTGCGGTGGCCTCGCCGCTTTTCATCATTTCCTGCCCCGAACTGGTGATCGAACAATGTAAGGCGGGGGTTGTGGGCTCGTTCCCCTCGCTCAATGCCCGCGGCGAGGAAAGCTTTGAAAGCTGGCTGATCCAGATCACCGAGGCCCTGGCCGAATATGATGCCGCCAATCCCGATAGCCCGGCGGCCCCCTTTGCGGTCAATTTGATTGTGCATCGCTCTAATAACCGGTTGCAGGAAGACCTAGCCCTTTGCGTGAAATATAAGGTGCCGGTGATTATCACCTCGCTCGGGGCGCGGCCCGAGATCAACGAAGCGGTGCATTCCTATGGTGGGATCGTGCTGCATGACATCATCAACAACACATTTGCGCGCAAAGCCGTTGAGAAAGGCGCGGATGGGTTGATTGCCGTGGCCGCCGGAGCCGGGGGCCATGCAGGCACGCAATCGCCCTTGGCGCTGATCCGTGAGATCCGCGAATGGTTTGACGGGCCGCTGCTGCTGTCTGGGGCGATTGGCTCGGGGGCCTCGATCCTGGCTGCGCAGGCTATGGGCGCGGATCTGGGCTATGTGGGCTCGGCTTTCATCGCCACGAAAGAGGCCCGCGCCGTGGATGATTACAAAGATTGCATCGTGGCCTCAGGGGCGGAGGATATTGTTTACAGCAACCTCTTTACCGGGGTGCATGGCAATTACCTCAAACCGTCCATCGTGAATGCTGGAATGGATCCGGATAACCTGCCCGAAAGCGATCCAAGCAAGATGGATTTCGGCTCCGGGGGCAATGGCGATAAGAAAGCCTGGAAGGATATTTGGGGGGCGGGCCAAGGCATCGGCGCGGTGAAAGAAGTGCAACGCACCGCCGATCTCGTGGCCCGGCTGCGCGCAGAATATCACGTCGCTTACGGCCAGCTTGCAAAGATTTACCGCCCAGCGTGAGAATGCCATGGCCACTCCGCTGCGGCGGGGTGGCTATCTTTGATGGGCCCCAAGGGGCGTTCCGCTTGGTGACGCGCAGCCTGGCGGGGGTTTCACCTCACAGCAGCCAGACCCCAAGCGATATGATCAAGAGCAGCCATATGGTTAGCCCGGCCATCACGGCGAAAACCTGGCCGCTGGCGCGCAAAAGCTGGCGCGGGGCGCTGCTCAGGCCCAGGGCAGCCACCGCGGTGATCAGCAATGCGGTGGACAGAGTGCGCGCGCCATCAATCACCGGCGCGGGCAGGTTTGCGAATTGATTGACCCCCATCAGGATCACAAAAACCACCACAAACCAGGGCAGGGGAAAACCGCTGCGGGACCCGCCAGTTTGGGCCGGCACGATCAAAAGCAAGACAGGAAGCAGCGCCACGCGCATCATTTTGGCCAGGGTCGCGGTCTCGCCCGTGGTTTCCGAGACGGAAAAACCAGCGCCGATCACTTGGGCGACATCATGGATGGAGGCCCCTAAAATCACCCCTTCTTCCTGATGGGAAAACCCGGCCCAGGCCAACAAGACCGGGTAGAATATCATCGCCAGGCTGGACAGGGCTGTGGCGGTCATGATCACCACCAGGGTATGTTCTTCTTTCTTGTCGAAATTGCGCGTGACCGAGGCCAGAGCCAAT
>JAOXSB010000278.1 GCA_025800345.1 Mangrovicoccus sp. | reverse complement strand
TTGAGCCATAGGAACATCAACGGACGTCACGGAGATCTCCATGCCAGCATCCCCAGAAACCCCCAAGCTACACAGCGCCGCGCGCCTCTTCGCCACCGAACATCTGGATGGCAAAATGAGCCGGAGGGAGTTTCTCAGCCGCGCCACCGCGCTTGGGCTCACCGCCAGTGCCGCTTACGGTTTGATCGGCGCGCGCCCTGCTGCGGCAGAAACCGGCCGGGTGACGCCGCCCATGGGGGGCAGCTTGCGCATCGAGATGCAGGTTTTTGGCCAAAAAGACCCGCGCACCTATGATTTCACCCAATATTACAACGTGCTCAGCGGCGTGCTTGAAACCTTGGTTGAAGTGGCACGCGATGGATCTTTCCACGGCAAGCTGCTGGAAAGCTGGGAGGTCAATGAGGACGCCACCGAATATCTGCTGAAACTGCGCCCCGGGGTGATGTGGAATAATGGTGATGCCTTCACCTCAGCGGATGTGGCGGCCAATATCGAAGGCTGGTGCGATAAAACCGTGGAAGGCAATTCCATGGCCTCGCGCCTGGCTGTTCTGGTGGATGAAGAAACCAGCAAGCTGCGCGAGGGCGCTGTCACCATCGTCGATGATCTGACCGTTAAGCTCAGCCTGCCCAGCTCGGATATCACCATCATTCCATCGCTGACCGAATATACCGCCGCGGTGATGCATCGCGATCTGATCGGCACGCTGCCCAGCGATCATTTCGTGGGAACCGGCGCTTATAAAGTGGTGGAATACGAGGTGGGCGTCAGCGCCGTGCTCGAGAAAGATCCCGATCAAAGCTATTGGGGCGAGGCCTATTTGGACCGGGTCGAATTCATCGATCTTGGCACTGATCCCGCGGCCACCGTGGCCGCTGCTGAGGCCGAAGAGATCGATATGAATTACGACAGTGTCGGCGAGTTTATCGATATTTATGACGCCATCGGCTGGGAGCAATCAGAGATTGCCACCACCTCCACCGTGGTGATCCGCACCAACCAAAATGCCGAAATTGACGGGCAAAAACCCTATGCGGATGTGCGGGTGCGTCGGGCTTTGGCCTTGGCGGTGGACAATAACGTGCTGCTGGAACTGGGCTATTCTGGTCGCGGCACTGTCGCCGAAAACCACCATGTCTCGCCGCAGCATCCTGAATATGCGGAACTGCCGCCTTTCGAGCCCAATCCCGAAGAGGCCCGCCGCCTTCTCGAAGAGGCCGGGATGCTCGATTATGAGCACGAATTGATCTCGATCGATGATGATTACCGCCGCAACACCACCGATGCGATGGCAGCCCAGCTGCGCGATGCGGGTATCAAAGTGAAACGCACCATCATCCCCGGCAATACCTTTTGGAATGATTGGACGAAATATCCGTTCAGCTCGACCAATTGGAATGGCCGCGAATTGGGGGTGCAGGTGCTGGCCTTGGCCTATCGCTCGGGCGAGGCGTGGAACGAGTCCGGCTTTGCCAATGAAGAATTCGACACGCTGTTGGGCGAGGCCATGGCCATTGCCGATCATGACAAACGCCGGGTGCTGATGCAGCGTCTGCAAGAGATCATGATCGAAGAAGGCGTGGTGGTGCAGCCCTATTGGCGTTCGGTCTTCCGCCATGTGCGCCCAGGGGTGCTCAATGGCGAGCGCCACCAAAAGGATATCATCAATATCCATTATCTCGGGCTTGAAGCCTGATCACCACAGGCTCTGCCGCCCGCAGAGCCAAGGCCGGTGCGCCCCGCGCGCCGGCCCTACCCAGACTTATGTTCTAGGCGACTTTAAGGGGTTCCATGGCGCTTTTCATACTTCGTCGATTTGGCGTCATGCTGCTCACGGCGCTTTGCCTGACATTCATTGTCTTTTCCCTGACCAATCTTGATCCCAATCTGGAAAAGCTGGCCAAGACCCAAGGCAATGCCCGCATGACCGATACCGAGGTCGAAAGCTGGCTGACCCGCAATGGCTATCGCGACCCGTTGATCAATCGATATGGGCAATGGCTCGGTGTCTTGCCAGGCTGGACCTTGCAAACCCCTGATGGCGAAACCACCGGGCGCTGCATCGACAGCAAAACCCCCGCCGAAAGCGCCCCGCGCTATTGCGGTGTGCTGCAAGGGGATTTTGGCTATTCCACAGTGTTCCGCGATGAGGTGTCGAGCATCATCAAAACCCGGCTGGGGCTAACGGGGATTTTGATGTTCTGGGTCATGGTGGTGATGGTGCCTTCGGCGCTGATCATCGGTGTTCTGGCCGGCATGCGTGAGGGCTCAAAGCTGGATCGCGGGCTCTCCACCTTTTCCATCGCCACAACTGCCACCCCGGAATATGTCTCGGGGGTTTTATTCATCACCATCTTCGCCTCTTCCGCTGTGGGGCTGAAATGGTTTAAAGGCTCTGCCGCCAGCGCTATGAAAGGCGTAACCTGGGAGAACTTTACCCTGCCGGTTCTGACCATGGCGCTTTACGGGATGGGCTATATCGCCCGGATGACCCGCGCCTCCATGGCCGAGGTGATGACCTCGCAATATATCCGCACCGCCCGACTCAAAGGGCTGAGCTTTCGCGCCATCGTCATCAAACACGCCCTGCGCAATGCGCTGATCGCGCCATTTACGGTGATCATGCTGCAATTTCCCTGGCTGCTGACCGGGGTGGTGATCGTCGAGACGCTTTTCAACTACAAAGGCTTTGGCTGGACCTTGGTGCAAGGCGCCTCAAATAACGACATCGAGTTGCTGCTGTCTTGTTCGGTGGTGGCGGTCTTCGTGGTGCTGATCACCCAGCTGATATCCGATATTGGCTATGTCTATCTCAACCCGCGTATTCGGGTGGCATGATCATGAGCGTATATTTCCTTCGCCCCGCCGTTAACGCTAAGGAGCCCCGCCCATGGAGCCGCTAAGCTGGGGCGAGATCGCCGCGCAAATCCTGATGCAATTCACCCCGGTCTGGATCGCCTTGGCCGTGACCTTGAGCCTCTCTGCCATGTTCAAGCGGCGCTTGGGACTTTACGGCAAGCTATATGACAGCAGCATCGGGCTGATCGGCTTCACCTTAGTGATGTTTTGGGTCTTCACCGCAATCTTTGCCCCTATGATCATCCCCCATGATCCGCTCACAGCGGTCTCGGGCATGAAAAACGCCCTGCCCGGCAGCGCCCTGCCCGACCATATTGGCGGGCATTACCTTTTGGGGGGCGACAACCTGGCCCGCGATGTGTTCTCGCGCATGGTGATGGGCGCGCGCGAAGTGCTTAAAATCGCGCCCGCGGCGACGCTTTTCGCCTTTATGGTCGGGATCAGCCTGGGCCTGCCCGCTGGCTATTTCGGCGGGATCCTCGACACAGTTCTGAGCTTTATCGCCAATCTGGTGCTGAGCTTTCCAGTGATCTTGCTGTTCTATCTGCTGGTAACACCCGAGATCGTGGCCAGCGGCATTCCCACCTATCTGGCCGCCGTGCTGTTTCTGTTTCCGATCCTGTTTCTGGTGGTGCTGTGGAATGCGCGCTATTTCACCCAGCCCATGCAGCGCAATATATATGTGGGCCTGACCCTGGTGATCGGGCTGTGGCTTTATGCGGGGCTGGCCTTTGATGCGGACCCGCTGGGGTTGATCTCCATGCCGCCCAATGTTCTGATCGTCTTTGTCTCGGTGGTGTTTGTGAACGCGCCCACCGTGTTCCGCATCGTGCGGGGCATCGTGCTCGACATCAAAACCCGCGATTATGTGGCCGCCGGGCAAACCCGCGGCGAAGGCCCTTGGTATATCATGCTGTGGGAAATCCTGCCCAATGCCCGCGGCCCCCTGATCGTCGATTTCTGCCTGCGCATCGGCTACACTACAATCTTGCTGGGCACGCTGGGCTTTTTCGGACTGGGCGTGAGCCCCGAAAGCCCCGATTGGGGCAGCACGATCAATGAAGGCCGCCGCCTATTGGCGATCTACCCCCATCCAGCATTGCCGCCGGCCATCGCGCTGATGAGCTTGGTTTTGGGCCTTAATCTTCTGGCCGATGGGCTGCGCGAAGAAAGCCTGAAAGATTGACCCGCGCCCTGCCGCAAACGCCCCGAAAGGAGCCCTGCCATGATTGACCCCGATTATGACGGCCCCATTTTGGAGATCGAAAATCTCTCGATTTCCTTTTTCACCCGGCTGCGGGAAATCCCGGCGGTGATGGATTTTTCCTGCACGGTTATGCCCGGCGAGGCCATGGGGCTGGTAGGAGAATCGGGCTGCGGCAAAAGCACCGTGGCCCTGGGCGTGATGCAAGATCTTGGGGTGAACGGGCGTATTGTCGGCGGGTCGATCAAGTTCAAAGGCCAAGATCTGACCAAGATGAGCCCCAAGCAATTGCGCGCTCTGCGCGGCTCTGAGATAGCGATGATCTATCAAGAGCCCATGGCCTCTCTCAACCCGGCCATGAAAATCGGCGCGCAATTGATGGAAGTGCCTATGATCCATCAAAAGGCAAGCAAAGCGGCGGCGCGCAAATTGGCGCTGGAAACCATTGCCGATGTGCGCCTGCCCGATCCTGAGCGTATGTTTAATAGCTTTCCTCATCAGCTTTCTGGCGGGCAGCAACAGCGCATTGTGATTGCCATGGCACTGATGGCCAAACCCTCGCTGCTGATCCTGGACGAGCCCACCACCGCGCTGGATGTGACGGTCGAGGCAGGGATCGTTGATCTGGTGAAAGATCTGGGGCGTAAATACGGCACATCGATGCTGTTTATCTCCCACAATCTCGGGTTGGTGCTGGACACCTGCGACCGGCTTTGCGTGATGTATTCCGGCGAGGCGGTGGAAACCGGCAGTATCGAGGAGGTGTTTGACGAAATGCGCCACCCCTATACCCAGGCGCTGTTCCGCTCGATCCCCTTGCCTGGGGCCGATAAAAACAGCCGTCCTTTGGTGGCGATCCCAGGCAATTTTCCGCTGCCTCATGAACGCCCCAAGGGCTGTAATTTCGGGCCGCGTTGCGAATATTTCGCCGCTGGCCAATGCGATAGCAGCGAGATCCCCATGAGCCCGGTGCCCGGCAATGACCGCCATCAAAGCCGGTGTTTGCGCTTTGGAAGCATCGATTGGCACGCGCCGGTGCAAAGCCGCGAAAGCCACAACAGGCGCGCATTGGGCGATGTGGTCCTGCGCGCCGATAAGCTGCAAAAATACTACGAGGTTGCAGGCGACGGGCTGTTGGGCGGCGGGGCGGCCAAAGTCGTCAAGGCCAATGAAACCCTCAGCTTTGAGGCCCGCGAGGGCGAAACTCTGGCCATTGTCGGGGAATCCGGCTGCGGGAAATCCACCCTGGCCAAAGTGCTGCTGGGGCTTGAAACCGCAAGCGATGGCAAGGTCATGCTCTATGATCAAGCCATTCAGGACACCCCCATCGCCAAGCGCAAGACCGATATGGTCTCTTCGGTGCAAATGGTGTTCCAAAACCCGTTTGATACGCTCAACCCAGCCATGAGCGTGGGCCGCCAGATCATCCGCGCATTGGAAATCTTCCGCTTTGGCAGCTCTGATGCGGCGCGGCGCGATGAAATGCTGCGCCTTTTGGATCTGGTCAAACTGCCCCGCGCCTTTGCCGAACGTATGCCCCGGCAGCTTTCCGGCGGGCAGAAACAGCGGGTGGGCATCGCCCGGGCCTTTGCTGGCGGGGCCAAAGTGGTTGTGGCCGATGAGCCCGTTTCGGCCCTGGATGTCTCTGTTCAGGCGGCGGTGACGGATCTGTTGATGGAGATTCAGCGCGAACAAGGCACCACGCTGCTCTTTATCTCCCATGATCTCAGCATCGTGCGGTATCTCAGCGATCGGGTGATGGTGATGTATCTGGGCCATGTGGTGGAAATCGGCCCCACCGACGAGGTGTTCCAGCCGCCCTATCACCCCTATACCGAAGCGCTGCTATCCGCCGTGCCCATTGCCGATACATCGATCAGCCGCGAACGCATCGTGCTCGATGGCGATATCCCTTCGGCCATGAACCCGCCACCAGGCTGTCCCTTCCAAACCCGCTGCCGTTGGAAATCTCGCGTGGCAGATGGCAGATGCGAAATCGAACTGCCCCCAATGAAAACCCTGTCCAATGGTCACGAGATCAAATGCCATCTGCCCGATGAGGTTTTGGCGGAAATGGGGCCGGTGATCACCATCGCTGAAGCGGCGGAATGAACGCTGACCTTCACACCACCCCAGAACCCCCTTATTACGCAGTGATTTTCTCCAGCCAACGCAGCGGCACAGATGATCACGGCTATCAGGAGATGGGGGCTGCTATGGATGCGCTGGCCCGCCAGCAGCCCGGGTTTTTAGCACTGGAAAGCGCGCGGGACAGTGACGGGTTCGGCATCACCGTCAGTTATTGGCGCGATGAAAACGCTATTTCTGCCTGGAAAGCCAATGCCTGCCATCTGATCGCGCAGGAACGGGGCAAAGCCGCATGGTATGAACATTACAGCCTGCGCGTGGCGCGGGTCGAGCGCGCTTATAAAGGCCCCGCAGGGCGCTAGCGGCGGTCTTTCTCAAGCGGGCTTAGACACCTCCCTGCGAGATCAACCGCGCTCTTTCCAGCGCACCATCTGGCGCAGCGCCCCGTGAAAGATCTGCACATCAGCGCGGGTCAGCGGCATGCGCGACCACAGATTGCGCAGCACGATCTTCATGCCTTCAGCCTTGGTCTCG
>JAOXSB010000277.1 GCA_025800345.1 Mangrovicoccus sp. | reverse complement strand
TCGAACCTTCTTTAAGGTCAAACCGCCCCTGCGCAGCGAAGACGACCGTATCGCCATGATCGAGGCGGTGGCCGAAGGCTTGGTGGATGTGGTCAGTTCCATGCACACGCCCCAGGATGAAGAAAGCAAACGCTTGCCTTTTGAAGAGGCCGCCAGCGGTGCGGTAGGGCTAGAGACGCTGTTGCCCGCAATGCTGCGGCTTTACCATGGCGGGCATCTGAGCCTGGTGCAGATCTTTCGCGCCCTTGCCCTGAACCCGGCCCAACGGCTTGGCCTGCCCACAGGGCGGCTTGCCCCGGGCGCGCCAGCGGATTTGGTGCTGTTTGATCCGGATGCGCCCTTTGTGCTGGATCGCTTCACCTTGCAATCAAAATCGAAAAACACCCCCTTTGATGGCCAGCGTCTGCAAGGGCGTGTGTTGGGTACTTGGGTGGGCGGCAAACGAGTGTTTTCTCTATGATCCCTGATATCAGCTCTGGTTTTGGCGCTTTGGCGCTCACCGCGATTTTGGCCTATTTGCTGGGATCGGTCCCATTTGGTCTGGTCATGGCCCGGCTTTTTGGCCTTGGGGATCTGCGCCAAATCGGCTCGGGCAATATCGGGGCCACCAATGTGCTGCGCACCGGCTCGAAACCCGCCGCTGCGCTGACATTGATCTTGGATGCGGC
>JAOXSB010000280.1 GCA_025800345.1 Mangrovicoccus sp. | reverse complement strand
TTTAAGAAAGCGCTTGCGCCCGCCCGGCGCACTATCTAAACACCGCTTCACGCTACGGCGCTGGCCCGTTCGTCTATCGGTTAGGACGCCAGGTTTTCAACCTGGAAAGAGGGGTTCGATTCCCCTACGGGCTACCACTTTTCCAAGCCATCCAGCTTGAAAAAGGCGGAAGCAGGATCGACATATCCACTTCCGGACATAGCGATGGCCCGTTCGTCTATCGGTTAGGACGCCAGGTTTTCAACCTGGAAAGAGGGGTTCGATTCCCCTACGGGCTACCATTTCCCGCCGCCATGCGGCAGGAAAGCGGCCACGCCAAACACCCCCACCCCCTGCGCAGACCGGTCATTATATGGGTTAAACCCTCTGACCAATGCATTGGAATTTAAGATTTCTGAGGCTGCCAAGCCAGCGCCGCACAAGAAGCCACGCCCGTTAGCCCCCGGCAGATCGCAATTCCTAAGCCGCTTAGAACACCGACCAACTCATGCTTTGCGCCAGATCCTCCAGGGCTTCGAGCGCCAGTTTGGAATTGCCCTTCTCATCCAGCCCAGGGCACCAGGCCGCAATGGCCGCCACGCCGGGCACAATCGCCAACACGCCGCCGCCAACACCGCTTTTGCAGGGCAGCCCCACCCGATAGGCCACATCCCCCGACGCGTCATAACAACCGCAGGTCATCATCAGCGCATTGATCCGCCGCGCCCGCGAGACCGGCAGCGAAACAGGCCCCGCCCCCATTTCCCGGCAGCCAGCCGCCAAATACCGCCCGGCTTTGGCTAATTGCGCGCAAGACAGCGCCAGACTGCATTGCTGGAAATAGAGCTCTAAGACCTCCTCCACCGGATGGCGCAGATTGCCCTCGGCCGCGATGAACTGCGCCAAAGCGCGGTTGCGGGCGCTGGTGGCCCGCTCGGAGGCCCAAACCGCAGGATCAATCGCCACCTGCGATTCGCCCGTCACATTCGCCAGGAAGGCGAGGTAATCGGCAATAGCTGCCTGCTGATCGCGCCCTTCCAGCAGCACATCAGAGATCACAATCGCCCCGGCATTGATGAACGGGTTTCGCGGCACGCCTTTTTCATATTCCAACTGCACAATAGAGTTAAACGGATCCCCCGAAGGCTCGCGCCCCACCCGTTGCCATAGCCCAGCCCCGGCGCGGGACAAAGCCAGGGTCAGCGCAAAGACTTTAGAGATGCTTTGAACGGAAAAGGGCTGCTCGGCCTGACCGGCGAGAATCACTTCGCCTTTGATCGGGGCCACAGCGATGCCGAATTGCTGCGGATCCACCTGGGCGAGCTCTGGAATATAGCGCGCCACCTGACCGCGATCTTTTTCCCGCGCCATACGCGCGGCAATCCGGCTGATCTGTGCTTGTACCGCCGCTCGGTCCATGGCCGCGCCTCCTTTGGTCCGAAATGACCTATCCCATCGGCGCTCCTAGGACCATGGCAGCGCCACCTGAGACATTTGGGCTCAACTACCTTGCGGTACAGGCCCTGCCCTTTTGCTATCTTTGCTCTAATTTACGGCTCAGCCCAGCCAATGCTGCACTGCAATAGGCGCACAGTGTTAGATTCATGCGAGCCCAAGGCTTCATTTGAATTTTTGTTGCGCTGCAACTGCGAAAGCCCTATCTGGGCGCAACGAATATGAAAGGAACCGAAGACATGCCCCATGACGGACAGCCCGTGCCCGCCGCCACGGCCCAAGCAACGGTCCTCCCCGATCTTTTGACGCTGACCGGTGCCACTGTGGCCCCGGCCCAAGCCGTTTTGGATGCCGCGCGCGAAGCGTTTCGCGCCATTGTAACCAAAGATGGCCGCGTTTCGGGCGGTCTGATCGAGCAAAACCAATTCGCCGCCCATGGCCTGGCGTGGCTTGCCACCTATGTGGAAAGCCTGCGCCAAATGCAGGCCTGGGCTGAAAAGCTCCAAGGTGACGGCAAGTTTAGCGAAGTCGAGCAACTGATCCAGCAAATCGCTTTTGGCGAATATCTGGCCCAGATCGCTGGCGGCATTCCCATGAACCAGGGCGAAGTGTTCCGCTTGAAGGATATCGGCCTGGGCCAAGACGCCTTGAACACGCTGATGACCGCCGAGGTCAGCACCCTGATCGAAACCGCCAATACCCAAGCCGCGCGCACGCAGCTTGTGGCATTGATGCAAGAACGCTCTGCCGAGATCACCGTTGGTGCCTCGGGCCTCGATGAAGAGCTGGAAATGATCCGCGAGCAATTCCGCCGCTATGCGGTGGATAAAGTCATTCCCTTTGCCCATGAATGGCACCTCAAGGATGAGCTGATCCCGATTGAGGTGATCAACGAGTTGGCGGAAATGGGTGTGTTTGGCCTGACCATCCCCGAGGAATTTGGCGGGTTTGGCCTGTCCAAAGCCTCCATGTGTGTGGTTTCCGAAGAACTCTCGCGCGGCTATATCGGTGTCGGCTCTCTGGGCACCCGCTCTGAGATTGCAGCCGAGTTGATCATCTGCGGCGGCACCGATGAGCAAAAAGCCAATTGGCTGCCGAAACTGGCCAGCGCCGAAATCCTGCCCACAGCTGTGTTCACCGAGCCTAACACCGGTTCGGATCTGGGCAGCCTGCGCACCCGCGCTGTGAAAGATGGCGATGATTGGTCGATCACCGGCAACAAAACATGGATCACCCATGCGGGCCGGACCCATGTGATGACTCTGCTGGCGCGGACCGATCCCAACACCACCGATCACCGCGGCCTGTCCATGTTCCTGGCCGAGAAAACTCCTGGCACCGATGAAGAGCCCTTCCCGACCCCCGGCATGACCGGCGGCGAAATCGAAGTGCTCGGCTATCGCGGCATGAAGGAATACGAGCTGGGCTTTGACGATTTCAAAGTCAAAGGCGAAAACCTGCTGGGCGGCGAAGAAGGCAAGGGCTTTAAACAGCTCATGGAAACCTTCGAATCCGCACGGATCCAAACCGCGGCCCGCGCCGTGGGTGTGGCCTGCTGTGCTCTGGATCTGGGCATGCAATATGCCATCGACCGCAAGCAATTCGGCAAGTCTCTGATCGAATTCCCCCGTGTGTCCGGCAAGCTGGCCATGATGGCGGTGGAAATCATGGTGGCCCGTCAGCTCACCTATTTCTCCGCTGTGGAGAAAGACGAAGGCCGCCGCTGCGACCTGGAAGCAGGCATGGCCAAGCTGCTTGGGGCCCGTGTGGCCTGGGCGGCAGCCGATAACGCGCTGCAAATCCATGGCGGCAACGGTTTTGCGCTGGAATATGCCATCAGCCGCGTGCTGTGCGACGCGCGCATCCTCAACATCTTTGAGGGTGCTGGCGAAATTCAGGCACAGGTCATCGCGCGCCGTCTGCTGGGCTAAGCCCCGGCCAATCGGCATTGATCAAGAACGGGTCGCTTCGGCGACCCGTTTTTCTTTGCGCAGGTTTTTAGCCCCGCCCCTGGCTTAGCCCCGCTCGCTCCAAGCAATGGTGTTTTCCCGCTCCCGCGTGTTAGGACAGCCCCATTCCCAGCGATGAGCTTTCCCATGAAACCCAATATCAGTTTGAAACAGCTTCAAGCTTTGGCCCAGGTGACGCAGCGCGCCAGTTTTACCGAAGCTGCCAAAGCTCTGGGCGTGTCGCAGCCCACTGTTTCCAATTTGGTGAATTCGCTGGAAAAGCAATATAGCTGCAAATTGCTGGATCGCAGCGGATCAGAGATCACGCCAACACCATTATTGGAAAGCGTGTTTGGCCAGCTGCGCGCGATCTCTACCCTGGCCGAAGAACTTGATACCGCGCTTTCCCAAGCGCGCGATTTGCAGGCCGGGCGGCTCAATATCGGCTACTCCACTTATCAAATCGCCATGCCGGTGCTGTCGGGCTTTATCCAAGCCTATCCTAAGGTCACCACCAATGCTCGGTCCTTGGCCAGCCACGATTTGTTGCCGCTGCTTTATTCTGGCGGGTTTGATCTGGGGTTTCTGACGGGCAAAGAACTGCCTGCGGGCCTTGATGGCATGGTCATCGCGCCCGCCCAGATCGGGATCTTGATGCCTGACAATCACCCGCTGGCAGATAAAACAGCGATATGCTGGGGCGATCTTGCGGGCCAAAGCCTTCTACAACGGGAACCGACCTCGGGCACGAGACGCATCTTTGAAGCCGCAGCAACCCTGGCCGGGCAAGAGCTGAACACAGCCTTGGGTCTGGGCTCTTGGGGGTCCATCGTGAGCTTGGTGCGCGCCGGGACCGGGCTGGGGATCGGCTTTGCGGTGGAATTCACCGGCGAGCAAGGGCTGGTCTTTCGCGCCATCCAAGACCCCAACTTAGCCGCAAATCACTACCTGGCCTGCCTGCCGGCCATGCGCCGCATCTCTGCAGTGGCCCAGTTTTTCGATATTGCAGAAACCCTGCAAGCTGCCCCCACGCCAGAGCAATAATCATTCAGTTTTCCTATAGAAAAGCATCTGTCTTAGAATTGTGATTTCCCCCTCGTAAACACCTCAGCAAGATGTGTCACGAGGCTGCAATGATCCGCATATTCCGTAATTTCAGCCCGCAATCCATCACAGCGCGTTTTTGCGGCGCGCGATAACCATGCAGCCCCAGGTGCCACCGCGATGCAGGCGCCCAAAAACTGACCAGTTGGAAAAGACCAGCCTGGCAAGTCCCGCTCTGGCCCCTACATTCACCTTATGAATGCCATTGCTATCACCATGGATAATTACTATAGGAATCCCATGACTGATTTATCCCCCCTTCCCAAACCCGCTTTGGGCGAACCCTATTTGCTGACCCCTGGGCCGCTGACCACCTCTGAGGCGGTCAAACAGGCGATGCTGAGAGATTGGGGCAGCTGGGATGGCGATTTCCGGGCCATGACGGCCGAGCTGCGCCGCCGTCTATGCGCGCTTTTGGGCTCTGACGCAGAGGCTTATGATTGCGTGCCCTTGCAAGGCAGCGGCTCTTATGTGGTCGAAGCAATGCTGGGCTCTTTCGTGCCCTGGGATGGTAAAGTGCTGGTGCTGGCCAATGGGGCCTATGGTCAACGCGCCGCAGACACTTTGCGGGTGATGGGCAAAGCGCATACGATGCTGGATAAGGGCGATTACGCGCCGCCCCGCGGGCCCGAGATCACTCGTCTGCTTGAGGCGGACCCTGAAATCACCCATGTTTTCGCGGTGCATTGCGAAACCAGTTCCGGCATTTTGAACCCGATCCAAGAAATCGCAGATGCCACTTATGCCGCCGGGCGCAAGCTGTTGATCGACAGCATGTCCGCCTTTGGCGCTGTGCCGCTCGACCCGCGCGAGATCCAATTCGAAGCGGTGGTGTCCTCGGCCAATAAATGCATCGAGGGCGTGCCCGGTTTTGGTTTTGTCCTGGCGCGGAAAACCGCCCTTGAGGCAGCCGAGGGCAACAGCCTGTCGCTCAGCCTGGATTTGCACCGCCAATGGGCCGCCATGAACAAAACCGGCCAATGGCGCTTTACCCCGCCCACCCATGTGGTCGCCGCCTTTATCGAAGCCCTGCGCGCCCATGAAGCCGAAGGCGGTGTGGCCGCGCGCGGCGCACGCTATAGCGAAAACCGCGATGTGTTGGTGTCGGGCATGCGGGATCTGGGCTTTGTCACCTTGCTCAGCGATGATTGGCTTTCTCCGATCATCACCACGTTTTTCTGCCCCGCAGATCCGAATTTCGACTTCACGAAATTCTATGACGCCATGAAAGCCCGTGGTTTCATCCTTTACCCCGGCAAACTGACCCGCGCCGAAAGCTTTCGCATCGGCCATATTGGCCAGGTGGATGCCCATGTGATGCGCGCTGTGGTCCACGCCGTGGCTGAGGTGTTGCAAGAAATGGGCGTGCAATGCGCCGCCCCCGCCAGCGAGAGCTTGGCAGAACAACAAGCCGAAACGGTCTAAGAAACGGAAAAGCACATGAGCAAGTTCAAAGCTGCGGTCTTTGATTGGGCCGGCACCACCATCGATTTTGGCTCTTTCGCCCCCATGGGGGTGTTTGTGAAAGCCTTTGAGAAATTCGGCATCACCGCCACGATCGAACAGGCACGCGCCCCTATGGGCGCACCGAAATGGGACCATATCCGCACGATGATGGATATGCCCGAGATCGCGGCCCAGTGGCAGGAAAAATACGGCGCGGCCCCCACCGATGGAGATGTAGACAAGGTCTATGAGATCTTCGTGCCTATGAATGAAGAAGTCGTGGCCGATTTCGCCACGCTCGTGCCCGGCTGCAAAGATGCCATTGATACCCTACGCGCAAAGGGGCTCAAAATCGGCTCCACCACTGGTTATACTCGCTCGATCATGGAGCGGGTGCTGCCAGTTGCCGCCGAGCAAGGCTATGCGCCAGACAATCTGATCTGCGCCGATGATCTGCCCGAAGGCCGCCCCGGGCCGTTGGGCATGTATCAATGCATGGTAGATCTGGTGGCTTATCCGCCATCCGCCATCATCAAGGTGGATGATACCGCCCCCGGTATTGGCGAAGGTGTGGCCGCTGGGTGTGTGACCGTTGGTGTTGCCATGTCGGGCAATGCGGTGGGTAAAACCCCTGCTGAGTTGTCTGAGATGAGCGCCGAAGAGGTGGATGTGTTGCGTCAGAAGGCAACCCAGATCCTGCTGGATGCTGGCGCGCATCATGTGATTGACACGATCGCAGATCTGCCCGCTTTGGTCGCAAAACTGGAAGCTGCGGAATAATCCGTTCCGATCTTTGTTGTCCTC
>JAOXSB010000265.1 GCA_025800345.1 Mangrovicoccus sp. | reverse complement strand
TCCGGTGCATTCGGTGGTGGGGATCGAGCCCTTGCAGCAATATCTGCTAGAGACCGAACCAGGCCGCTTGCAAAGCTTTGATGTGGTTTGGGACACTGAGCAAGGCGGCTGGTTTCACCTTTACCCCGATCCGCCCCGCGCGCCGGAAGATGGGCTGCATTGGAGCGGGCCATATAAGAACTGGAACGCCCGCTGCGCCGAATGCCATGCCACGGGCTATGAAAAAGCATTTGATCCTGCCAGCCAAAGCTATGCGTCCACCCAGGTGGAAATCGGGGTGGGCTGTGAGGCGTGCCACGGGCCAGGCTCGGCCCATCTGGACTGGGCCGAAGGCCGCGATTTTGACAGCGCGGGTCTGACCAGCACTGGGTTTTCCATGGATTTCTCGGCGGAAAACCCCGAGGCTTGGATGGATGGCTGCGCCGGTTGCCATTCCCGGCGCGAAGCCTTTGGCGATGGCTCTCCAAGGCCGGGCAGCGCCTATCATGACAATTACCGCATCAAAGCTT
>JAOXSB010000251.1 GCA_025800345.1 Mangrovicoccus sp. | reverse complement strand
GTCCCTCTGCCTGCCCGGGCGCGGAAATGGTCTATGTCTCCGAAGGGCTTGATGCAGCAGATAATTGGATTGCCGATGCGGCGCGGCCTGGGGATCTGTGCGTGACCGGGGATATCCCCTTGGCGGCGCGGGTGATCGCGGCAGAAGGCATGGTTTTGACCTTTGCGGGAGAGCCTTTGGATGCGGGCAATATTGGCCCGCGTTTGGCGCAGCGGGATTTGATGGCCGCCATTCGCAGCGCTGATCCGTTTCATCGTGGTGGCGGGGCCGGATTTGGCAAGGCCGAGCGGGCACGGTTTTTGCAAGCATTAGATCGGATCTTGGCCCGGGCTGGCCATTGACCGACCCCGCCCCTGGCGACATCCCCCTGTCATGGAGCGGTGCCAAAAGGTGGGGCGGTATCTGATATGCGAGGCGCGTATGGCGATTGAAGCAGTGGTGTTTGATCTGGGCCGGGTGTTGATCCATTGGGATCCGGAAGGTTTTTATGATCGTCAGATCGGCCCGCAGGCGCGGCAAGCGCTATTTTCCCAAGTGCCGCTCTATGAGGTTAATGCCCAGATTGATCTGGGGGCGGAGTTTCAAAGCAGCATTTATGATCTTGCGGCGCGCTATCCTGCCCATGGGGCCGCGATCCGCATGTGGCATGATCATTGGATCGATATGGCGGCGCCCGCGATTGAGCCCTCGGCGGTGCTGTTGCGGGCGCTGAAAGCGGCGGGCCTGCCGGTTTACGCGCTGACCAATTTCGGCATTGGCCCGCTGCGTGTGGCGGAACGGGCTTATCCGGTGCTGCGGGAATTTGACCAGCGTTTTGTGTCAGGGGAATTGCATATCGCGAAACCTGATCCGCGGATCTATGAGGCGCTTGAGCAAGGCACGGGTCATGCGCCCGAGCGGCTGCTTTTTACCGATGATCTGCCCGCCAATATCGCGGCGGCGCGGGCGCGGGGTTGGCAGACCCATCTGTTTGAAGGGCCAGAGGGTTTTGCCGCGCGGCTTGTGGCCGAAGGGCTATTGGCGCGAAGCCCGCTTTAGCCCTTGGGGCCGGGCCGGGGTCCATTCGGGCCCCGGCCTTTGGACGATCCAGGCTGTGGATCAGACGAAAATCACCACGGATTGCATCCCATCGACCACCAATTCCCCATCGGTGTTCCAGATCCGCATGACCTGAGAGCTATAGCCATTGGCGCCGGCGCTGATCTCGCTTTCCACCAGCCACCAACCATCGCGGGTGCGCGGGGTTTCCGCCAAGATGTTGCAGATCCAATTCATCGAGGAATTGGGCCCGGGGGTGCGCAGCATGGGAAAGACTGCCGGAGGCAAAATATCGGCTATGGCGATCAGGCCGGGTAGGCTGTCATACATCGCCGGGTCGTTATGGCGGACCCAAGCGCGCAAATAGCCCCGCTCGGCCCCGGAAAAGGGTAGCCCCCCTTCCACTGGGCGAAAATCGAAATTGGCAAAAAACGCCGCCACAGGCAGGGTGGCGGTTACGGGCAGGGCTGGGGTGTCTTCGGGGGCGGGTGACGTCGGCGCGGGCAGGTCCAGGGTGATTTCGCTGTCCTGGGGATGACCAAAGGCGAAAGTGGCCAGGGCCGCGGGTTTGCCGGCGATTTCGGCGCGGGCTTGCACGGTGGTCACATTGCGCCCTTGGCGCAGCAATTCGGTGCCAATGATCGGCGGCTCGGTGATCGGTGCGGTGAAATTGATCAAAGCCGAGCGCAGGGGCGGCAGATCCGCATGCTTGGTTTGCGCCGCCGCCAAAAGCAGCGCGCCGGTGAAGCCGCCAAAGGCGGTGCGCCCTTGTTTCCACCCGGCAGGCACGGGAAAGCGCAGCCCATCGGCCTCGTGCTCTACGGAAGCTAGGATTTCAGAGAGAGCTGTTGTCGACATGGGCGTCCTCACGCAGGGAATTCAGAATTTTCTCGGAAAAAGCCGGATCATCCACCGCTCGGGCCAGCACCATCGCGCCCACCAGACGGGCGAGATAGGCGATGGCTTCGGCTTCGGGATCGCGTCCCGCGCGCCAAGGGAATTGCTGTCCTAGGCGGGTGATGAAGGCTTTCAGATGACGGGTAAAGACCGGGCGCAGGCCGGGATTGCGGGCCACATCGCTGGCCAGGCTCGGCAAGGCACAGCCCTGATCTGGCGCGTCGCGATGGCGGGGGCTTAGATAGCGGTCTTGGAACTTGGCTTTGATCTGATGCGGGCTTTGGGTCTCGCTGAGCTTGTCAAAACGCTCCACCAGCGTGGCTTGTAAGATATGATCCAAGCTTTCTTGGGCCAGATCAGCCTTTGATCGGAAATGGGCATAAAACGCCCCATGAGTCAGCCCCGCCGCTTGCATCAGCTCTGCCACGGAGACCTGGTCAAAGCCTTTCGCGCGAAACAGCTTGGCCGCTTCGTCAAGAATGCGCGCGTGTTTTTCAGCGGTTTCAGCAGCGGGGTATCGCAAGGCGCGGAACTCGTCACAGCAACAGGGAAAATCATCTATCTATGATAAGCATCATAAATAAAAGCCGCAGGCCAGAGGGCGTTCTGGCGCAGATGCGATCCCGCCTGTGGGCTGAAATTTCCGTTCGGTGCCAGCCCGTGTTTTATGATTGCGCGAAAAGGCTCATGGCGCGGCATAGCATGCGGCCATCTCCGGCCCGGATCTCGGCCCTATGGGCGCGCCTGGCGGGTGCCGTGTCATGGGGGTGCAGGCGGATATGCATTTGCTCGCCAGGATCGAGATTGCCCAAATAGACCATATCCCGGCGCAGCAATTTGCCCCCGGTTTGCGGCGCGGTTTGCGCCCAATCGGCGCGATCGAGAAAGGCGGAAAAGCTAGGAAAATAGAGCAAGCCCACCCCATTGAAATCAACCGCGGGGCAGGGGGTGAAGATCTGCGCAGGCTGCGCCGGGCCTGCGGGGCTGCCAAAGGCCGGGGCGCCGTTGCCTTTGGCCAAAGCGCTAGAGACCGCGTGAAATTCATCGCGGATCGGGTCCAGTTCAAGATGCCCGGCCACGCCATTGCGGATGATGCGCTGGTTTGAGCGCCCCTCCCCATGAGACACAAAGGCCGAGATCAAGCGCAGCTCGCCCAATTGGCCTTGGGGCGTGGCAAAGCGGTGGCGCGACATCAGCCGGGTGGGGCTAAGCTGCCCCAGCCGCGATTGCAGATGCAGATCCTCGCCAGGGGCCGGGGCCAAAGCTGGGCTCAGCCGCAATGAGGTGGCGCAAAAGGCGGCATAGACCGGGCGGCCTTCGAGATCGTGGAACACCGCGCGATCCTGGCCCAACGCCTGGGCGATCAATTCCCAATGGGTATCGCCCAGATGTTTGAGCAGCCAGTTTTCCGACAGGCCCAAACCGCCAAATTGCGCCATGCCCAATCGCAGGGTTTGATGTTTTACCAGCCCTTCGCGCAGCATCATATTCATGGGTCAGGAGGCCCGCTGATAGGCTTTGCCCGCGCGGGCGATGATCGCTTGCGACAGATGTTGGGCATCCTCGTCAATTCCCAAGAACCGGCCCGAGCCCCATGTGTTCAGCCAGCCCAACCCGATGAAATAAACCCCGTCCACATCACAGATCCCGCGGGTATATTTCGGGCGACCATTGGCATCGAACACATCTGCCTCGATCCAGCTGTAATCGGGTTTGAACCCGATGGCCCAAATCACCGAGGTGATGCCAAGGGCTTTGGCGTCGATCTCGGTGGTTTCCTGGGCGGGCCGCCACAGCTTTTCAAATGGCGTGGCCTCGGGCGCATTGATGCCATTTTCCGCGATATAGGCATCAATCGTCTCGCGGATCCCAATATATGAGGCATCCGCATCATCCAGGTTCTGTTCCAGATCTGGCAAGAATTGGATGCTGCCGCCGGCCATATCCGCCACCGAGCCATAAAGGGTGACGCCTTTTAGGGCGAATTTGCGCAGGTCGATCTCATGGCCGCCATCGCGCCCGCTCATATAGTGATTGGTCTTGCTGACTGCGGCCAGCGGGTCGGGATGTTGGTCGATGGTGATGTTGTAATGGCCAATATCATAGAGCCAATCGGTGGCATCGCGCCCGCGATATTCGCGCGGGCTGCGGGGCGCTGGCCCCACGGCCAAATGCACCTCGCGCCCTTTCAGATGCAGATCCTCCATCAATTGCACGCCCGATTGGCCAGTGCCCACGATCAAGGTCGCGCCTTGGGGGATTTGTTCGGGATTGCGGTAATCCACCGAATGGATCTGGGTGATCTCTGGATCAAGCTGCGCCGCATAGGGGGGGACGATCGGATTGTCATAGCCGCCGGTGGCGATCACCACTTGCGCGGCATGGTAATTGCCTTGAGAGGTGTCCACATCATAGCCGCCCTCTGGGGCGGGGGCGACACGGGTCACTTGGCAATGCTCTAGGATGGGCGGCTCGAAATTGGCAGCGAAAGCATCCAGATAATCGGTGATCTCGTCTTTCACCATGAACCCGTCCGGGTCATCGCCTCGATAGGGAAAATCGGGCAGGCGACATTGCCAATTGGGGGTGACCAGGCAGAAACTATCCCAGCGGTTCACCCGCCAAGAATGAAATTTCTCGTGGCGTTCAAACACCATATGGCGCAGGCCCGCCCGGCCGAGATAATAGCTGACCGAAAGCCCGGCCTGGCCGCCACCGATAATGGCCACATCCAAATATGCTCGTTCCGTCATAGGGTGTCCTTTCAGCCGCGCAGGGCGAGGCAGGTGACCTCGGGCGCGTCGAGATGGTGATAAGATTTCGCTCTGGTTTCGATCCGGTCGAGCTGGGCCGCCGCACTAGAGCAGCGATAGCCGTATTTGCGCTCCACCCGGTCCGAGGCTTTTTCCAAAGCGATGCGGCAGCGGGTGAGGAATTCTTCCAAAGGATAGCTGCTGCCCGCGTTTAGAAATTGGCTGATCACCGTGGAGGGGGAATAGCAGTTTTCCTCGACCCCATCGGGCCAGCGGATTTGGAAATGGGTTTCAGGCATGGATCGCCCCTTTCGGTGCAAGCCCCAGATAGGGGGTGTCGGCATAATCCCAGAACGGCACGGTGCCGCCGGGTCCGGAAAAGCTCACGCCGTGGCCAGCGCTGACCGTGCCGCAGGGCACGGCGCTGATCTCTTGGGCGTGAAAGGCAGCGCAGCAGGCCTCGACCGCTTCGGGGGCAACCGAGAGCAAAAAGCCAAAGCTGGGAAAGCTGCGCAGCCATTGTTCAAGGGCGGTGCCATCGGGCAGGGGCAGGGCGTCGGTGTGAATATCCATAGCCACGCCCGAGCATTCCGCCAGCATCACCGCGGTGCCAGCAATGCCGCCCTGGCTGATGTCTTTGCCTGCGCGCAGCAGCCCGGCTTCGGCCAGGTCCGGCAAAATGGTCAGGTTGCGGCGCAGCCGTTCTGGCGGGGCGGTGAGCGCGGCATTCCAATTGTCAAAAGGCAGCCGGTAAGCCCCGCGCAGATCCACCGCTGCCAGCAACACATCGCCAGGCCGTGCATTTTGGCTGGTGATCAAAGCATTCGCATGGCCATGGATGGAAACGGCGAGCTGCAATTGCTCTGAGCGCAGATTGGTATGCCCGCCCACAATGGGCACGCCATAAGCGGCTGAGGCGGCTTTCATCCCCGCCAGCACTGGCGTGGCAGCGGTGGCATCGGGGGCCCAAAGCGCATTGGTGATGGCGCTGGGTCGCCCGCCCATGGCCAAAATATCGGAGATATTCACCATCACCCCGCACCAGCCCGCAAACCAGGGATCGGCTTGGACAAAGCCATTGATGAAACCTTCGGTGGCCATCAGATCATAGCCATCGCCCCGTGGCAGCACCGCGGCGTCATCGCCCGGTGCGCCGGGGCTTTGGGCCGTCAGCCCCAAGGTCTCGGTGCTGTCGCGGATATCGAGCTTGCCGCGAATGCTGGGATGGGCCCGCAGCCCCCGCACCAATTGCTGTAATTCCTCACGCGGCGACATGGCGGCGCCTTTTCAGTGGCGTGACCCAGCCTTGGGCGGGGTCGGGGATTGCGGGATAGGCCGATAGATCCGCCTGCATCAGCATATGCGGGGTTCCATGCAGGCTGATTTCCTCAAGCGGTTGCCAGCGCAGGCGCTTGAACAGGCGCACATTGGGCATTTGCACTTGTGCCAAAAACCGGGTGCAGCCGCGCCCATGGGCGGTGCTGACCGCCAGGCGGATCAGCTCTGCGCCCAGCCAGCCCACCTGCCGATGCACCGGCCCCACTGCCAGCCGCGAGCCGCGCCAAGTGCCGGGGGTTTCCTCATGGATGCGCACGGTGCCCACCACTTGATCGGCCTGCCCCGCGAGGGTCGAGAGCGCCACCAAAGGTGTGGCGATGGCGTCGAAATCATCCCGATCATGGCGGTCAAACAGCTTTTGTTCGGTGACAAAGACCTGATGGCGCAAGCGCCGCGCGCCGTTGATTTCCCAAGGCGCGGTGGCGGAGCGGATCAGATATTCCGGCGAAAGAAAATCGGCGACCCGCTGATACATCATGCGACCCCCAATTTCTCATAGCTGGACAGGGCCGAGCAGGCCCCGCATTTGCCGCAGCCCGCTTTGATATCGCTGGCGCGCAGCCCGCCGCGCAGGATCATTTGCGACAGCGGTTTTAGGATCGAGCCCATGAATTCGGCGCTCGGGGAGGGATGGCTTTCCAACGGGGTGCCCGAAACCGGCACGAAGGGGACCACAAAGGGATAGACCCCAAGCTTGACCAGCCGCTGCGAGGTTTCAAGGATCGCCTCGGCGCTGTCCCCAAGCCCGGCGAGGATATAGGTCGAGACCTGACCGCGGCCAAAGACCTTCACCGCTGCTTCAAAGCTGGCGAAATATTTCTCAAGGCTCACTTGGGCTTTGCCAGGCATGATGCGGGCGCGCAGCTCGGGGGTGACCACTTCGAGATGCATGCCGAGCGCATCAGCCCCGGCGTCTTTCATCCGCTGGTGCCAAAGATCATCCTCGGGCGGCTCGCATTGCACCTGCACTGGCAGATCCACCGCAGCTTTGATGGCCCGCACCGACTCTGCCAGCACCGCCGCGCCGCGATCGGGGCCTTTGGGGGTGCCGGTGGTCAGCACCATATGCTTGACGCCATCAAGCTCGACCGCCGCCTTAGCGACCTCAGCCAGTTGCGCGGGGGTTTTATGGGCGATGGTGCGCCCGGCGGCCAAGGATTGCCCGATCGAGCAGAACTGACAGGTTTTCTTGCGGCTCTCATAGCGGATGCAGGTTTGCAGCACGGTGGTGGCCAGAACATCGCGGCTATGGAGCGTGGCGATATGGCTATAGGGAATGCCATCTGCGGTGCTCAGATCATAGAATTTCGGACGGGTGGGAAAGCGCAGCTTGCCCATGGGTGCGCCATTTTTGGTGACCTCGGCCATGCCCTCGGCATCTGGAGCTTGCACCAGATAGGGGCTGTCAAAGGCCGGGGCGGTGTGCACCGGCACCATCACCGTCATATCGCCCAAAGTGACTGCTTTGTGATCCGATGGGCCGGCCCCGCCGCGGCGGCTTTCCATCCCGGCGCTTGGATCCACCAGGCGCATGCCGCGGGTTTGCAACTCGTTGATCAGCGCAGGATCAGACATGGTCGGCCTCCTCGGTATCGGGTTCAGCTTGGACAAGAGGTTGCGGCGCAGGCTCTTCGATCCGCTGCACCGTTGCGGCCGGGCGCGCATCATGGACCAGATGCAGCAGCTCGGGCCGGGCATAATGGCCAACGCTGTCCATCATGCGTTTGCGTTTGGTCACCAGCGCCATGTTGAGATCCGCGATCAGGATGCCTTCGCCCTCGGTCAGGGGATCCACCGCATGGCGGCCTTCGGGGGTGATGATGCAGGTCATGCAGCCATCGC
The DNA here is from genome assembly GCA_025800345.1 of Mangrovicoccus sp. Lineage (GTDB taxonomy): Bacteria > Pseudomonadota > Alphaproteobacteria > Rhodobacterales > Rhodobacteraceae > JANSYP01. The sequence goes on along the minus strand of JAOXSB010000251.1, from coordinate 15,477 downwards.
GCAGACCTTTTTGCAGCTTGGGATCTTCGCTGATCCCATGGATCTGCTCTTCGCTCAGCCAGCCGGTGGCATTGACCACGAAACACCCCGACTCCAAGGCGTGATGGCGCATGGTCACTTCGATCTGCTCGCCAAAGATCGGCCCCACCAGGCTGCCGGGGAACTGGGCCACATGGATTTCTTCGTGCTGGGTCATCAGCGCATAGCGAGCCAGAGGGTTGTAATGCTCCCAACAGGCCAAGGCACCGACCCGGCCCACGGCGGTGTCCACCACCCGCAACCCGGCCCCATCGCCTTGGCCCCAAATCATCCGCTCGTGATAGGTGGGGGTGATTTTGCGCCGTTTCAGCGCCAAGCTGCCATCGGCGTCGAAAATCAGTTGGGCGTTGTAAAGCGAGCCATTGTCCCGCTCATTGATGCCCAGCACCACCACCACATTGCGGCGGCGGGCGGCTTCGCTGATGGCGCGGGTCTCGGCCGAGGGAACGGTGACGGCCTCTTCATAAAGACGCAGATGTTCAGGCCCTTGTTGAATGGGCGGCAGAACGAAGGAGAAATACGGATACCAAGGGACAAAGGTTTCAGGAAACACGATCAGCTCAGCACCTTTTTCGGCGGCTTCAGCGATGGCGTTAAGCACCTTTTCCACAGTGCCAGCGCGGCTGGTGAGATCGGGCGCGATCTGGACGGCGGCCACACGTGTTGTTCGTTGTCCCAAAGCGGTTCTCCTGTTGTTGGTGGAAAGGGCCAGGGGCGGCGCATCCGCCCCTGGCGCGGCGGGGGTCAGACCGTCCAAGTGTCCAGGATGAAGGCGTTGTCCCGGCGGTGCAGCAGGATGCAATCAAGCACATCTTGCGGCGCGATCGGGGTGATGCCGGGCAAAAGCGAAGGCTCCCCATGGCCCATGAGCATTTGCAGCGCGAAGCGGCAGGCATAGACTTTGCCGCCTTCGTCGATGAATTTCTTCAGATTGGCGGAATAGTTCTGCGCGCCGGGGAAAGCCTCATCCCCCAGGGTGGGAAAGCCGCGCTGCACGCCCAGCGACACGCCTGGGCCGTAAAGCAGGATGGAGGTTTCAAACCCTTTGCGCTGCAACCGGATCGCTTGCAGGATATTGACCAGACCGATGGAGCCTTCAAAAGCGACGGTGTGGAAGGTCACAAGCGCTTTGCCGCCTTCTTCGGCTTGGACATCTTCAAACACCTTTTCTTCGTAATTGACGAAGAAATCGCCATCCTTATGGGCGGGGGTCGTGACTTCGGGCATCGGGTATCTCCTGTTGCGAGTTGCCTTGCCCCAGAGATCACGGTGCGGTTGCGTCCAATCAATAACCCATACAAATATCCATACAATAGAATTGTATTGATTGCCTGCAAATGGTGGCGCCATAGGCGAATCTGACTTGGATATGCATCGGATTTGCGCAGTATTGAAACTTCAGGGTCGATAATTATGGGAATTGCCCTTGGAAAACCCCCGTGCAACACTTCCATACAAAGACGAATCAATGAGCCTGATAATGAGTTTTTGGACGCCGCGGATCGAACACAGTACCAAGCCCCGCTATTTGGCGATTGCCGATGCGCTGGCCCAAGATATTCGCGACCGGGTGTTGCTGCCTGGGGATCGGCTGCCGCCGCAACGGCGCTTGGCCGAAGCCTTGGGGATTGATTTCACCACGGTTTCGCGGGGCTATACCGAAGCGCTCAAACGCGGCTTGGTGGAAAGCCATGTGGGGCGGGGCACATTCGTGCGCGCGCCCAAAGCGGTGCTAAGCGATGCGGATGATCGCCGGGCCCAAGAATATGACCAGACCATGAATGCCCCGCCAGAGCCCACCGATCCCGAATTGCTGGACCGGATGCGCGACGGGTTGCGGGCGGTGTCGGCCAATCTGGTGCCGCTGCTGCGCTATCAATCGCCCACCGGCGGGGAGCAAGACAAAGAAGCGGCCTCCTCCTGGCTTTCGATCCGGGGGATGGTGCCCAATCTGGATCGCATCGGGGTCACGCCTGGGGCCCATGCCACGATGCTGGCGGTGCTTTGCACCTTGGCGCGGCCAGGCGATACGGTTCTATGCGAAGAGATCACCTATGCGGGGCTCAAAGGCATTGCTGCGAAAATGGGGCTCAATCTGGTGGGGTTGCCCATGGATGGCCAAGGGATCTTGCCTTGCGCCCTGACCCAGGCCATTGCCGCCCATCAGCCCAAAGCGTTGTATCTGAACCCGACGCTGCACAATCCGACAACGCTGACCATCCCCCATGCGCGCCGGCTGGAGATTGCCGAGGTGGTCAATCGCCATGGCCTGCCGCTGATCGAAGATGATGCTTATGGGTTTATTCCGCCGGATGCGCCTGCGCCGCTGGCCACTAGCGCACCCGAGCATACTTGGCATATTGGCGGGCTGGCCAAATGTATCGGCGCGGGGCTGCGCTTGGCCTATACGGTGGCACCCAATAACCGCGCGGCCTTTGCTATGGAAAGCGCATTGCGGGCCACATCGGTGATGTCCTCGCCCATGAACACGGCGCTGGCCACCCGGTGGGTGCTCGATGGCACTGCTGATCAGATCCGCCGTTTCATCCGTACCGAGACCGCCGCGCGTCAGGAAATGGCTGCCGAATTGCTCAGCGATAGCGTGTTTCAAACCAATGAGCATGCGTTCAATATTTGGCTGCGCCTGCCCGACGGGGTCAGCACGGTGGCGGTGCTGACCGCCATGTCCAACACCAAATTGGGCTTGGTGCCCTTTGATGCCTTTGCCGCTGGGGCTCGGCCAAGCGCGCATTTGCGGGTGTGTTTGGGCGGGCCTGCCAGCCGTGATGAGCTGCGGCGCAATCTGCTCGAGCTCAGCAACCGGATTTGGGAGATCCATTCCGGCGCGGCTTAACCCTTGCTGCCCGCAAGATTGTCCAAGATTGGGCAATCGGGGCGATGATCCCCCTGGCAGCGGGACATCAGATCGCCCAGCGTGTCGCGCATCTGTTCAAGCTCTGCGATTTTCTGCTCGATCTGGCGCATATGTTCCGCAGCCACCCGTTTGACATCGGCGCTGGCCCGGCTGCGATCTTCGTAAAGCGAGAGCAGGCGGCGGCATTCCTCGATGGAAAAGCCCAAAGACCGCGCCCGACCCAAAAAGGTCAGCTTATGGGTATCTGCCTCGCGAAAGGCGCGATAGCCATTGGCGTCGCGCGGCGGGCGGATCAGCCCGATCTCTTCATAATAACGGATGGTTTTGGCGGGCAAGCCGCTGGCCTTTGCCGCCTCTCCGATATTCATGGGGGTGCCTCCGATGCGGTGCCGCCGGGATCATTCGATCCGGGCTTCAAACCCGGCTTGGGCCAATGCGGGCAAAAACGCCTCGGCGGGCTGGGCGCTGGTAACCTGAACTTTGCGCGTCTCCGGCGTGGCCTCAACCCCTGCGCCCGCATCTACGGATTGAATGGCGCGGGTCACGCCGCGCACGCAGCCGCCGCAAACCATGTCTTCGATGTGAAATTGCATGACCGGTCCTTTCCATATGTCTTTGCCTCAGTCTAAAGCTTCCCGTAATGGGAAGGTCAAGTGCGGCGCAACTTGGCACGCGGGCAGCGCTCGGTCTTGACCTTCCAGGCGCTGGAATGCCCATTTTTGGGATCGCGCGTTGTTATGTGCCCCCGTTTTGCCCCAGTGATGGATCTTGCTCATGTCTATTGGCCCTGCTGCCCAGCCTGCGATCACCCTGCCAGTGGAGGGAATGACCTGTGCCTCATGTGTGGGGCGGGTGGAGCGCGCGCTTGCGGCCTTGCCGGAAGTGGCCAGCGCCCATGTAAACCTGGCCACCGAGCGCGCTGATATCACCCTGGCAAAGGATCTGCCGGTAGGGGCACTGATCCAGACCATCGAAGACACTGGTTTCGACGTGCCCCAGCAAAATTATGAGCTGGCGGTGGAGGGGATGACCTGTGCGTCCTGCGTGGGGCGGGTGGAGCGGGCGTTGCAGGCGGTGCCCGGGGTGCGCGCGGCCCATGTGAATCTGGCGACCGAGCGGGCGCAGATCACGGGGGTGAGCGATATCGATGCTCTGATCGCAGCGGTGGATCTGGCCGGGTTCGACGCCGGCACTGTTTCCGCCGGGTCCGAGGCCCCGGTGAGCATCGAGGAAAAGCGCGATCTGGAGGCACAGGATCTGCGCCGGGATTTGGGCCTTGCGCTATTGTTGAGCTTGCCGGTGTTTCTACTGGCCATGGGCAGCCATATTATCCCAGGGGTGCATGGGCTGATCGAGCGTAGCATTGGCCAGCAGGGCAGTTCTTTGATCCAATGGGGGCTGACCACGCTGGTGCTCATCGGGCCAGGGCGGCGGTTCTTTGAAAAAGGCGTGCCTGCGCTGCTGCATGGCGGGCCGGATATGAACAGCTTGGTGGCTTTGGGCACCACGGCGGCGTATCTGTATTCCTGCATCGCCACATTTGCCCCGGGTTTGTTGCCTGCTGGCACCGCTCATGTCTATTTCGAAGCGGCGGCGATGATCACCACATTGATCTTGCTGGGGCGCTGGCTTGAGGCGCGGGCCAAGGGGCGCAGTTCGCAAGCGATCAGCCGTTTGATTGGCTTGCAGCCCAAAACCGCGTGGCTTTCCGGCACCACAGGCAGCCGCGAGATCCCCATTGATCAAGTGCGCGCGGGCGATGTGCTGGAGATCCGCCCGGGGGAGCGCCTGCCCGTGGATGGGCTGGTGCTGGCGGGCGAGAGCTATGTGGATGAGAGCATGATCACCGGCGAGCCGCTGCCCGTGGCCAAAACCCCGGGCGATGCGCTTGTGGGTGGCACCGTGAACCAAGCCGGAGCCTTGAGCATGCGCGCAACCGCTGTGGGGCGCGAGACCATGCTGGCCCAGATCATCCGTATGGTGGAGCAAGCCCAAGGGGCGAAACTGCCGATCCAAGCGCTGGTGGATAAGGTCACCATGTGGTTCGTGCCTGCGGTGATGGCGGTGGCGGCGCTGACTTTTCTGATTTGGCTGATCTTTGGGCCAGAGCCGAGCCTGTCGCTGGCGCTGGTCAATGCGGTGGCGGTGCTGATCATCGCGTGCCCTTGTGCCATGGGGCTGGCCACGCCGGTCTCGATCATGGTGGGGACCGGGCGCGGCGCGGAATTGGGGGTGCTGTTTCGCAAAGGCGAGGCGTTGCAAGCGCTCAAAGACACGAGGCTGGTGGCTTTTGACAAAACCGGCACCCTGACCGAGGGCAAGCCGGTGCTGACGGATTTGCACCTGGCCGAGGGGCAAAACCGCGCCACGCTTTTGGCCCAGATCGCAGCAGTTGAGGCAAAATCTGAACATCCTATTGCGCGGGCCATCACCGCTGCGGCCGAGGCCGAGAGGCTGCCCATGCTAGAGGCCGCGGAATTTACCAGCCTCACCGGGCTTGGCGCGCGCGCTATGGTGGGGGGCGCTCGGGTCGAGATCGGGGCCGATCGCTACATGGCCCAGCTTGGCCTGTGCGTGGCGGGCTTTGCTGAGATCGCCGAGCATTTGGCCAGCGAGGGGAAAACCCCGCTTTACGCGGCGGTGGAGGGTCAGCTTGCGGCGATCTTAGCGGTGTCGGACCCGATCAAAGCCAGCACCCCGAAAGCCATAGCGGCGCTGCATCAGATGGGTGTGAAAACAGCGATGATCACCGGCGATAATCAGCAGACCGCCCAAGCCATCGCCCGAAAGCTGGGCATTGATCATGTGGTGGCCGAGGTTCTGCCCGAGGGCAAAACCGCCGCGCTTCAGGATCTGCAATCCCGCTACGGGCATGTGGCTTTCGTGGGCGATGGGATCAATGACGCCCCGGCCTTGGCCGCAGCAGATATCGGTATTGCCATCGGCACTGGCACGGATGTGGCCATCGAGACAGCGGATACCGTGCTCATGTCCGGGGCTCTGACCGGAGTGGTGTCGGCGATTTCCCTGTCCAAGGCCACCATCGCCAATATTCGGCAAAACCTGTTTTGGGCCTTTGCCTATAATGTGGCGCTGATTCCGGTGGCTGCGGGGCTGCTTTACCCGTTTTTCGGCCTCATGCTCTCGCCGATCTTTGCCGCCGCCGCCATGGCGCTGTCATCGGTCTTTGTGCTGACCAATGCCCTGCGTTTGCGCCGTTTTACGTTCACTGCGTGATCTTGCTGCGGGGGCTGGATCGCGCAAGGCGCTGGTTTAAATAGGAAGCCTAAGAGGCATGGCGGCGTTATATGCTCTCATTTGAGGGGCGTGACGTTGCGTTTCATATGGGCGCGTCAAGCATTAAAAAAGACGAAATGGCTTCGACAGCTTTACTGTAATCCGGTAGTGGATCGTCTCAGTTTTTCGGTTTCAACCATAGCGTTTGCGCATTATGTACATTCAATTTACGGTATATAACTTTCTGTCGGGCCCTAAAGATACTTCCCCCGCTATAGGGTGGAAAGCCTAGAAGCCCATTGAAGATCGCAAGGGTTTTTAATTTTAATCTAATTTATTGGGATAATTGCCATGTTTCTTTTTCCGATCGTTGGATATTACCCGCTTGCTCTTACAGATGCCTATAACGCGATCATCGCGGTGTTTGCCCCCGCCATCGCGGGGTCTGATGGGGATGATCTGATCCTTGGCGGATATGTTCCGAATTTCATCGTCGGGCGCGAAGGGGATGATGTTATCTATAGCTTGCCCAGCAGTGACATCATTTTTGGAGGCAATGCAGATGATGGCACGAATTCTGGTTCGGACCGGATTTATGCGGATGCCGGCTTTGACATCATTTATGGCGGCGATGGCCGCGACGAGCTTTATGGTGATGGCGGCGCCGATTTCATTGATGGCGGGGCGGGCGATGACAAGCAAAGCGGTGGCGCTGGCAGCGACAGCTCGTTCGGGCGCGCTGGCAATGATGAGCTTACCGGTGGGCCAGGCCTTGATTACCTGAGCGGCGGCGATGATCGCGATACGATCATTGGCGGCGAGCAAAGCGATATTCTGCTGGGCGATGCTGGGGCAGATTTGCTGTTTGGTGAGACTGGCTTTGATCTGATCTATGGCGGCTCCGGCAATGATATTGCGTTTGGCGATGACGGCGGAGACCGGCTTTATGGCGAAGCGGGCGCGGATCATTTGTTCGGTGGCGCGGGCGGTGATCTGATCGATGGCGGTGCGGATGCGGACACGCTTGTGGGGGGCGCGGGCGCAGATACGCTAACGGGTGGAGATGGCGAGGATCTTTTTGTTTTGGCATCTGGCGCGCATTCGCGCAGCTGGCGCCCAGATCTGATCACGGATTTCGAACTCGGGTTTGACAAGATCGATTTGCGGGCGCTGCCATCGCCTGTGATCACCGACTTTAGCCAGCTCACCATCGCCCATACCCAGGACCAGACCTGGGTCACCATTGGGGTGCCCACAGTGGTGATCCATCTTGATGGGGTGTTGGAGCTAACCGCGAGCGATTTCTTATTCGCAGCCCCTGCGGAAGAAGGCGCGGCGTTGGCAACGGATGATGGCGCGTTGTCCTATGGCTCTGATGGGGACGATTTTGTGGTCCTTAGCGATGGCGATGATTTGGCTGTCACAGGGGCTGGGAATGACACCATCGTGGCCGAGGCCGGCGCAGATGTGGTTGTCAGCGAAGATGGCGATGATTCCCTTGATCTTGGAGATGGCAATGATGTCGCGATGGCGGGCCATGGCAATGACGTGATCGATGGCGGGGCGGGCAATGATCTGCTTTCCAGCGGCCTTGGCAATGACACGTTGCAGGGGGGCAGCGGTGTCGATGCGATCTCGGCAGGTATCGGAGATGACCTGCTCTATGGGGGCGATGGGATCGACGATCTGCACGGTCATTACGGCAATGACACGCTTTATGGTGATGCGGGAGATGACCGGCTTTATGGCGGCGCCGGTGACAATTTAATGTATGGCGGTGCGGGCGATGATGAATTGATCGGGCGCAATGGTATCGACACCATGTATGGAGGCGAGGGCAATGATATTCTCTCTGCGGGCACCAGCCTAAGCGACGGGCCGGGGGATTACCTGTCCGGGGATGACGGGGATGATATTTTGCTGGGCACCGAGACACAGGATGTGCTGATCGGCGGGCTGGGCTCGGACGCCATGCTTGGCTCTGGGGGCGAGGATCGCTTTGTCTATAGAGCCCTGGCAGAATCCTCTGCGGCCAATCCCGATTTGATCCTCACCTATATGCCACAAGAAGACATCATCGACCTGACTGGCCTGGCCGCAGAAGGCGTGACCGGCGTGGACGATCTGTTCATCACCTTTGATACGAATGCAAATGTTGCCCAGATCGGCGCTGTGGGAACCGATTTCTTGATTTCGTTGGAAAGCCCCGAGGTTTCAGGCTTTGAGGATTTGACCATTCTTTTTGGTTAAACGGCCTTTGCGCGCGGCAGTCATGCGCCCCTACAAGCCCCTTTGACGGCGATCCGTGCAAAGGGGCTTTTATATATGCGGCGGGGTCAGAGCTTATAGGTGAATTGCAACCCGATGCCCCAGGCGTGGTTGTCTTCAAACACCGCGCCTTCTTCGCTGATCGCATCCCCGACATCGATATATTGGATACCGCCGGAGATGAGGACTTTCTCGAACTCATAAGTGCCTGCGATGCCGATGCTCCAATAGCCATCGGTCGGTGTCAGGTCCGATACCGGGACCCCAGCGGAATCCTCATAGCCCACGAAAAATGCGCCAGAGAACTGATCGGTGAATTGCCGCCCAACTCCGAGCAGATAGTTGATATAGGCCTCGCCGAAATCCACCAGCGGATTGGCGATATAGTTTGTGGGCTCATAAACCAGCGCGCCCCAATCCACCCAGCGGACCTCGCCGAACAGCAACGTGTCTTCGGCAATGCCAGTTTGGAAATCTAGATTGATGGAGCGCGGGGTGGTGATTTTGGTCTCAGAAACCAAGGCGAAATTGGGCAGGCCCGGGGCCAATGCGACGCCGGTTTCGGTCTGGGTCATCGTATGCTCGACTTCCGAGCGATAGGTGATTGAGATCCGCGCCGCGATTTCGGGTTTTTCCCAGGCAAAGCCCACCAGATAACCGAAATTGGTAGAGCCCACCGCATCCACCTTATAGCCAAGCGCGGCGGGCACCCCGATCTGGGCGTTGATGCTTTGCGCTGTCAGGCCGCCATAAACGCTATAATTGGGACGAAATTCATAGCGCAGCAGCGCGGTGAGCGCATCGGTGCTGGCCTTGGCTTCAAGGCGTTTGGGCGTGTCTGGATCAAGCGGGTCGATGGAGAGCGGGTAATCGGGGGAATATCGAACATCGGCCCCGTAAGGTTGGTCATAGATGATAGCAAATGACCATTTATCGGCCACGGGCTGTTTATAGGCAAATTTCGGAGAATAAAGCTTGCCTGCGATATCGCCTGAATCCACCCCGTTCAACGTGCCGCTGACCGATGGGTCCACCCGCGAGAGGGCAATCTGCACCACGCCGCCTTCTTCGAACAAAATATTCACATCTTGCCCGGACAAATCGATCCCGCCCGCGTGCAGCGGAGCTGCAGAAAGGATCGCAAGCATCCCAGTTGTTAGAGCTGTTTTTTTCACGCGATGTCTCTCATTCATATGCATTTTGCCGCTTGCGGTGCAGCGGCTGCGCCCCGATGACCGCTTGCTAGGATTTTTACGATTCCATCGAGTCTCCACAAAATGAGCGTTGCGTTCTTAGCCGGGCGCGAGAGAGTTTTGACTTTAGGCGACAGCCTGGGCCGGTGAACTGCCCGTGTTTGATGCGTTTTGCGCTAAGCTGGGGCGATGGGCATAGCAATGGGCTATGGTTTGGTGATCTTGGGGCGCGCCATTTGAAAGCGGGATTTCCCCTTTGGCCTGCGGGGGCTAAGACACATCCGACCAGGCCGGAGGCAAAGAAAATGGCGCGCGTTGCACGAGCATATCATACCGCATGGCATCTGCGCTGGCCTTTGATGGCCACGCATTTGGCGATGTTGATCCTGACCGCCGCCTTGGTGGCCCCTTTGATCAGCGCCAGTTTGGCTGCTGCGGTGTCTTTATCGGGCAAAACCGGGCTTGCGGATTACGAAATCGCGGGGTTCTTGCTCTCGCCCATGGGGTTTGCAGCGGCGCTTATGGCAGCGTCGCTGATCCTGGTGGCAGGGGTTTTGGAAGTCTCCGTAATGATGGCGGTGATCTTGTCCGAGCGGCGCTTGGGCCATGTCTCGATCCGGGCGGCTTTGGGGCTGGTGATTGGCCGTTTGCCGGTGCTGATCCCGTTTGCCGGGTGGTTCTTGCTGCGGCTTTTGGCGGGGCTGCTGCCCGTAGCGGGGCTGATCGCGCTGATTGGCCTGCCGCTGATTTCTGAGCATGACATAAATTATTACCTGTCCCAGAACCCGCCGGAATTTCGCCGTTTCAAGCTGATTGCAGCGGGTATTGCGGCTTTGGGCGGGCTGGGTTTGATCTGGTTGCTTTTGGGCTGGTCCATGGCCTTGCCTGGGGTGCTGTTCTCTGGGGCCGGGCCGCGGCGGGCCTTTGGGCAAAGCACCGCTTTGGTGCGGGGACAGCGCCTTGGCTTGTTGCGCGATTTCGGCCTATGGGCGCTGATCGCTTTTGCGGTCTCCACCGGGATAACTGCGCTGATCACCGCCGTCGCGGGGCCGGTCAATCATGCGGCTGAGGGGGATATTTTCCGCAGCTTGCAATGGATCGCCGTGGCTTTGGTGCTTTGGGTGGTGCTGTTTGCCGTGGCCACCACACTGACCCGTGGGGCGTTCTCGGTTTTGCTACTTGATCGCGCCGAAGAGATGGGCCTGCCCTTATCCGTGGAGGGGGTGCAAAGCGCGGCCTGGCGTCGGGGGATGCTCGCTCTGGCGGCGGGTTTTGTTTTATTGGCGCCCGTGGGGCTTTATTTCTCAGATCAGTTGCTGGCCCGTGTGCAAGGGGATCACCAGGTCATGGTGGTGGCCCATCGCGGGGCGGCGGGCACGCGGCCGGAAAACACATTGGCGGCGATGGAGCAGGCCATTGTGGAGGGGGCTGATTGGCTTGAGCTGGATGTGCAAGAAAGCGCGGATGGTGAAGTGATCGTCGCCCATGACAGCGATTTCATGAAAATCGCCGGGGTGCCCACGAAAATCTGGGAGATCACTGCCGAAGAGCTGGCCGAGATTGACGCCGGTAGCTGGTTTGCCCCGGAATTTGCCGGTGAGCCAGTGCCGCGTTTGGCCGAAGTGCTGGAGCTGGCCAAAGGCCGCGCCAATGTGCTGATCGAGTTGAAATATTACGGCCATGATGTGCGGCTGGAAGAGCGCGTGGCCGAATTGGTCGAGGCGGCGGGTATGGCGGACAGCATTGCCATCATGTCCCTAGAGCCTGAAGGCGTCGCGAAAATGCAAGCACTGAGGCCAGATTGGAAGGTCGGGCTGCTGGCGGCCACGGTCCTGGGGGATCTCACCGGCCGGGATGTGGATTTCCTGGCGCTCAACGCCTCTGCGGCCACGCCTCATTTCGTGGCCCATGCCCGGGATGTGGGCATGCCGCTCTTGGTTTGGACGGTGAATACGCCCGAGGATATGTCGCGGATGATTTCCCGGGGTGTGGACGGGCTGATCACCGATTTTCCGGGCCGGGTGGCCGAGGTGCAAGCGGCCAGGGCCGAGCTGTCCACCGCCGAACGTTTGCTGTTGGAGCTGGGGGATATCACCGGCTTGATCACAGGCTATGGGCTGGCGGGCAATGAAGACTAGCGCTGTTATCATCTGCGGTGCCTTAGGCTTTGGCGCAAGCGCTGCGGCGCAAGACCATCCGCTTTCGGAGCTTTGGCTGCATGAAGATCTGCTTGAGGTGATTGCCCAAACCTCTCAACCTGCGCCTTTTACCACCGATGGGTGCAGCGGGGGCATGTCGCAGGTTTGGTCCATGGTGGCCACACTGTCGCCGGGATTTGTGGAAATGCATGGGCAGACCCCGCCCTGGGAAGCCTGCTGCGTGACCCATGATCGGGCCTATCATTCGGCGGGGGATGCGGATGGGGAGACCAGTGCGCGCCAAAGCTGGCATGCGCGGCTTGAGGCGGATAAGGCTTTGCGCGTTTGTGTGACCGATGCGGCCCCAAGCGAGGTGGCTCGGTTGCAGGAGAATTATGGCTTGGGCGAGGCGCAGGTGCTGGAGCTGTACCGTTGGCTGGGCGAGGCGATGTTTCATGCGGTGCGCCTTGGCGGTGCGCCTTGCTCTGGCCTGCCTTGGCGCTGGGGTTATGGCTATCCAAGCTGCGTGATGGGAATGATGCGCTAGGGCGGGGTGGGGTTTCTCCCACCTTGGTGCTGAATCCGTCGCCGCCTATGGATTACCCGTCATTCTCTGCTATTTTCCCAAAACCTTGGGAGGGTATATAGCTATGGAGAGCTTTTGGGGCGCATTGGCGGCGGCGTTGTCGTTGATTGCCTCGGCAGAGCCGGATTTGATCGCCATTGTGGCTTTATCGCTGCGGGTGACCCTGACAGCGGTGTGTCTGGCTTGTGTGATCGGCTTTCCAATGGGCGCGATGATCGGCGCCTTTCGCTTTCCGGGCCGCCGGGCTGCGGCTTTGCTGCTCAATTCCTTGATGGGGTTGCCGCCGGTGGTGGTGGGGTTGCTGGTCTATCTGATGCTGTCCGCCTCTGGCCCTCTGGGGGTTTTGGGGCTGCTTTACACCCCCACCGCGATGATCATTGCCCAAACCATTTTGGTCACCCCCATTGTGGCGGCGTTGACCAAGCAGATCACCGAAGACCTGCAGCGGGAATATGCGGATCAGTTTGCCTCGCTGGGGGTCGGGCCTTTGGATCGGGTCTGGGCGCTGCTATGGGATGCGCGCTTTGCCTTGATCACTGTGGCTTTGGCCGGATTTGGCCGGGCGGTGGCCGAAGTGGGGGCAGTGATGATTGTGGGCGGCAATATCAATCATGTGACCCGTGTCATGACCACCTCGATCGCGCTGGAAACCTCAAAAGGCAATTTGCAGCTGGCTTTGGCCTTGGGGATTATCTTGCTGGGCCTGGCGGTGCTGGTGAATGCACTGGCTATGGCATTGCGGGCCTCGGCGCTGCGGGCGGCCTATGCGTGATCTCAGCCGAGATATGCCATTGGCGGAACTGACCCGCCCGGCCCAGGCGGCCCCGCTTCTGGAGCTGCGCGATGTGAGCCTGTCCGTGGGCGGCGCAAGGCGCTTGCATCAGATCTCATTGGGCATTGCGAAAAACCGGCTCACTGTGGTGCTGGGGGCCAATGGGGCCGGCAAAACCCTGTTGTTGCGGCTGATGCATGGGCTGGAAAGCCCTGAGGCGGGGGGCGTTTTCTGGCAAACCCGCCCTTTGGATCGGGACGCGCGCCGGGCTCAGGCCATGGTGTTTCAGCGCCCGGTGATGCTGCGCCGTTCGGTGCGGGCCAATCTGCGCTTTGCCCTAGGGGTGCAAGGGTTGCGCGGCAAAGCGCGGGCGGCGGCCGAGGCCGAGGCCCTGGACTGGGCCCGGCTGACCCATTTGGCGGATCAGCCAGCCCGGCGGCTTTCTGGGGGCGAGCAACAGCGTTTGGCCATCGCCCGGGCCCTGGCCAGCGGGCCGGAATTGCTGTTGCTGGACGAGCCCACAGCGCAACTGGATCCGGCCTCTACCCTGGCGGTGGAGGATTTGATCGGTCTGGCGCTGGCGCGGGGGGTGAGCGTGGTTCTGGTCACCCATGATGGGGGCCAAGCCCGGCGCTTGGGCCAAGAGGCGGTGTTTTTGCATGCCGGGCGGGTGGTGGAAACTGGCCCGGCCTTGACTGTGCTGGAGCGCCCGCAAAGCGCCGCGGCGCGGGCCTGGCGCGACGGGCAGATCTATCTCGGTCCGGATGGGGCCGATTCTACAAGCCTTTAAGGAGAACAGGATGCGGCATTGGGGTTTTGGTGCGGTGATGATGCTCGCCTTATGGGGCTGGGTGACCAGTGCCTTGGCCGAGCCGCGCCCTTACATAACGGTGCAATCCACCAGCTCGACGCAAAATTCAGGGCTTTTTGATCATATCTTGCCGCAATTTGAGACCGAAAGCGGCATCGAGGTGCGCGTGGTGGCGGTGGGCACGGGGCAAGCCATCCGCAATGCGATCAATGGCGATGGGGATGTGCTATTCGTTCATGCCAAAGCCGCAGAAGAGGCTTTTGTGGCCGAGGGCTATGGCATCGCCCGCCATGATGTCATGTATAATGACTTTGTGATTTTGGGCCCGGAGGCAGATCCGGCGGGGATTGCCGGGATGAATGATGCCACAGCGGCCTTGGCCAAGATTGCAGAGGCGCAGGCGGTTTTTGCCTCGCGCGGGGATGATAGCGGCACCCATAAGGCCGAGCTGCGCCTATGGCGGGCCGCTGGGGTGGCGGCCCAACAGGCTTCTGGTCAATGGTATCGCGAAACCGGGGCCGGGATGGGGGCCACGCTGAACACCGGCATCGGCATGGGGGCCTATCTGCTGAGCGATCGGGCCACTTGGATCGCCTTTGGCAATAAGCGCGATCATCAGGTTCTGGTGGAGGGTGATTCCCGGCTGTTCAATCAATATGGGGTGATTTTGGTCAATGAGGCTGTGCACCCGCATGTGAAATCCGATCTGGGGCAGCGTTTCATCACCTGGCTGCTTTCCCCCCAAGGACAAGAGGCTATTGCCGGGTATCAGGTGGCCGGGCAGCAGCTGTTCTTTCCCAATGGCGGGTCTTGAGCAAATCAGGCGGCCTTGAAACCACGCAACGCCCCGCGTATATGGCGCGGGTCATGCAGCCGGGAGGGCCCCGATGGCCAGCACCAAAACCAATCCGCTTCAATTCATCCAGCAAGTTCGCGGCGAGATGGCCAAGATCGCTTGGCCTGGGCGGCGCGAAGTGGCGATCACCACGGTGATGGTGTTTTTGATGGCCACCGTCACGGCGATCTTTTTCTTCTTTGTGGATTGGTTCATCCGCACTGGGCTGACACTGACACTGAATTTCTTTGGCAGCTGAGGCTGTCGCAATGCCTTAGGCTTGGCGCGATTTCCGAGCCTTGCGAGGCCTGGTGGGGATAAACCCCTTGTCAATCCTGGCCTTTGGCGGTAGCTGAGCAACTCTGTCCGGTTCAAAGGCGTGCATCGATTCGTGTGCACGCCCCTTTTTGTTCCGGCGACAGGTGAAAGACCCCTTAGGGCGCAACAAAGACGACGGCTGAGGCGAGGACGGCAGGAATGGCGAAACGGTGGTATTCGGTCAGCGTGCTGTCGAATTTTGAAAAGAAAATCGCCGAGCAAATCCGGACGGAAGTGGCCGAGAAGGGGCTCGAGGATCAGATCGAAGAGGTTCTGGTTCCCGAAGAGGAAGTGATTGAGGTGCGCCGGGGCAAAAAAGTGACCGTGCCGCGCCGGTTTATGCCGGGCTATGTGCTCGTGCGGATGGAAATGACCGATCAGGGCTATCACCTGATCAACTCGATC
>JAOXSB010000271.1 GCA_025800345.1 Mangrovicoccus sp. | reverse complement strand
GAGACCCGCTGACGCATAGGATCACGGGGTTTTGTCGGAGCTTACCTCATGTCCTCAAGCACGCTTTTGCTGGGTCAAACCCTGTCTTTTGATCACAGCCCTTTTGCCGAGCCCCCAGCCCAAGCCGCGCGCCATCGCGCTCAAGGTGCCGTGTTGATCCAAGATGGCAAGATCGCCGCGATTGGTGACGCGACCGAGCTGCGCGCCGCCCATCCCCAAGCCGATATTGTGGATCACGGGGATCATCTGATTTCAGCGGGCTTTGTGGACACCCACGTACATTACCCGCAAACCGCGATCATCGCCAGCTGGGGCAAGCGCTTGATCGATTGGCTCAACAGCTACACTTTCCCCGAAGAAATCCGCTTGAATGACGCAGGCTATGCCGCTGAAATTTCGGCGCGATACCTTGATCTTGCCCTGGCCAATGGCACCACCACCATGGCCAGCTATTGCACCAGCCACCCCCAAAGCGTCGAGGCGTTTTTCAGCGCGGCTCAGGCCCGCAATATGCGCGTGGTGGCGGGCAAAACCTGTATGGATCGCAACGCGCCAGAGGCTCTGATCGATAGCGCCGCCCGCGCTTATGACGAAAGCAAAGCCTTGTTGCAGCGCTGGCATGGGCAGGATCGGCTTTCCTATG
>JAOXSB010000224.1 GCA_025800345.1 Mangrovicoccus sp. | reverse complement strand
GATGGGCTGATTTCAAGCGCCGAGATCAAAGTGATTGATGCGCTGGCCAAAGCCTCTGGCGATCCTTTGGCCGGGGCACGGGTGGGGCTTTCGCTGAAACCATTTGGGGGCTCGGTGCTCAGCTATATCTGCATGTGCTGCAATACGCTGGGCGAGATTTTCGAGAGTATCACCCGCTATATCCGCATCACCCGCCCAGATGTGGAGGCAGAGCTGATCAGCCAGCCTGAAGAGCTGGTTTTTCGCTATAACAATACCGATCCGCGGGTTGATATTCACAAACATCATTCGGAATTGATGGTGGGGGCGGCGATCAATTTGCTGCGCGCGGCCACCGGGGGGCGTACTGACCTGCCAAAACGGGTGGAGTTCGCGCATCTGCGCAGTGCCGATCGCCGAGATCTGGCACATCTTTATGGCTGCGAGGTAGAGTTCGGCACAGAAAAGCGCGCTTTGGTCATCGATAAAGCCATGCGCGATATGCATCTGGTGGGCAAAGATCGCGAACTGCACGCCCATTTAACCTCTTATGCAGAGCTTATTTTGCCGCAACGCAAACGGGTTTTGCCGGGGCTGCGCCAGGAAATAGAAACTTTGATTTTGCCCGAGCTTTCTTTGGGTGTGCCCCATGCGGATGATGTGGCCGAGAAAATGGGCCTGCACCCCCGCAGTTTACGCCGGAGATTGGCAAATGAGGGGCTGAGTTACCGGGTCATTGTTGATGATTTGCGCCGGGTTTTGGCCGAAGAGTATTTAGAAGATCGCGGGTTTTCCTTGGTTGAAATCGCACTTTTGCTAGGGTTTTCAGACCATTCCAGCTTTGCAGCTGCTTATCGGCGCTGGACCGGCCACCCGCCTTCTGCCACGCGGATGGAAAATTCTCGCCAATTTTGAAAATTGGCCAAAACTTGCTCATTTACTTTGGGTAAACGTCCGAATTGATACAGATTCTCAAGCCCAATTTCTATGATTAACGCTGCATAACGCCAAATCAAGAAATGGGAATCACGATGTCTAAGGGCACATACAAAGAGTTTCGCGACGCATTGCGGGCCTTTGAATCCGGTTGGGACCGGGACCGTTACGATGCGGGCATCATCGCAGATTGGCAGCTGGATCAATGGGCCGGCGGCCCGGTCACCGATTTCTTCCCGAGCTATAGCAGCTGGGGGGATCTGACCGATGACGAATGGAATGCGATGTCCTACCGCTCCACCAACACGTTGGGGTTTGTGGGCTATCAATTCGGCGAAGCCCTGCTGATCGATCTGGGCTATTACGACGATGATTTTTATTACGGCAACGGCGCGGGTTCCAACACTTGGGACGGCAGCTGGACCGGCAAGAATGGCGTCAGCAGCCTTGACGATTTCATGACCGAAGAAAAGCAAGAGGTCGCGATCCAAGAGGCCTTTGGCTACAACTTGCAAATCATCGAAACCCAGCTGGCCTATCGCGGCAAAAGCTTGGATGATTTCATTGGCGAGACCTTCACCTATGAAGATGTGGATGGCTCGACCGTTTCGGTGGAACTGAGCATCACTGGCATCATGGCGGCAGCGCATTTGCGCGGTGCTTACGGCACGGCGACTTTGCTGCTGGGCGGTGGCGCGTCCACCGATGAAAACGGCACTTCGATCCTGCGCTATATCGAAACCTATGGCGGCTATGACAGCCCCAGCGTGAGCGACTCCATCGCTTATTTTGAGACCCGCAAAACCGGCGATGAAGGCCTGGGCACCCCTGATGGCAGCACCGGCGGCGATACGGGTGGTGACACGGGCGGCGATACTGGTGGCAGCACCGGCGATGGCGGGTCCGACACTGGCAGCGGCGATGGCTCTGACGGCAGCACCGGTGGCGACACTGGCGGGAATACCGGTGGCAGCACCGGCGGCGGCGAAGGCGTGCCTGCGGATGCACCGATCGTGGCGGCCTATTACCCCGAATGGGGGATCTATGGGCGCGATTACAACATCGCTGATGTGCCCGCCGATCAGCTGACCCATTTGATCTATGCGTTTGCGAAGATCGACGATCAGGGTAAAATGGCGCTGTTCGACAGCTATGCGGCTGTGGACAAAGCCTTTTCCGACGAAGACAGCGTGGATGGCGTGGCCGATACTTGGGCCGAAGGTTCCAAGCGCGGGAATTTCAACCAAATCGCTGAGCTGAAAGAAGCCCATCCCCATCTGAAAGCCTCTATCGCCGTGGGCGGTTGGACCTTGTCGGGGAATTTCTCGACCATGTCCGCAACCGAAGAAGGGCGCGAGACCTTTGCCCAATCGGTTAAGGATTTCTTGATCACCTATGACATGTTCGATGGGATCGATCTGGACTGGGAATATCCCGGTGGCGGCGGTCTGGGCTCGAACGCGGTCAGCCCTCAGGATGGTCAGAATTACGCGCTGTTGGTGCAATCCATCCGCGATGCGCTGGACGAGCTGGAAACCGAAACCGGCCGGGAATACGAGATCTCGGTGGCGGCCCCTGCGGGCTATGACAAGGTGGAGAATTTCAACCTTGGCGGGCTGGAGCCAAATGTCGATTTCTTCAACATGATGGCCTATGACTTTTATGGGGCCTGGTCCAACACTGTTGGCCACCAAGCGGGCATGTTCGACATGACCGGCAACCGCTATTCGGTGACCGATGCGGTTGAGCTGTATCTTGATGAAGGCGTGCCTGCAGGCAAGATCGTGCTGGGCGCCCCTGCCTATACCCGCGCTTGGGAAGGCGTGGATGTGGCTTCCCCCATGGATGGCTGGAACTCGGAAGCGAGCGGCGCTGCGCCGGGCACGTTTGAGGCCGGTGTTTATGACTACAAAGACCTGCTGGAGAAAATCCAAGAGCCTGGCAGCGCGTGGAAGCTCTATTACGATGACGATGCCCAAGCAGCCTTTGTGTATAACCAAGAGCTGGGGATCTTCTCGTCCATCGAGACCCCGGAAACCATCTCGCTGAAATCGGAATGGGCGCAGGCCCAGGGCCTGGGCGGCATGATGTTCTGGGATCTGTCCAATGATGCGACCGGCGAGGCGGAAAGCCTGCTGAAGGCGGCATCGGATAGCTGGTTCGAAGGCATGACCTTTGACGAGATCGCCGCGGCTTCTTCGCTGGAATGGGATGCTGTGTTCGGCGGGGATGGTGAAGTGAAACCGATCGCCGAAGCAGACACGCCCACCATTGATCTGGGCGGCGGCACTGGCGGTGGCGAAACTGGCGGCGGTGAAACCGGCGGTGGCGAAACTGGCGGTGGTGAGACCGGCGGCGGCGAAACTGGCGGTGGTGAGACCGGCGGCGGCGAAACTGGCGGTGGCGAAACCGGTGGCGGTGAAACTGGCGGTGGCGAAACCGGTGGCGGCGAAACCGGCGGTGGTGAAACCGGTGGTGGTGAAACCGGTGGCAACACGGGCAATGGCACTGCTGGCGTGACCAAGGAAACCGCGGATGTGGTGATCACTTGGACCTATGGCGCCGACACGGTGGTCAGCGATTTTGATCCGGCCACGGGCACTATCTTTGTGGATTGGATTGGGGCGGATGCGCTCGACATCACTGAGACCGCCCAAGGCGTGGTCTTTGCTGTGCCGTCCAACAACCAGACCACCACTTTGGCCAATGTGACCTTGGCAGAGCTGAGCCCTGCCAATTTCACCATCCTGGATGATACCGCAGCCGCGGAAATCATGGGTCTGATCGGTGATGGCAGCGGCGAAACTGGCGGTGGCGAGACCGGCGGCGGCGAAACTGGCGGCGGCGAAACCGGCGTGGACAGCCTGGTGATCGCAGCTGATGCGCAGCTTTCCGGTGATGCGGTGGAAACCGTGATCGTGAATGATATCGCAACCTTCACCATCGAAATCGGCGCGGGCATCACCGCCGATGATTTCGAGATGGTGGAATATGCCGCTGATGGTGAAAATGCTGGCGGTGTTGCAATCATTGTCGATCCTATCGCGGATAGCCCGGCCAAGACCTACAATCTGGAAGGGGTAAGCCTTGGGGATCTGAGCATTGATCAGTTCACCATTGCCGAAATGAGCTTGATGCATGAAGTGCAGATGCAGCTTGGGGGCGGTCATGGCGGCCATACCCATATGCATGTGACCATCAATCTCGACACGCCGGCGCAAACCATTGACGGTTTCATGCCGAATATGGGCGATGTCATCGAGATCGAAGGCGATGTCTATGCGGATAATTTCTCGATCTTCGAGGAATCCGGCGACGCGCTGGGCACCACGGTGCGCATCGAGATCACCGATGGCGGCGTGACCAAACAGATCATCTTTACCGGCTTTGGCTTGGATGATCTCGCGGTGGGCAATTTCTCGGTCGAGAATGAAGGCGTGCTGAACGAAGTGGCCGCGGCGCTGGGTTCGGTGATCACCACCCCGGGCACGGGCGAGGGCTATACCCTAACCTATGACAATGACGGCTCCAACCCGCCAGCCACCACTGGGGCAACCGATAATGGCGGCGTGAAATTCAAAGCCGATAGCAATGCTGATGACATTGTGGGCTTTGATCCGGCCAAGGATGAGCTCGATTTTGGCGGCACCTCGGTGCATGGCATGATCGTGACCAAATCCGAAGCGGGCGAGATTGTCATCGACAGCCCATGGTCTGACGCGGCTCAGATCGTCCAAGGTGTTACCTATCAGGACGTGACCATCGACAATTTCGGTATCGTTGGGAACGAGCATTTCCGCCAGGATATGGGCGGTGTGATCTCCTGGGAGCAAGGGCTTGGCCCGCGCGAAGCTGGCACGGTCTATATCCGCAGCCATGAATATGGGGTGCATGAGGTTATCGATGGGTTCGATCCCACCGCCGATAAGATCAGCTTCCTTTATTTCGGCACGCGCGAGCGTCTGACGGTTGAGGATACCGATGCGGGTATGGTGATCTCGTCTCTGCCTTCGGGCCAGAGCTTCACCTTCACCGGTGTGAGCAAAGCCGATCTGATCCCGGGCTTGGTGGAATTCCACTTTGACCAGGTGATGGAAGACAATCTGGAAACGCCTTTTGGCTTTGACCAGAATGACGTCACTTTGGTGGATCGCACCATGCTGCTGACGCCCGAAGCGCCTGCTGGGGCTACCACGGACGGGTCTCAGACCCGCGAAGGGGATCTCACTGGCTCGATCTATGAAGGCAGTGGCGGCGAGACCGGCGGCGGCGAAACTGGTGGTGGAGAAACTGGTGGCGGCGAGACCGGCGGTGGCACCCCGTCGGGCGGTACGCAGACTCAGCTGACCGATGGTGTGGACACAATCGCGCTGGATTGGAGCTATGGTCAGACCGAAACCTTTATCGGGTTTGATCCGGCCGAAGACGTCATCGATTTCGGCACATTTGGTGCCGATCAGTTGGCAGTGACCGAACAGGATGGCGATCTGGTGATCGAAGTTCTGGGCAATGGCGGGGATTTCACCGTGCTTGAAGGCATTCAAGCCGAAGACCTGTCCAGCGCCAATCTGACGGCCCCAAGCTGGAGCAGCCTCTTGGACGAGGATTCCGCGTTGATGACCCAGTTGATCGCCTTAGGGTTTGACGATCTCGGCTAAGGGCTCATAGCCTGCCATAAGAAAACGGCGCGCCCATGGGTCTCATGGGCGCGCCGCTTGCGTTTTAACTATCTGCCAATGGCGGAAGGCCAGGCGGGATTATTCCGGCTTTTGGCCCGTCCAGATCCGCGACCAATCATTTTCCATATCGATGATGACCCAGCCTTTATCGGGGCCTTCATCCAGCCCGCGCACCAGCTTGCCGATATGGCTCTCGCGGTCATAAGCAAATTCACGCTCCGCATCGGTGTGGTGCACCAACAGGCCCAAGCGCGCGCCATCGCCTGCGGTGGTCCATTCGATCATGGCGAAATCCCCATCGGAGTTGCCCCCGGCAAGGATCGGACGCTGACCAATGATCCGGTCGATATTCACCGGTTTGCCTTCTTTATCATCCAAAAAGGCCACGCCGGGCATTTTCACGATTTGCGGCCCGGTCTCGGTCACTTGATATTCGCTTTCCACCAAGGTGCCGATCACCTGGCGCGGCGGGATCCCATAGGCTTCTTCGGCGAACACGCGCATGAAATGCACCCCGCCCCCAGAGACGATATAGGTGGTAAAGCCCTCGTCGCGCAGATAGCGCAGCAGCTCGGTCATGGGCTGATAGGTCATTTCATTATAGGGCAGCCCGGTGCTTGGATGCTGGCTATTGGCAAGCCAATCGGCCACATCAGCCTGAAAATCCTCAACGCTCATACCCGAATGGGTGGCGGTGATAATCTCCATCAGACCTTCTTTGCCCCCGGCCATCACCGCATCCATATCCCCGGCGGCGGCGGCTTTCAGAACGGGGCTGGTCAGGGTTTCGGGATCAGCTTCTTTCAGACGGTCCAACGCATAGATGAGCTGGAAATAAACCGGCTGTTCGCCCCAAAGCGTGCCGTCATTGTCAAACACCGCGATGCGATCCGTGGTGGGAACAAATTCCTCGGATGCGGGATCCGTTACGGTTTCGACAAAATCGATAATCTGGGTTTTGGCATCCCCGGCAGTCCAAGAGGGCAACGGATCAGCAAAAGCGGGAAAGGCGGCACAGGCCATAAGCGCAAAGGTCAGGCGGCGCATGGGGAGTATCCTTTTCAAATGAGAAAGGCCGCCCCGAATGGAGCGGCCTTATGTTTGTGATCAATGACTTACTGAGCCGCTGGGGCGCTGGTCATTTTTTCCATCACTTCATCCAGACTAAAGCTGGCAGCTTTCTGACGCGGCGGGAATTCCTGGAAGGTGGCCAGGAAATTGCCCACATAGGCCTGCGCGGGCACCAACAGATAGGCGCGATCAAGCAGCCAATCATAATAGGTGTTCGAGGTCTGATAGGCGCGTTCATAAGGATCGCGGCGCAGGTTAAAGATCAGAGGGACGCGCAGCGGCGTGAAGGGCTCGATCCAGGCGCGGAAGGTTTTGTATTCCTTCTGCTCCATGAAGATCATTTTCCAGTCCTGCCAGCGCAGGGCGGTCAGATCCCCATCATCGGAGAAATAGAAGATCTCTTCACGGGGGCCTTCTTCCACTTCGCCTTTGAAGAAGGGCAGGAAGTTATAGCCGTCCAGATGCACTTTATAGGTGCGGCCGATGGCTTCGACACCGCCAGCTTTGAGCTCTTCTTTGATCTCGGTCCGGCCCACAGCGGCCAGATAGGTGGGCAGCCAATCCATGTGGTGCATGATCTCGTTCGAGACCGAGCCAGGCTCGATCACGCCAGGCCAACGCACCATGGAGGGCACACGCCAGCCGCCTTCGTAATTGGTGTTTTTCTCACCAAAGAAAGGGGTCGCGGCGGCATCGGGCCAAGTGTTGTAATGGGGGCCGTTATCGGTGGAGTAATGCACCACGGTATTATCTGCGATGCCCAGCTCGTCGATCAGATCCAGCAGCTGACCCACATGCATGTCATGCTCGAGCATACCATCGGTATATTCGTCATTGCCCGCGTTGCGGCGGTCTGCGGCCACATGGGTGCGGAAATGCATCCGGGTGCCGTTCCACCATACGAACCAAGGGGTGCCTTGCTCTTCGCTGCGCTTGATAAAGTCGATGGCCGCGGCGATGGTTTCATCATCCACGGTTTCCATGCGCTTTTTGCTCAGCGGGCCGGTATCTTCGATCTCGCCATCGGCCGAGGATTTGATCACGCCGCGGGGGCCAAAGGCCTCGCGGAAGGTCCGGCCATCGGCCAGCACCATATCGCCAGGATAGTCTTCGTTTTCGGGCTCTTCCTCGGCATTCAGGTGATAAAGATTGCCAAAGAACTCATCAAAGCCGTGATTGGTCGGCAGATGCTCGTCCTTGTCGCCAAGGTGGTTCTTGCCGAATTGGCCGGTGGCATAGCCTTCGGCTTTCAGTAGACCCGCAATGGTGGGATCTTCTTCTTGCATGCCCAGATCGGCGCCAGGCAGGCCTACTTTCGACAGGCCGGTGCGGAACACGGACTGACCCATGATGTAAGAGGCGCGGCCTGCGGTACAGGATTGCTCACCGTAATAATCGGTGAAAATCATGCCTTCACTGGCGATCCGGTCGATATTGGGGGTGTGATACCCCATCATCCCCATCGTATAGGCAGAGATGTTGGACTGACCCACATCATCGCCCCAGATAACGAGAAAATTGGGTTTGTCTTCTTGAGCGACAGCGGCGGTGGCGATCATTGCCACCCCAAAGGTTGCAGCCGCTAACCCCGAAAAGGGTTTCAGCGGTGTGGGGAGCTTCATGGTCAGTATCCTCCTGACATCCTGTTGGCCGATAAAATTTTTCTTTATAGCTTGCCCGTGCGTTTCCTCACGTCAAGCCTGGGCTTCAAAAGTCATTTACATTTCTTAATCGCCGCATTGTATCTAACCCCGAGCAGAAGACAGGATTGTGTCAAATGATACAAAGCTATGAGAGTTTGCAAAAAGATCTGGGGATACAACCGGATATAGCTGTTTTGTTCGATGTAGGTTGGTTTGCGGAACGGGCCCCAGAGGTCCAGCAGCGTATATTGGCCGGGGCCCGTCGGCGTGAATTTCGCAAGGGCCAACCCATTTATCGCGCCGGAGACGGGGCCGATGGGCTGTATGGGCTGATTGATGGGGTGATCGAAATAACGGTGCCCGGCGATGATGGGGTCGAGATACAAATCCACCGGGCCGATACCGGATTTTGGATCGGGGATCTGGCGCTTTTTGCCGAAGAGCCGCGCTTGGTCAGCGTTACAGCGGTGAGCGACATATCCACCTTATTTGTGCCGCAGTCTTTCATGCGTGATCTGATCAAAAACGATATGGGGATGTTGCGGGAATTCTATGCGCTGACCCATCGCAACTTCGCCACCGCCTTCCGGCTATTGGCCAATCTTTCGGTGAGCCAATCAGAACGGCGTTTGGGGCTGCGCTTGTTGCATTACAGCGAGCTGTCCACGGAACCCGATGGTTGGCTGAGCCTGTCGCAAGAGGATCTGGCCCGGCTGATCGCGGTGTCTTTGCCCACCTTGCAGCGGATCTTGCGTCGCTTCGTCGAAGACGGGTTGGTCGAGATTGGCTATCGTAGATTGCGGGTGCTAGATCATCCCGCTTTGGCGGCGCGCTGCCGCGACTAAAGCCGAAGACCCGCGGCGCATTTGTGCCGTGACAGGGCCGGTTTTCTGTGTTTATCACTGGTGCTCAAGACAGGGGTGTCCCGTTATCGGGGCTGAGACTTTACCCTTGGAACCTGAACCGGATCATGCCGGCGGAGGGAGTCTTGCATATCACCGCCCGGGCGGTGCTGTGCTTGCTCCTGCCTTGCCGGTCGAGGAGTGTGATGACAATCGCGACCACCCCCGCCCAAGCGCTCGAGCAAATGCGCCAAAGCGCGCCTTTGGTGCAATGCATTACCAATTTCGTGGCCATGAATATGGCGGCCAATACGTTGCTGGCTGCCGGGGCCTCGCCTGCCATGGTCCATACTGCCGAGGAATCGGGGGAATTTGCCGCCATTGCAGGGGCGCTGACCGTGAATATCGGCACGCTTTCCCCCGCTTGGCTGGAGGGGATGAAAGCGGCCATTGCCGGGGCACAAAAAGCGGGCAAGCCTTGGGTGTTTGACCCGGTGGCGCATTTTGCAACGCCCTATCGCGCCCAGGCTGCGCGCGAGATCTTGGGGCTCGGCCCTACAATCATTCGCGGCAATGCTTCGGAGATTCTGGCTCTGGCAGGGCAAAGCAGCGCGGGTAAAGGCGTGGATGCGGGCGATAGTGTGGAACTGGCCGAAGCGGCTGCGCGGGAGCTGGCCCGCAGCAGCGGCGCGGTGGTGGCGGTGACCGGCGCGGTGGATTTTGTCACCGATGGCAGCCGCGGGGCCCATATCGAAGGGGGCTCGCCGCTGATGCCTCAGGTTACCGCCACCGGCTGCGCCCTGACCTGTTTGATCGGGGCCTTTGCCGCTGTGGTGGCCGATCCGTTCGAGGCGGTGGTGGCGGCTTTGGCGATGTTTGCAGCCGCAGGCGAGGCCGCGGCCGATCAAGCCGAAGGCCCCGGCAGCTTTGCATGGCGCTTCTTGGATATGCTGGCGGCGGTCGAGCCCGCTTGGATTGCTCAAGACCGGGTGATCTACGTATGAGGGCGCTGCCGGATCTCTCGGTTTATCTGGTGCTTGATCAGGGGCTTTGCGGCGCTTTTGGCATGGTTGAGACCGCCCGTGCGGCGGTGGCGGGCGGGGCCGGGGTGGTACAGTTGCGCCTAAAATCCGCCAACACCGCCGAGCGCATCGCCTTGGGCCGGGAATTGCAACAGGCTTTGGCGGGCAGCGGCGCGGCGCTGATCGTCAATGATGATGTGGAGGCCGCCCGGGTTCTGGGCGCTGATGGGGTACATGTGGGCCAAGGCGATCTGCCTGCGGCGCAGGTGCGCCAGGCCATCGGGCCGGATATGATTCTGGGCCTATCTGCGGAATCGGTGCAGGCGGCCCAGGGCGCTGATCCAGCACTGGTGGATTATCTGGGGGTGGGGCCGGTTTTCGCCACGCCCACCAAAGCCGATCATAAACCGCCCATTGGCTTTGACGGGCTGGCGCAGGTGATCAAAGCCGCGCCTTTGCCCGCGGTGGCCATTGGCGGGATCAAAGCCGATCATGCCCAGCCGGTTTTTGCGGCGGGGGCGGCGGGCATGGCGGTGGTCTCGGCCATTTGCGGCCAGCCCGAACCGCAAGAGGCGGCCCGATCCATTTCCGGAAACTGGGCGCGGGCCAGACAGGAGATCTCATGACAGCACGTATTCTTTCCATTGCGGGCTCTGATCCTTCGGGCGGGGCGGGCATTCAGGCGGATCTGAAAGCGTTTTCCGCCCGTGGCACTTATGGCATGGCGGCGCTTACGGCTCTGACGGCGCAGAACACCACCGGGGTCAGCGGCGTGCATTTGGTGCCGGCTCCGTTCGTGGGCCAGCAAATCGCTGATGTGTTTTCCGATATTCGCGTGGATGCGGTGAAAATCGGCATGATCGCCACCGGCGAGATTGCCCGGGCCGTGGCCAAAGCGCTTGCGCCCCAGGCGGGTATCCCCGTGGTGCTGGATCCGGTGATGGTGGCCAAAGGCGGTCACGCGCTGCTCGATCCCGATGCGGTGGCGGCCTTGCGCCGGGATTTGTTGCCCCTGGCCACCCATCTGACCCCGAACCTGCCCGAAGCCGCGGCGCTGATTGATGCGCCCGTGGCCACAACCCGCGATGAGATGACGGCCCAAGCACAGGCGCTGCTGGCACTTGGCCCGCGCTGGGTTGTGCTCAAAGGCGGGCATTTGGAGGGGCCGGAAAGCCCTGATCTGCTTGCGGGCCCGGAGGGGCTGCATTGGCTCGAGGCCAAACGCACCGACACGCCCAACACCCATGGCACGGGCTGCACCCTATCGGCGGCATTGGCCGCAGAGCTGGGCAAAGGCCAAAGCACCCTGGCGGCGCTTGAGACAGCCAAAACCTATCTTTCCGGGGCTGTGGCCGCGGCGGATCAACTTGGGGTCGGCCATGGGCATGGCCCCACCCATCACTTCCATGCGCTTTGGCGCGCTCAAGAGGATCTTTGAGACCCATGATGACCCGTATTCTTGCCGTAATCCTGGCGCTCGCGGCTCTGCCTGCACAAGCAGCCGATAAAATGACCCTGATTTTGGATTGGTTCGTCAATCCCGATCACGGGCCGATCTTGGTGGCTCAGGAACTGGGCTATTTCGAAGAGGCCGGGCTTGAGGTCGAAGTGATCGCGCCCGCAGATCCTTCGGACCCGCCGAAAATGGTGGCCGCTGGCAAAGCTGATCTGGCGATTTCCTATCAGCCGCAGCTGCATCTTCAAGTGGCTGAAGGCCTGCCGCTGATCCGTGTGGGCACGCTGGTGTCCACGCCGCTGAACTGTTTGCTGGTGCTGGCCGATGGCGAGGTGCAAAGCATCGCGGATCTGAAAGGTCGCAAAGTGGGCTTTTCCGTGGCGGGCGTGGAAGAAGCGCTGCTGCAAGAGATCCTGGGCGTCAATGGTCTGACCATCGATGATATCGAGCTGGTCAATGTGAACTGGTCGCTCTCGCCTGCGCTGATGGCCGGTCAGGTCGATGCGGTGATCGGGGCCTTCCGCAATTTCGAGCTGAACCAGATGGAGATCGAAGGCGTCGGCGGGCGGTGCTTTTACCTCGAAGAAGAAGGTTTGCCCGCCTATGACGAGCTGATCTATGTGGCCAATCGCGATCAGATGGATCCCGAGATGCTGACCCGGTTCATCGCCGCCACTGAAAAAGCCACGCAATATATCGTCAATCATCCCGAAAAAAGCTGGGAGATCTTCTCGGGCACAGCCAAAGAGCTGCAAGATGAGCTGAACTCCAAAGCTTGGGTCGATACTTGGCCGCGTTTCTCGCTGACCCCTGCGGCGCTGGATCATGGCCGTTATGCGCGTTTTGAGGCGTTTTTGAGTGAATCTGGCCTGGTGGAAGGCCAGCGCGCGGTTTCGGATCTTGCTGTGGATCTGGGCGCGAAATGAGCGATTATGGCAAAACCTATGGGCTCTGGCGCGATGCGGCAGAGCCTGATTGGACCGCTTATACCCGCCATGCCTTTGTGCAAGGGCTGGGCGATGGCACCCTGCCGCGCAGCGCGTTCCTGCATTACCTGCGTCAGGATTATGTGTTCTTGATCCATTTCTCGCGGGCTTGGGCTTTGGCGGTCACCAAATCCGAAACCGTCGAGGAAATGCGCCATGCGGCGGCCACAGTGCAGGCGCTGATCTGCGATGAGCTGGCACTGCATGTGGGGGTTTGCGCCGCCGAGGGCATCGCCGAGGCCGAGCTGTTCGCCACCCAAGAAGAAACCGCCAATCTGGCCTATACCCGCTATGTGCTGGATGCGGGGCATTCGGGGGATCTGTTGGATCTGCTGGCGGCCCTGGCCCCATGTGTGATCGGCTATGGCGAGATCGGGGCGCGGCTGGCTGCTGAACATGGCAGCGATGGCCCATATGGGGAATGGATCGCCACTTATGCGGGGGAGGGGTTCCAGCAAGCCTGCCGCGATGTGGGGGCGCTGATTGATGGGGCGATGGCCCGCCGCTTGGGCGATGATCCTCACGCCAGCCCGCGTTGGCAGGCACTCTGTGATCGTTTCCGCACCGCAACCCGGCTCGAGATCGGGTTCTGGGATATGGGGATGGCAGGCGCGTGAGCGCCCCTGAGATCCTTCTAGAAGGGCGCGCCAGCATCAATGGCGCGCCGCTTTTCCCCGATTTGCGCCTTTCGCTGGTGCCCGGGGGATGGACTTGCCTGCTTGGCCCTTCGGGCGTGGGCAAATCCACGATTTTGCGCCTGATCGCGGGGCTGGAAACCGGGGCGGAATTCACTGGGCAGATCCGCGCCGGCGATGGCGCGCCAGTGGCCGATCGCATCGCCTATATGGCCCAAGAAGACCTGTTGCTGCCCTGGCTGGATCTGGCAGGCAATGTGGGTTTGGGCGCGCGTTTGCGCGGTAGCCAGCCGGACCCGGCCCGGGCCAAGGCCCTGATCACCCGGCTCGGCCTGTCTGACCATATTGCCAAACGCCCGGGCGCGTTATCAGGGGGGCAACGTCAACGGGTGGCTTTGGCCCGCACGTTGATGGAGGATCGCCCCATCGTGCTGCTGGATGAGCCGTTTTCCGCCCTGGATGCGCGCACCCGGTCGCAAATGCAGGATCTGGCCGCCGAAGCCTTGCGGGGCCGCACGGTTTTGCTGGTCACCCATGATCCCGCCGAGGCCGCTCGCCTGGGCGCGCGGATCTTGCTGCTCAGCCCCAATGGTTTGAGCGAAATTCCTCCGCCGCCTGGGGCTGTGCCCCGCGCCGTGGATGATCCCGAAACTTTGCGTGCCCAGGGGCAATTGCTGTCCTTGCTGCGCGCGGCCTAAAGGAACCCCCATGCGCCCCAGTGAAACGCTGCAAGCTCAAAATATCGAGAATTGGACC
The DNA here is from genome assembly GCA_025800345.1 of Mangrovicoccus sp. Taxonomy (GTDB): domain Bacteria; phylum Pseudomonadota; class Alphaproteobacteria; order Rhodobacterales; family Rhodobacteraceae; genus JANSYP01. Next base: position 12,827 of record JAOXSB010000224.1, on the reverse strand, counting down.
GCTGCCACCCAACATGATTTCACCGCGGCCTTGGCCGATGGCAGCCTCGCGCCCGAGAAAATGCGCGCCTATCTGGAACAGGATTACCTGTTTGTAGAAGGCTTCGTGCAGCTTTTGGCCGCCGCCGTGTCCCATGCGCCGAGCCTGGAAGATGCGTTGCCAGGCGCGCGGTTTCTGGGCCTGATCGCGGGCGAGGAGAACACCTATTTTGAACGCGCGCTGGCTGCGCTTGGGGCTGATCCAACGGTGATGGCCCGCCCCGCGCCCGTAACCCGCGGGTTTCAAGATCTCATGGGCACGGCGGCGCGCTCGGGCAGCTATGCCAAAATGCTGGCCGTGTTGGTTGTGGCCGAATGGGTCTATTTGGATTGGGCCCAGCCCTATGAAGCAAAAGCCGGGGATCTGCCCTTTTATTTTGGCGAATGGATCACGTTGCATGCGGGGCCTGGCTTTGAAGGGGTCGTTGCCTATCTGCGCGGCCAGTTTGATGCGGCCTTTGACGCGGCGGCCCAGGGGGAACGCGCCGAGATAGAGCAGCTCTTTGCCCGCGCCGTAGCGCTGGAGCGCGGGTTTTTCGATGCGGCCTATTCGGGCAATTGGGCCGGTCAGCCGGTGCCTGCATGATGGGGCGGCGGCCAGAGCTCACCGGGCTTTTCGTGGGGCTGGGATTGCTGGCAGCTTGGCAAGCGCTGGTGGTGCTGGCCGAACTGCCCCCCTTTATTCTGCCCGGTCCAGGCCGGGTGGCCCAGGCGCTTTGGGACAATGCGGGGCTGATCTTTGGCCATGGGCTGATCACCCTGGCCGAGGTGCTGGCCGGGCTTGCCCTGGGCGCGGTATTTGGGGCGCTGACCGCTTTGGGTCTGGCGCTGTCACCGCCAGCGCGGCGGGTGATCCGCCCGGTTCTGGTGATCACCCAAGCGCTGCCGGTATTCGCCCTGGCCCCGATCCTGACGCTCTGGCTGGGCTATGGGCTTTGGTCCAAGGTGCTCATGGCCGTGTTGATCATCTATTTTCCAGTGGCGTCGGCCTTTTTCGATGGGCTGATGCAAACGCCCAAAGGCTGGCTTGATCAGGCCAAGGTGATGGGCGCGCCGCCCTGGCGGATGTTGTTGCAAATCCGCTTGCCCGCAGCGCTGCCGGCGCTGGCTTCGGGGCTGCGTTTGGCGGCGGTTTATGCGCCGATCGGGGCGATCATCGGGGAATGGGTCGGGGCAAGCCAAGGCCTGGGCTATTTGATGCTGCTGGCCAATGGCCGGGCCAAGATCGATCTGATGTTTGCGGCCCTGGCGGTGTTGGTGGTGATGACCCTCGCGCTGCACCGTTTGGTGGGCTGGGGCTGTGATGCCCTTGTGCGCCGGGTCAGCTAAGCCGGGGCTATGGTCCGGCCCGCAGGCGCAGCCTGCCGGGCCCAACCCTGGCCAAGCGGGCCCGCAAGGGCCCGTGACGCGCCAGGGGCGGGAGCGCCCCCAGCCAATATCATAGGCGTTACGCCTGGGCGGCCATCAGCCGCGATGTGATGGCGCGGAACGGCACCAGCGCCAACAGCGCCAGGCTCAGCTTGACCATCCAATCGGCCAAAGCCAAGGACACCCAAAGCGGTGCCACAGGCCCAGCTCCCAATAGCGGCAGCATTTCATTGGCCCAGGACACATCATTGCCCGGCTCCAGCCAGATCAAGGCGCCGCTGAAAGCAATGGTAAAGAAAATCGCCGTATCCAAGCTCGATCCCAGCAGCGTCGAGGCCAAAGGCGCACGCCACCAGGCGCCGCTGCGCAGCCGGTCAAACACCGCCACATCCAGCAATTGCGCGGTCAAAAACGCCAGGCCCGAGCCTAGGGCGATGCGCAAGGTCACCAGCGGGCCGAACTCGCCTTGGATCTGCGTGCCGATAAAGGAACAGGCCACACCGATAAGAAAGCCGATAAACACCACGCGGCGGGCCGCAGCCACACCATAAACGCGGTTCATCACATCGGTGACAAGAAAGGCGAGGGGATAGGTAAACGCCCCCCAAGTCAGCCATTGGCCGAACAGAAATTGCACAAGGATATTCGAGGCGACAACAATGGCCGCCATGGCAAGGATGCCGGGCAGAAGTTTGGTCATGATTTGGATCCGTTTTGGCAAGGTCGCGGAGACTTGGCCGCATGCAGCGGCAACGCGCTGCCCTAACGCTCTTTCCCCAGCCAATCAAGGGGGGGGCTGCCGCTCTCTTATCTGCCTGGCAGTGCGGCGGGCGCGGATCTGCGCATATGGCCGGCGCAAATGATGACGGCCATATGCTTTGGCATGGCTCTCAAGAGCGAGAGATTACGACAAGGTCACGTCGACGATCGGCGTGCCCGCTTTAAAATGGGCGTCCAAAAAACTACCCGAAGTAGAGGCTTGGGTCAGGGCCTCCACAGACCCATGGGCGGTGACCTGCGGTTTGACATAAGTCTTCATGATTTTGCTCCGACTGTGTTGCAGATGCAGGAACACAGTTTTTCCAAAACCAATCAAATCAACACCTGTTAACATGCGCGTTATCCCAAAACCCAAAAAAATAGGGCAGATGATCATTTGGAAATCTTGGGATTATCCCGTTTTTGCGGGGTAATAGCGCGGGGGCTTGGCCGTGATATTGGGCCGGGTCTAATCTTGCGCGAGGCGATATTCGACGAATTCACTGCGCTGAAGCAGGAAAAAATTATCATCCGACACCATGGTCAGGCGCAAATCTCCCGCTCGATCGCGCCAGACGGAAATCGCCTCTAGATTGTCATGATCGCCAATCTCGCTTTGCAAGATCAGCTGTTCATCCCGCAAACCCTCTGGGCCGAAAGCAAAGCTGCGCACGCGGCTGGCAAAGCCGCGCCATTCTAGATAATGGCGCTCGAGCACATAAAGCCGCCCATCAGGGCCCAGATCGGCGCCCACCACCAAGAACGGGCTGTCATCGCGGCGCAGCCCATAGGGCACCGACCAGCGCCCATCTTCGTGGCGATAGACGGGAAAGGGGCGCTCTAATTTGCCCGAGCGTTCCGGGATCGCGATCACCCGGCCTTGGGGATCATTGGCCAGGGCCTCTAGGCCAGAATTGAATTGCAGCTTGCGAAATTGCGCCGGGATCGGCCAATCGGTGACCTTGCCTGTGTCCAGATCCAAAACACCCAGCCGCGCCCGGGCCTCAAACGAGATCAGCCATTGCCCATCGGGCAGCCGGGTCAGGCCTTCTGCGTCAATATCATTCAAGGCCAGTGGCCCGCCGGTCTGGGCATAGCGCAGGGGCTGAAAACGCTCTGCCTGCACGCCGATGATCTGGTCTTGGGCACCACGCTTGAAGCGGCCTTTGGCAAAGGCGGAGCGATCTGAGATCACCACAAAACTTTGACCATCTTCCGAGACCTGCAGCCCTGACAGGCCCCCATGGCGGTCATCGCCGCGGGCGGGCCAGGTATAACTGCCCAGATACTGCGCCGCGCCAAGAGTATGGGAAGGAGGCTGCGCCCGCAGGCCCAAAACGCCCAAGCCGCCGATCAGCGCCAGCAAGAGGGGCAGTAAAAACGCGATCAGTTGGAAGCGAGAACGGTCCGGCATTGCCCGGGAAGATCTGCCATAATGTAGTCGCGAGCGCCACGTTTTTTCGGCGGCGCGGGGGTGCCTGGCTTGGCTGGCTGCAAATACTCAGTGACCCACCAGGTGAGGGTTTCGTCACAGCCATTGCCGCCATTGGACAGCTCGCGCACAGTGGGTTTTTGGGTCTCGCAGCCTGGCGAGCCTTTGGGGCATTTCAAGCGCACATGGAAATGATAGTGATGCCCGTAAAGCGGGCGGATCTTTTGCATCCAAGCTTTATCCGCAGGTTTTGCGGTTTTGCACAGCTCGATTTTCACCGGGGCGGTTACGAAAATCCGATCCACCACCGGATCACTGGCGGCGCGTTGCAAAATCGCCCCATGGGTGGCGGTCCAATTGCCATTCACCCGGCGCTGATCGGCGGAGCGCACGGAGATCGAGCTCAGGCTTTCCCGCTCGCCCCGGCTGAGATTGAGCCGTTTCGGAGGCAGCATCCAAATATCAATATCCAGCCCGATCTGATGGCTTTGATGGCCCGAGGTCATCGGCCCGCCCCGCGGTTGGCTGATATCGCCGATGTAAAGCCCGGCCCAGCCTGGCTGAGCCGCAGCATAGCGCGAGAGACGCTGAATAAAGGCCAAGGTTTCTGGATGGCCCCAATTGCGATTGCGCGACAGGCGCATGGCTTGCCAAGTGGGGCCGGTTTCGGGCAATTCCATCAATCCTGCAGCACAGCCTTTGGCATAAGCGCCGATGGATTGGCTTTGTTGCCGAGAGCCTTCGGCTTTGGCGCCAAAAAGCTGGGCGGCGCGGGGCTCGGCCGTAGCGCTTACAGGCACAAGCAGCGCCGCACATGCCAGCAATAGCGCGCGGGAAAAACCAAGGGCAGACAGCATCGCGGATCTCCGGTTTGGGGACATCACAGATGCAGCCTAGCAGGATCAGCCCCTATGAGAAGGGGCCAATCGCCGGGGCAAGATCACATTTGATCAGCTTTGCGCCAGGTCACCCCAGCCCTATCACGATGCAAGGGCGGGGGCGTTTTCTTCTTGCATGGGCGGCCAGGGGCGCTGGTTTTCTGCATTTGCCCAGGCGGCGATCCAGTCGGGCATGGGGGGGCGTTCCTGGGGGTCTGGCAAAGCGGCAAAGGCCCGCGCCGTGGGCACCAGCCCGTTTTGATCCGTGATCGCCATGCGGATCAGCACATGGGAGGTGCACTCGCCTTTGCGCCACATGCTTTGCTCCATATACAAAAAGCGATCATCCCAAGTGGTCAGACGCGAGCGCATGGTAAACCGGTCAAAGCCGCGCACCCGGCGGCGATAGCGGATACATGAGCCCGCCACGGTCATGGACCATTTCTGTTCTTGCAGCACTTTGAACAGGCCCGAGCGAAAGCCCAAGGACATGCGCCCAAGATCATAGAGCATCAAGGTGCGCCCATTATTGAGCTCAAGGAACAGATCCAGATCCCAGGGCCAGCAAATATGCTCGGACACATGGGTGCCGAGGAAATCCATTGGGCCTTCCTTGCGGCAGAGCCGATAGGTATTGGCAAGACGGATGAAGGGGAACATATGCAAAAACTCCTTTCCGTGGATCTCAGATGCATAATATCCCAGGTCAAGCCCCACCGCTGCGTTGGACTTGCTCTTAGGGCCTGCGCTGCTTAGGTCTGTGGCGCGTTTCTCAACAAAGGCATGGCCGATGCAATCTCTGTTACAAATCCTGCTGATGGTCGTCGGCGTGGCAAAGTTCTTGATTTTTGCCCATGTGATCATGAGCTGGCTGATCAATTTCAATGTGCTCAATATCCGCCAGCAATTGGTGGGGCAGATCTGGTATGGGCTGAACCGGCTGCTAGAGCCGCTTTACGCGCCGATCCGCCGGGTATTGCCGCAAACTGCGGGGCTGGATCTGGCCCCATTGGTGGCCCTTTTGGCGATTTTCGCCATCGAGATCATCATCACCAATAATATGGGCGCGTTTTACTAAGCCTTTCGGCGCGCCTTAAATCCCCCGGCGCGGAAACGCGCCAGGGGATTGCGGCGCCTTACACGGCGCTGGCTTTGATCATATCAGCGGCTTTTTCACCGATCATCATGCTTGGGGCATTGGTGTTGCCCGAGATCAGATTGGGCATGATCGAGGCATCCACCACACGCAGTCCTTCGATCCCATGTACTTTCAATTCGGGATCCACCACGGCCATGTCATCGGTGCCCATTTTGCAGGTGCCCACCGGGTGATAGATCGTATCCGCCCGCGAGCGGATCTGCTTTTCCCAATCCGCATCGGTTTTGGCATGTTCGCTGCCGAACATTTCCTTGTGGCGATAGGGGGCCAAAGCTGGGGCTTCTAGGATTTCGCGGGTCAGGCGCGCGCCTTTGATCATGGTTTCAAGATCGCGCGGATCGGACAGGAATTTGGGATCAATCGCGGGCGCTGCCAGCGGGTCCGAACTTTGCAATGTGACCTGGCCACGGCTTTCGGGGCGCAATTTGCACATATGGCAGCTAAATCCATGACCCCAATGGAGTTTACGCGCATGGTCATCGACCAAAGCGATGACGAAATGCAGCTGAATATCCGGGCGTTCGAGCGTGGGGGCGGTTTTCAAAAATGCCGCGCCTTCGGCGAAAACCGAAGCGGCCATAGATGCCCCGTTTTGCCGCCAGCGCCAAAGATGTTTCATGAGGTTAACGCCGCCGCGCAGGCTGATCCCGAAATTGTCGAGATCCTTGGATTTATAGGCCAAGGTGAAATCCAAATGGTCTTGCAGGTTCTTGCCCACGCCGGGCAGTTCATGCACCAGATTGATCCCATGGGGGCGCAGATCATCAGGATCGCCAATGCCTGACATTTGCAGAATTTGCGGTGATTTCAGCGCGCCACTGCAAAGCAGCACTTCGCGCTTTGCATCCACGGTTTTGATCTGGCCTTTATGGCGATAGACCACGCCGGTGGCGCGTTTGCCCTCCAAGGTAAGCTTCATGGCCTGCGCGCCCGTGATTACCGTCAGATTGGGACGGTTCATCACCGGAAAGAGATAGGCCGCCGCCGCCGAGCACCGTTCGCCATTTTTCGCCGGATCGTGGAACTGGGTGACCTGATACAGACCGATGCCTTCATTGTCGCCCCTGTTGAAATCATGGGTCTGGCGGATCTGGAGCTGCGCGCCTGCCTCCAAAAAGGCGTTGTTGATGGGGCGGGGCTCTTTTTGTTCGGAAACTTGCAGCGGGCCGTCACCCCCATGCATCTCATCACTGCCCCGTTCGTTATTTTCCGATTTCTTGAAATAGGGCAGCACGCTGTCCCAATCCCAGCCATCATTGCCCAGATCGGCCCAAGTGTCATAATCTTGCTTTTGGCCGCGGATATAGAGCATGGCATTGATGGCGCTTGACCCGCCAAGGCCTTTGCCGCGGGGCTGATAGCCGCGCCGCCCATAAAGCCCTTGTTGCGGGACGGTTTCAAAGCGCCAGTTATTGGGCCGAAACCAGCCCGGCACGATCGCCACGGCGCCTGCGGGCATGCGCACCAAGATGTTATTGCCGCCGCCGCCCGCTTCGAGCAAGCATACAGTGACTTTTGGATCCTCGCTCAATCGGCGCGCCAGCACCGAGCCCGCGGACCCACCTCCAACGATTACATAATCAAAAGCCATGGTTCTCTCCCCCGCCAGAGCTCGATGTTACAGGTCTGGTCTTTTCTGTGCGTTTCGGAGCTGGATTGGGCGGGGCTTAGACAGTCAAATAGCATCCAAAGGGGCTGCGCGCGCTCCCCCTTGGCTCTGGCCCGACCATGCAAATGCGATTGCTCATGTTCCCGTGACGGGGGCATGCGCTCCTCCTTGCGGATGTGTATCGCGTGTTTATTCCCCGGTGCATGGCAAATTAGGACAATAATTGTCTTGAACGGCCAAGTAACCTTGCGTCGGCTATGGAAAAGCCCCGCGATATCACGGGGCTTGGGGGATTCGGTTTAGGATTTGAGCGCTGGCTTTGGCCAAGCCGTTTAGGGTCAGGGTCCCGTCATCTCGCAAATCGGTTAGATGACTGGGTTTTGAGCCTAGGAGGCCTCGGCCAGGCGTTCTTGCAGCCATGGCAAGGCGATGGATTCTGCATCCTCATCGCCAGAGGCGTCATGCACCCCGCGCGGGCCGATTTGCTGGGCATTGGCGGCCACCAGGCTATCGGCCAGGATCGTGCTGCCATTGTTGAAGGTTTCGTCATAGGTGGTGTCGCCCAGGCCGAACACCGCAAAGCGAATACCGCTGAGATCGGGTTTTTCCTCGGTCAGGGCGGTGAAGAAATCGATGGCCGAGCTGGGCAATTCGCCCTCGCCATAGGTGGAACAGACAAAGACATAAAACGCCTCGGCGCTCAGGGCGTCGGGGCTCACATCTTCCAGATTGGCCACATCGACCTCATGGCCGTCGCTCAGGGCCTCTTGCAGCTCTTCACACAGCAGCTCTGCATTGCCGGTTTCGGTCCCGTAAAGCAGCGAGATTTTCATAAAGCCTGTCTCCTATTTTCGATCACGGCCAGCATTTCCGGGAGGTTGGAAATCTTGGCGCGACAGCGGCCCTCTGGGGCGGCCGCTTTTTCCACATCATCAATATGTTGCCAATCGCTATAGCTGGTCATGCGGTTGCCAAACTGCGCTTGGAGCGCGGCAACGCCTGGTTTTTCCGCGCCTGCGGGGGCAGCGGCGATTTCTTCAGCAATCAATGCGGCGATTTTTTGGCTGTCAGCGCGGTTTTCGGGAATCGTGCCTTGAGGCCCACGTTTGAACCAGCCCGCCGCATAAAGCCCCGGCGCGATTTGCCCGGTTTCATGGGTGCTGGCCCCGTCCAGCAGCGCGCTTCGGTTCAGCTTGCCGTCATCTTCATAGCCAATGGCGCTGATCACACTATCGCAAGGCAGCGCCATTTCTTCGCCATCGCGTTCAAACAGCACACCGCTAAGGGTGCCATTGCTGCGCAGGGGTTTCTTAGCGGGCCAGCCGAAATGAAAGCTGATCTTTTTGGTGATCGCGTCGGGCTGGGCGGTGGCCAGATCCCGCAAAGCGGCCAGGCGTTTGTCATCCTCGCCACTATTGAGCGCCGTGCCCTCGCCAATGCTCACCGCAAGACCGGGGATTTTGGCCAACTCGCGGATCATCACCGGGTCGAATTTCGCCTGATCGGCAGGAGAGCGGCCGACCAAATGGATCTCGCGCACCTGGTCATAGGCCCCGCCTGCGGGGAAATCAGAACCTGCGAAATCATCCTCGGCTTTGGCCAGAAGGCGCAGCACATCAATGGCCACATTGCCTGCGCCCAACACCACCACGCGCGCCCCAAATTCGGGGGAAAACTCCGCCGCCTCGGGATGGCTGTTCCATAGCCGGGTCACCGCGCCAGAGCCATAAATACCAGGGGTGCCTTCAAAGTCGCGGCCAGGGGAACGATCTTGGCTCAGCCCCGTGGCCAGCACCACCACATCGAACAGGGCGCGCAGTTCTTCAAGGCTCAGGGCGGCGCTTGGGCTGGTGCCAATCTCTAGATTGCCCGCAAAGCCGACCCCTTGTTTTTCGAACAATTTGGCGAATTGGCGGGTGACGGCTTTGGTGCCTTGATGATCCGGGGCCACACCATAGCGGGCCAGGCCAAAAGGCACGGGCAGTTTTTCAATCACGGTGATCTCGGCCTCTTTGCAGAGCTTGCCCAAGGCCTGAGCCAGATAGCAGCCCGAAGGCCCCGCCCCGACAATCGCCACCTTTGCCGTCATGACATATGTCCATCTTACCGCGCGATGCCCAAATTTCGGGATCGCAAACCATTTTTACAGTGCTAGATGTATTCCTAGTAAGAAAAATGTTTTCTCACAAGTGAATTTTTGGTTGTTATGACCAGGCAAGAATGGGACATATGCTGCGTGTGCGAATGGCCCCGGGGTAAGAGGGAATTAGGATGGATTACGAAATCTTCGACGCGGGTCGGGTGACATTGCAATGCGGGATCACCCTGCCTGACTGCAAGCTGGCCTATAAAACCCATGGCACGCTGAACGCGGCCAAAGACAATGTGATCGTCTATCCTTCGCGCTATGCGGGCACCCATGCGGATCAAGAATTTCTGATCGGGCCGGGCATGGCGCTGGACCCAGAGAAATATTTCATCGTTTGCGTCAATATGATGGGCAGTGGGCTGTCCTCCTCGCCGTCCAACACCGCGCGACCGATGTCTGGGCCTGATTTCCCGCTGGTCACCCAATATGACAATGTCTGCTTGCAAGAACGCATGCTGCGCGAGCAGTTCGGGATCGAGAAGATCCGCTTGGTCTGCGGCTGGTCCATGGGCGGACAGCAGGCCTTTCAATGGGCTTCGCTATTTCCTGACCGGGTCGAGGCCATGTCTTGTTTCTGCGGCCAAGGCACCACCGCCCCCCATACATATGTGTTCCTTGAGGGCGTCAAACAGGGGATCATTGGCGATCCGGCCTGGCAAAACGGCTATTACGAGACGCCCCCATGGCGCGGGTTGACCGCCAAGGGCCGGACCTGGGCGGGCTGGGCGCTGAGCCAGGAATGGTATCGCGCCCGCAGCTGGGAGGCCCAAGGCTTTGCCACGCTGGAGGATTACCTCAAAGGCTATTGGGACGGGATCTATTTTGGCCGCGACGCCAATGATTTGCTGTCTTTGATCGCCACATGGCAGGCCGCTGATATTGCCAATAACCCGATCTATAAGGGCGATACCAAAGCCGCTTACGGGGCGATCACCGCGAAATCCATCATCCTGCCTGGGCGCACGGATCTTTATTTCCCGGTGGAGGACAATGCCGCCGAAGTGGCGATGATGCCCAATGCAGAGCTGCGGGTGATCGATTCCATCTGGGGCCATTACGCAGGCGGCGGCCGGGTGGCCGAAGACACCGCCCGGATCGACACCGCGCTGAAGGATCTGTTGGCATGAGCGGCAGCGATGTGATCGTGGTCGGCGCAGGCAGCGCGGGCTGCGCCCTGGCCGAACGGCTCAGCCGGGATGAAAGCTGCAATGTCACTTTGCTCGAGGCCGGTCCAAGCGATCAGCATATTTTCATCCGCATGCCCGCGGGCGTGGCCAAGGCCATCGGATCGAAACGGTTCAACTGGCATTTTGAGACGACGCCTCAGCCCCATATGAATAATCGCCGCCTGGGCACCCCCCGGGGCAAGACCCTGGGCGGGTCATCGGCGATCAATGCGCTGATCTATATTCGCGGCAATGCCTGGGATTATGACAATTGGGCAGCGATGGGCTGCCCCGGTTGGGGCTATGAGGATGTGCTGCCCTATTTCCGCGCGGTGGAAGGCAATCAGCGCGGCGCGGATGCCTATCACGGGGGCGATGGGCCGCTGCATGTGTCTGATCCGGAATCGGGCAATCCAGCATTCGAGGCTTTCATTAAGGCCGGTCAGGAATTGGGCCATCCGTTAAATAGTGATTTCAACGGGGCCGATCAGACCGGGTTCGGCCCGTTTCAGCTCAATATCAGCGATGGGCGGCGTTGGAGCGCGGCGGATGCTTTCGTGCATCCCTCGCGCGGGCGGGCCAATCTGACCGTGACCACCGGCGCGCAAGTGCTGGGGCTGGAATTTGACGGCACCCGCGTGACCGGCGTGCGGATCGCCGGGGCGCAAGGGGTCGAGGTTCTGCGCGCTGATCATGTGGTGCTGGCCGCTGGTGCCATTGGCACGCCGCAATTGCTGATGCTCTCGGGCGTTGGGCCTGCGGATGATCTGCGCGCCCATGGTATTGATGTGGTGGCCGATCGCGCCGGCGTGGGGCAAAACCTGCATGATCATCTGGAGGTGAAGGTCAAATTCCGCATGACCCAGCCGCTGTCGCTGTGGTCCCATGCGAAATTCCCCAATTATCTTTGGACCGGGCTGCAATATATCACTGCGCGCAAAGGCGTGGGGCGGCAACAGGGGCTTGAGGCCGGGGCGTTCTATAGCCTTGATCCGGCATCGCCTGCCTGTGACACCCAGTTGCATTTCGTCAATGCTTTGGCCTTTGACGGGGCCACGGCAGATGATCGCGGCCATGGCTTTGCCATCGACACCACCCAAACCCGGCCCGAAAGCCGGGGCAGTTTGCGGCTGGCTTCTGCGGATCCGCGACAGGCACCGCTGATCGATCCGAACTATCTAGCCGAGGCCAAAGATCGCGAGATGATGCGCGAGGGGCTCAAACATCTGCGCGAGCTCTGCGCCCAGCCCTCGCTTGCGCCGCTATGCGGGCAAGAGCTGCGCCCTGGCCCTGGCGTGACCAGTGATGCCCAGCTTGACGAGGTGGTGCGGGCCACGGCGGATTCAATCTATCACCCGGTGGGCACAGCGCGTATGGGCCGCGATGCCGAGGCGGTGGTGGATAGCGATAGCATGGCGGTGAACGGGGTGGAGGGGCTTTATGTGGCCGATGCCTCGGTGATGCCTCAGATCGTCAGCGGCAACACCAATGCGCCCTCGATCATGATCGGCTCGAAAGGGGCGGATCTGATCCACGCTCAGATCGCCTGAGCGGGCAGGAGCATTGGAAACGAAAAGAGCCGTCCCTTAGGGCGGCCTTTTTGGTTTCAGGAGCAAAGGGCTGGGTTGGTTAGGGATGGGGCTGCCTGGGGAGGCGCATTTGCGCCTGCCGAGGGGCAGGCAGGCGCAGCCCGGCGGTGCCGCCGGGCGTTTGGCATGTTCCCGCGAGACGCCACCTTCCCCTGCGCTCCGCGCGTTCGCAACTGAGCCGGTCCACCGGACCTGCTCCTAGACGCTGCTTTTCCCGGCACTTCGTGCGTTCGCAGCTCAAAGCTGCCACTGGCAGCTTTGCGAGACGCTGCTCACCCCATGCGTTCCGAAGCATAGCTGCCGGGGCTGGCGGGGAAGACCACGGTTTTGTTCCCGTTCAGGAACACCCGGTGGTGGATATGGGCATGGATTGCCCGGCTCAGCACCAGGCTTTCCACATCCCGGCCCAAGGACACGTAATCGGAGGGCGATTGCGCATGGCTCACCCGCACGATGTCTTGCTCGATGATCGGGCCTTCATCGAGATCCGCGGTCACATAATGCGAGGTCGCCCCGATCAGTTTCACCCCGCGCTCATAGGCTTGTTTATAAGGGTTCGCGCCTTTGAAACTGGGCAAGAAGGAATGGTGGATATTGATGATCCGCCCGGACATTTTCTGGCACATCTCGTCGGACAGCACCTGCATATAGCGCGCCAGCACGATCAGTTCCGCCCCGGT
>JAOXSB010000213.1 GCA_025800345.1 Mangrovicoccus sp. | reverse complement strand
GGCAGATCATGAACACCGAGCCCGCGCGCATTATGGCCTTTAACATCTTGCTGAGCCTGGGGGTTTCTGCGGCGCTCTGGCCCGCTGCTGGCTTGGCTTTGGAGCCGGGGTTCGAGGCCCCGCCGGTGCTGCAAGCCCAAGATGTGTTGGGCGAGGAGCCCCTGGTGAGCGAATTTTACACCATCGCGCCCGAGGTGCCCAGCGACGGGTTCATGGCACAATATTCCATCAGTTCAGAATTTGGCGATTTCACGGCCTCTGGGCCGGGGATGCTAGAGGTGCGCCTGACCGAGATCCGTGCGTTGGCCGCGCTTGATGCCATCGCTGCCGATGAACAATTCACCGATGCGGCACAGGGCAAGGCATTGGATAAGCTCGGCGGGTTAGAAACTCTGATCGAAAAACCTGGCGAGACCATAAAAGGCTTGCCCGAAGGTGTGGGCCGTTTTTTTGACCGCACAGGGCGCACGATCCGCACCGGTGTGCAGAAAATCGATGCGGTGCGCACGGGCGCAGATGAGCATGAGACGATCTCTCCTTTGCCTGGCGCCGCGCCGGAAATGACAGCACATCCTTCTGTGCCTTTGGGAGAGCTGATCGCAAAGGCGGGGGGCGAGGCGGCGCTGAATGTGCTGGGCTTTGAGGAACAGCGCCGCGGGCTGGCCCAGAGCCTGGGGGTGGATCCCTACAGCACCAACCCGGTTTTGAGCGCAAAGCTGGACGAGGTCACTTGGGCGGCCTTTGGCGGCGGGCTTGGGGTGAATGTGCTCACCAGTTTGGTCCCTGGCGGGGTGATCTTGTCCACCTCTTCGACCATGACCGATTGGGTTTGGAATTCAAATCCAGGTGATATCCGCCTGCATGTGGTGGCCACCCTGCGCGAGATCGGGGTGCCGGAGGCTGAGATTGACCAATTGCTGCGCCACCGGGCCTATACGTTGAGCATGCATCAAGTGATCGCGGATGCTCTGGATGCCATGTCCGGTGTTGATGGGCTGAGCGATGTGATCCCATTGGCGTTGTCCGTGGATTTTGAGGGCCAAGCGCGCTTCATCACCCAAAGCCTGGAGATGATGAAGAACTATCATCTGAACATCGAACCGCTGGTATCTTTGAAGGTGGAAGCGACCGTGCTGGGCCAGAGCGCGGCAGGCAATCTTGTTGCGATGGCCCCGGTTGATATGTTGAGCTGGAATGCGGTTTTGGCCGGGTATTCCGAGCGGTTTTTGACGGATGAGATCCCGGTCTCGCTGCATGTCTCGGGCCTGATCACCGATCGGGCTTTGGCAGAGCTTGAAGATCTGGGCTGGGCGGTGAGCGCGCAAACCCCCCTGGCACCGCGGGAATATCCTATCCGCTAAGCGGCGCTATTTCGCGGCGGTTTTCTGGTCAAAGGCCGCACGGGCGCGTTCGACTTCCTCGGAATGGGCATAGGCCCAGGACAGAAGTGCTTTGAGCGGGGTGGAGACATCTTTGCCCATGGGGGTGATGCGGTATTCAACGGCCACGGGCGATGTGTCCAGCACCTGGCGCGAGACCAGCCCATTGCGTTCCAGCCGCCGCAGGGATTGGGTGAGGCTTTTTTGCGAAATCCCCTCGCAGCGGCGCTTGAGCTCGTTAAAGCGGCAATCCCCATGGGACAGCACATAAAGGATCATCAAGGACCATTTATCCGCCAAATCCGCGAGCAAGGACCGGCTCGGGCAGCATTGATCAAGGCGAAAGGGCGGGATCATAGCGGTTACCTTTTGGTGACTTAGGGCAGTTTCGGTGCGCAATTGACACTAGGTTTATATTCGATACCCCTTTGGTCAAGATCCGTTTGGGAGGACCCTTTATGTTAGACAAATCAACGAGTGCGGCCACTGATGTGCTGTTTCGGCCCCTCAGCATCGGCAAGCTGGAGCTTAAGAACCGGATCGTCATGGCTCCCATGACCCGGAATATGGCCCCCGAGGGCGTGCCGGGGCAAGCCAATGCCGATTACTACCGCCGCCGCGCAGAAAACTCCGTGGGGTTGATCATCACCGAAGGCACCGTGGTCGACCGCCCTGGATCGCGCAACGAGCCCCATATTCCGCTGCTGCATGGTGAGGCCGCCTTAGCGGGGTGGAAAACCGTGGTGGAAGATGTGCATGGGGTCGGCGGCAAGATCGCGCCGCAGATTTGGCATACGGGCGCGGCCCGGGGCATGAGCAAATGGCAATCCGATGATGTGGTGGAAAGCCCCTCGGGCCTGTTTGCTCCGGAAAAATTCCGCGGCAAAGCCATGACCGAAGAGGATATTGCCGATACGATTGCCGCCTTCGCGCGCGCGGCCGCGGAGTCCAAAGCTTTGGGGTTTGACACGATCGAGCTGCATGGGGCCCATGGCTATTTGATCGACTCCTTCTTTTGGGAAGGCTCGAACCAGCGCGAAGATAAATGGGGCGGGGCCAGTTTGCCCGAACGGGCACGGTTCGCCGTGGAGCTGGTCAAAGCGGTGCGCGCGGCTGTGGGCGCGGATTTCCCGATCATTTTGCGCATCAGCCAGTGGAAACAGCAAGATTATGCGGTGCGCTTGGCGCTCACCCCCGATGAGATGGAGGCCTGGGTTGCGCCTTTGGCTGAGGCCGGGGTGGATGTGTTCCACGGATCGCAGCGCCGGTTCTGGGAGCCAGAGTTTCCCGAGATCGATGGCGAGAAGGGGCTTAATTTCGCAGGCTGGCTGAAAAAGCTGACCGGTAAATCCACCATTAGCGTGGGCTCGGTCGGGCTTGAGGGCGATTTCTTTGGCGCTTTCAAAGGCCAGGGTGCGGGGGCTGCGGAACTCGGTGATTTGCTGCGCCGCATGGAAGCTGATGAGTTTGACCTGATCGCCATTGGCCGGGCGCTGATCACTGATCCGGCCTGGGCCGCAAAGGTTGAGCGCGGCGCGCTGGACGAGCTGAAAGGCTATGACGGCTCGGATCTGTTCAAGCTGGTCTGATGCCATAGGCTGATCTGCGCATGAGCAGGTCAGCGAAACTCCGCAGCATCCCGCGCGCCTGTCCGGGCGGGGCGCTGCAGCCAAGTAGACATGTCACCAAGGCGCGCGCCGATAGCAGGGTCGGCGGCCCCTTATACCTAGGGGCCCAGCCTGCTTATCGCCCGGCCATCCGCAGGTTTTGCGCATTACGACCCTGGCAAGACGCGTCCGCGTTCTTAACCCTTCAGGGCAGTTCTCCTGGTTTTGCGATAGGGCGGTGCATTTGCGCTGCCCTTTTTTGCGCCTGGGTTCTGGTGTGATTGCGGTTTGATTCTGGGGTGTGTGATGGGGGATTTCTAGATTTAGTGGATAAGTGTGTTTGTAAGTCTGTGGGTAGATTTGCATTTGCGGT
Organism: Mangrovicoccus sp.; assembly: GCA_025800345.1. Lineage (GTDB taxonomy): Bacteria > Pseudomonadota > Alphaproteobacteria > Rhodobacterales > Rhodobacteraceae > JANSYP01. The sequence goes on along the minus strand of JAOXSB010000213.1, from coordinate 204 downwards.
GTGAGTCGTTTTCCGGGGGTGTGTTTTTGCGGTTTTGGTTTGGTTTGGCCGGATTTGTGGTCTTGTAGGTCATTGATATTGTGCGATTTTCCAAGAAAATCACGCTGGATGTCATTTTATTTTCAAAAACTGCTTGCGGGTTTTGCTTGGTAGGCATAGACACCCCTTCACCGACGGGGCGGCGACGCAAGACGCTGCTACGGC
>JAOXSB010000191.1 GCA_025800345.1 Mangrovicoccus sp. | reverse complement strand
TTACCTGGCCAATGAAGGCACGCTGGTGCTGTTCGTGCCTGAAACCGAAGCCAAGGCCGCATTAAAGGCCATGCGGGCGTGCAAGGCCGGGCGCGCGGCGGCGATTATCGGGCAGGCAAAACAAGGGGCCCCTGGGCGGGTCAGCATGCGCACCGCGTTTGGTGGGCAACGGCTTGTGGACACGCTGGTGGGCGAGCAATTGCCTCGGATTTGTTAACAACCCTGACATTTCACCGGATGGTTTTCCCTTTGGGCTGGCCGGGTCTGTGCGCTGGCCCGGCGTTGATATGCGGCCCATAATCCTGCTGCATAAAGGAACGCGCGCGGGCATCGGGCCGGAGCAAAACCCAAGATCTATCGCATCTTGGCACAAGACTCGCGCTTAGCGAGCAATTGCCCTAATCGGCACACCTAGAATGCCATTTTTGACCTCTAGGATCAGCCAAATGACCCCAATAGTCATGGCTACTCCCCCAAAAATCAACATGTTCTGCGGGCTTGTAGACACATTTTGCCTTGCGCGCTGCGATCAGGGGATCAGCCCTGTTCCGCCGCCAAGGCTCAGGCGAGTGACCCATT
>JAOXSB010000183.1 GCA_025800345.1 Mangrovicoccus sp. | reverse complement strand
GCTTCTTGGGCATAGCCCTGGCCTTCGGCCTCGCTGGTCCAGATCATCCAGCCGAGCTCTTGCTCGGGCCAGCCTTGGGGAAACCACGGCCCCACCAGGCCAAGGCAGCGATCTGCGCCGGGCAGGGTCAGGGCAAACATGCCATAGCCGCGCAGATCCCAATGGGCCAGGATCACGCAAAAGCTGCGCCAGGCTTGGGCTGGATCATCGTGAAAGCTTAGATATTGCGCCCGCTCGCTTTGGGCAAAGGTCATGAACCCGTCCAAATCCTGAGATGTTGGGCGGCGCAAGCGCAGGCGCTGTGTGGTCAAAACTGGCTCATGCATCAGGCGGCCTCCCCGGTGCGCTGCGGGGCGTGACGCCAAATTTGCAGATCCAAGGGCAAAGCGGCTTCGGCGGTGCCATCACGGGCCGCGCCGAGCCCAGCGGCCAAACGGGCCGAGCGGGGGTTGTTCGGGGCGATGGTGCTGACATAGCCGCCGGCGCCTAGCAGAGATTGCGCGTGATCGCGGGCCGCTTCGGCGGCTTCGGCGGCAAAGCCTTGACCGCGCGCTTCCGGGGCCAAAGCCCAGCCAAGTTCGGGCTCGGGGTCGTGCCAATCCAGCCCGATCATCACAAAGCCGATCAAAGCGCCGGTATCGCGGCGATCCACCGCCCAAAGCCCATGGCCATGCAAAGCCCAACCCGCCACATAAACGCAAAAGGCATTCCAGGCCTCGCGCGGGGCCAAAGGCCCGCCGATCAGCTCTGCATCCGGGCCGGCGTAAAGCGCGCTCCACAGGCCCAAATCCCCCATCTGCGGCGCGCGCAGAACCAGCCGGGCTGTGACCAGCCGGGGCAGGGCGTCCCGATGTTGGATCGCCGCTTGGGCCGCATGGCCCTGGGGAAGATGGGTGCAGCGGGGGGTCATTTTTTCTTGCCGAACCCGCTCAGACCTGGGGGCAGGGCAGGGCCGCCGCCCAAACCGGGCAGACCGCCGGGCATGCCGCCGCCCATACCGCCCAGCTTTTGCTGCGCGGCGGCGATCTCGGCCTCTGACGGCATGGCGCCGCCACCGGGCATTTTCCCGCCAAACAACCCGCCAAGCTGGCGCATCATGCCTTTTTTGCCCATCTTGCCGATTTTCTTCATGGCATCGGACATCTGGCGGTGCATTTTCAGCAGCTTGTTGATGTCGCTGACCTCCATCCCTGCGCCTGCGGCGATCCGCTTTTTGCGGCTGGCCTGCAACAGCTGGGGATTGGCCCGCTCTTTCTTGGTCATGGATTGGATCAGGGCGATCTGCTGTTTCAGGATTTTATCGTCAAACCCAGCTTCCGCCGCCTGTTTTTGCATTTTCGCCATGCCGGGCATCATGCCCATAATGCCGTCCATACCGCCCATTTTGAGCATTTGTTCCAACTGGCCCTTCAGATCGTTCATATTGAACTGACCTTTTTGGAAGCGCTTCATCATACGCTCGGCCTGTTCGGCCTCTAGGGTTTCTTGGGCTTTTTCCACCAGGCTGACGATATCGCCCATGCCCAGAATGCGGCCGGCAACGCGCGATGGGTGGAATTCCTCCAGCGCATCCATTTTCTCGCCCAGACCCACGAATTTAATGGGCTGGCCGGTGACCGCACGCATAGACAGGGCAGCACCGCCGCGCCCATCACCATCCATCCGGGTGAGGACCACCCCGGAAATACCAATGCGCTCGTCAAAATTAGTGGCGGTATGCACCGCATCTTGGCCGGTCAGGCCATCGACCACCAACAGCGTCTCGCGGGGCTGGGCCACATCGCGAACTTGCTCCACCTGGGTCATCAGCTCTTCATCGATGGAGAGCCGCCCGGCGGTGTCGAGCATATAGACGTCATAGCCGCCCAATGTGGCCTGCTGCTGGGCGCGTTTGGCGATTTGCACCGGGGTTTCCCCGATCACGATGGGCAGGGTATCCACGCCGATCTGGGTGCCAAGAATGGCCAGCTGTTCCATCGCCGCCGGACGGTTGGTGTCCAGCGAGGCCATGAGAACGCGCTTGTTGTTTTTCTCGCTCAGCCGTTTGGCCAGTTTGGCGGTGGTGGTGGTTTTCCCCGAACCTTGCAGACCGACCATCAGCACCGGCGCAGGCGGGTTGTCGATTTTCAGCTCGCCGGGATTGGCATTGTCCCCTGCCAGCACATGGATCAGCTCGTCATGAACGATCTTGACCACTTGCTGGCCGGGCGTGACCGATTTGGTCACCGCCGCGCCGGTGGCTTTTTTCTGCACTGCTTTGATAAAGCTGCGCGCCACATCCAGCGAGACATCCGCCTCCAGCAGGGCAACGCGGACCTCGCGCAGGGCGGTTTTCACATCCTCTTCGGACAGCGCACCCGCCTTGGACAGCCGATCAAAGACGCCGCCAAGGCGTTCGGAAAGCGATTCGAACATGGTCCGGGCTCCTTCAGAGCGGTTGCGGTTCTGCCCCTCAGATGGCGAGGCTTGTGGGTTTTGCCAACCGCTGCGAGCAACGGGGCGATGTATTTCCCCGCCGGGTCGCGCCGTGGCCCTCGCAGCCCACCTGGGGCCCCCAATTGCCCTGGTTTTTACACCAAAGCGGGTCTGCAAGGGCCAAACGGCCAAGGCCCCCACGGGCGCAACGCGCTGGTGGGGGGCGATCCCATAACGGGACCGGAAGGCACAAGGACTCCCGGAGTTGGGCTGCGCTTAGCGCTTGTCGCGCGAATTGTCAATTAAAGCCGGATTTGCCTATGCTAGAGGCCCATTCCCGGGTGTTTGCGGCAATAGGCAAGGCGCGATGATGCAAAAAGCGAAAACCATGCTGATCACTGGCGGTTCGCGCGGCATCGGACGGGCGGTGGCTTTGGCGGCAGCCGCGCGCGGCTGGGATGTGGCCATCACCTATCGGCAGAACCAGGCGGAGGCCGAGGGGGTGGCCCGATCTGTGCGGGCTCTAGGCTGCCGCGCCGAGATCTTGTCTTGCGATATTGCCAATGAAGAACAGGTTCAGCGCATGTTCGCGCAAGCGAGCGATTTATTGGATGGGCTTGATTATGTGGTGCTGAATGCAGGGATCGTGGCCCCGTCTATGCGCTTGGCGGATATGGAGGGCGCGCGGCTGCGCGAGATGGTCAATACCAACCTTTTGGGCACGCTTTATGCCGCTCGAGAGGCAGCGCGGCTGTTGCCCCGCCCCAAATCTGCTCAGAGCGCCGCGATTGTGATCCTGTCTTCGGCGGCGGCGCGGTTAGGATCGCCCTTTGAATATGTAGATTACGCGGCCACGAAGGGCGCGCTGGATAGTTTGACCCTTGGGCTGGCCAAGGAATTGGCCCCGGACAATATCCGGGTGAACGCGGTGCGCCCAGGGCTGATCGAGACCGATATTCATGCCAGCGGCGGCCAGCCAGATCGGGCCGCGCGATTAGGGGCGCAAGTGCCCCTTGGCCGCCCTGGCCGGGCTGACGAGATTGCCGAGGCGGTACTCTGGCTGTGCAGCGAAGCGGCCTCTTACACCACGGGTGCGCTGTTGGATGTGGCGGGCGGGCGCTAATTGCGGGCCGAATGCGCGGCCTAGCGGCAATAGGAGCCGCCTTGATGGCGGGCTGTGTCGAAATGGAAATGGTCGCGATGGGCGCGATCTGCATTCGGGCCGAGCACCGTGCCAAAGCGTTTGCAAGCGCGGCGGTGGGATTTGCGCAAGATCCGGCCTTTGCGCCCTTTGCCCCAATCGCGCTGTACGCTGATCTCGCTGCCGTCGTTCAGGCCGATGGCGGAAATATCGATGGCCTTGCCTTTGCCATGCTCGGAAATCGGCGCGCCGGGGCGGTGATTGCGGGTGCGGCAGCTATAATGGGCGGCCACTTTCAGCTCGCTCACCCCGCCGCCCAAGCGCCCAACCGCGCCTTTAAGGTCTTTGCGCACCCATTTCTCTAGGGTTTTGGCGGTGGTGCAATCCATGGTGGCTGGTTGCGACAAACGCACGCCGGAAACCTCATAGACATTTACCCCGGATGTTAGCCCGCAGCCGGGCAGGCTTGGGGCGATCGGGGCGGCTTTCGTCCCGCGGATTTTCGAGGACCGGCAGATCTTGCCGATATCCGCGTTGCTTCGGCTGGCAGTTTCGCGCGGGGCAGGGGCGTTATTGCCGCCGCCGCAGCTGGTTAGGATCAGGGCCGCAGCCAAAAGGATTGCGGCCCTGCGGATCATGATGCGGCTTTGCCGTGATCTTTTCCGCGCCCGAAATCAGGGGCATCGGTGTCTTGGCCCGCTTCGATAATGCCGCGCCGAATGGCCCGCGTGCGGGTGAAGTAATCAAACAGCTCTTCCCCATGGCCGGTG
>JAOXSB010000176.1 GCA_025800345.1 Mangrovicoccus sp. | reverse complement strand
AAGGGCTTTGTGATTTCCTTCACCGATGTCACCGCCGAACGCGAAGCGGTGCGGTCCATGTATGAAGCAAATGAATCCCTGGAAAAACGGGTTCAAGAACGCACCCTTGCGCTTGAAGATGCCCTGGCGCAGGCCGAGCGCGCCAATGCCTCAAAATCCCGTTTTGTCGCGGCGGCCAGTCACGATCTGTTGCAACCGCTTTCCGCTGCCAAGCTGTTTCTGTCTAGCTTGGAAGATGGTGAAGCCTCGGCCGAGCGCACCCAAGACACCATTCGCCGAGCGCGCGGGGCGCTCAATAGTGTAGAAACCATTTTGGGCGCGCTGCTCGATATCTCGAAACTTGATGCAGGTCTGGCCGCGCTGGAGCCAGGCCCGGTGCCATTAGGCGTGGTGCTGCAAACCCTGTCAGAGGAATTTGCGCCTTTGGCCGCGCGAAAAGGGCTCGATCTGCGGATCCTGCCTTGTTCGGTTCTGGTGCAAAGCGATGCCGCTTATTTGCGGCGGATTTTGCAAAATCTGGTGACCAATGCCATCCGCTATACGGAGCGCGGCCGGGTGTTGGTGGGCGCGCGGCGCCAAGCGGGCAAAGTGCGGGTGGAGGTCTGGGATACCGGACCTGGCATTCCCGAGACCGAACAAAAGGCGGTGTTTCGTGAATTTCACCGGGTGCGCGATGGCGGCGGCGGCGCCGACGGCATGGGGCTCGGCCTGGCGATCGTGGAACGGGCCTGCGGGCTGTTGAACCATTCGATCGAGCTCTGGTCAGAGCCGGGCAAAGGCAGCGGGTTTTTCGTGACTTTGCCCTTATGCTCCACCGCCAAGGTCCATGCCAAAGGGGTGCTGGATATTATCGAGCCTGCCCAAAGCGCTTTGGACAATCAGATCGTGCTGCTGGTGGAGAATGACGAAAACCTGCGCCGCGCCATGACGCTGCAATTGGAAAAATGGGGGGTCAGCGTGCTGGATGCCCATGGACCCAAAGATGTCTCGGAAATCCTAGATGATCTGGGCATGTTACCAGATCTGGTGATCGCTGATTTCCATCTTGATGATGGGATCACCGGGCTTGATGTGCTCGATATGATCAGCGCAGATCACGGGGCAATCCCCGCGATCATCGTCACTGCCAATCGCTCCACCGAGCTGCGCCGGATCTGCCGCGCCCGTGGCATTGCCCTGCTGTACAAACCCATTGATCCCGGCCAGCTGCATGAAAGCATCTTGGAGCTGGCCAGCCTGTCATTGCGCGATGGCGTGGGCTCAGACCGGCGCTAGCGCCGCCAATTCCGCATCGGAAAACAGGCGCGAGCGGGTCAAGAACCGCTCTTCGCGGCCATTGTCCAAGCTAAACATACCGCCGCGCCCCGGCACCACATCCAAGATCAGCTGCGTGTGTTTCCAAGCCTCAAATTGCGGGCCAGAAATCCAGACCTCGGCCCCGTCGATCTCGCCCAGCTTCACATCACTGGCCCCAAGACGGAAATCCCCGACCGGGTAACACATGGGGCTAGAGCCATCGCAGCAGCCCCCGGATTGGTGAAACAACACCTCTCCATGATCGGCCTTGATCTCGGCCAAAAGCCGGCGCGCGGCCTCGGTGGCGGCCACGCGGCTGCCCGGCGCGCTGCCTGGAATTGGCTCGGCATCGGTGACGCAGGAAATCGCACTGTTTTGGGTCATGATCTCTCTCCCTGTTGCTGTAAATCAGATCGGTTTGCCCTGCCCTGAAACAACCCCGACCTTTCGGCAATGCGCGCGCCACATAATCGGTGCAAAAAACGCATCGGGTATCTGAAATCATAGCACTTGAGCGCATCACCACTCCGCCCCAGTTTGATCTGCAATGAATGCTCTTGTTCCGGCACAAGGATCCCCCAAAGATGACGCAGACCCGCAGAGATTTCCTGAAAACCAGTGGCACCGCCCTTGGCGCGGCCATGTTGCCTTTTCTCAAAGCGATTCCCGCCCAAGCCGCTGGCGGCGATGCCATGGTCGCGGTGACCGGGCAAACCATCAATTCTCTGGACCTGCACCGCACCGGCACCAACCGCGCCTCCTATCAGGTGGCGGTGAATTGCTATGACCGGCTGGTGAGCTTTGGCACCAAAGAGGCACCCGGCGGCGGGCTGTCTTATGATTATTCGGTGATTGAGCCGGAATTGGCCGAAAGCTGGGAAATCTCGCCCGATGGGCTGACCATGACGTTCAAGCTCAAACCCGATGCCACGTTTTGGGATGGGCGCAAAGTCACCGCAGAGGATGTGAAATGGTCTTTTGACCGCGCCGTATCCGTGGGCGGCTTTCCGTCGGTGCAGATGAAAGCAGGCGGGTTGCTGCGCCCCGATCAGTTTGCCGCCCTTGATGAAGAAACCTTTGTCATCACCCTGGACCGGCCCTCGAAACTGACCCTGCCGGATCTGGCGGTGCCGGTGCCCTTCATCATCAATGCCGAGATCGCCAAAGCCAATACCACCGAGGATGATCCTTGGGCCATGGAATATCTGCACACCACCCCGGCGGGCTCGGGGGCCTATAAGGTCGCGGCCTGGCAGCAGGGCCAGCAATTGGTCTATGAGCGCAATGACGCCTGGGTGGGCGGGCCATTGCCCGGCTTTAAACGGGTGGTGATCCGAGAAGTGCCCAGCCCCGCCACCCGCCGCGCCTTGATCGAGCGGGGCGATGTGCAGCTGTCTTTCAACATCCCCAATAAAGACGCGGCGGAATTGGACGCCCTGGACGGGGTCGATGTTTATTCCACCCCGATTGAGAATTGCATCCATTGCCTCTGCCCAAATTTCAACTTTGAGCCTTTCCAAGACGCGAATGTGCGCAAGGCGCTTGCCTATGCCATTCCCTATGAGGCGATTTTCCAAACCGCGGCTTATGGGCGAGGCGCGCCCATGTGGGGCGGACCAGCCGAGATCACCGATACCGCCTGGCCGCGCAAATCGCCCTATATGACCGATATGGCCAAAGCCAAAGAACTGATGGCAGCTTCGGCCTATGCGTCGGGCTTTGAAGTGCCACTCTCGATCAGCCTTGGCCTGGCCGATTGGATGGAGCCCACAGCCCTGCTGCTGCAAGAAGCCTTTGCCCAGATCGGCATCAAAACCGAGATCGAGAAAATCCCAGGGGCCAATTGGCGTACCGCTGCGCTGGTGGAAAAACGCCTGCCTTTGCATTTGGAGAATTTCGGCGGCTGGCTGAACACCCCTGATTACTATTTCTTCTGGGCCTATAAAGAAGGCCACCTGTTCAACTCGTCCAATTACCGCAATGACGAGATTGAAAAACTGGTGGATGACACGCTGCATATTCCCATGGATGATCCCGCCTATGCGCCCAATGTCACGCGCATGTTCGAGATCGCCTTTGACGAGCTGCCGCGCATCCCGCTTTGGCAACCAGCTCTGAATGTGGCCATGAACGGGTCCAGCGATTACGAGTTTTGGTTCCACCGCCAGCTCGATGTGCGCCCGATCACCCCAGCCGGTGCCTGAGGCAGGCAGGGATGTCGCGACGACTGCATATGATCCTGGGCCGCGTGGCCCAGGCGATCCCGGTGCTTTTCGGGGTGGTGGTGATCTCTTTTTTGCTCACCCGCGCCCTGCCGGGGGATCCAGCAGCCTATTTCGCCGGACCTGCGGCGGATGCCGCCTCGATCGCGGAAATCCGCGAGGCTTTGGGCCTTGATAAGCCGCTGTTTCAACAATTTCTGTTCTATCTGCGCGATCTGGCGCGGGGGGATTTGGGTCTGTCGCTATCGACCGGCCAACCGGTGATGCAAGATCTGGCCATGCGGCTGCCTGCCTCGCTCGAGCTGACCTTGGTCGCCCTGGGCCTGTCATGCCTTATCGCGATCCCTTTAGGCGTGCTTGCCGCCACCCGTCCGGGCAGTTGGATCGATCATCTTTGCCGGGTACTGGTCACCGCGGGGGTTTCCATGCCCACGTTTTTCACCGGCATTTTGCTGATCTATGTGTTTTACTATCTGCTGGGTCTGGCCCCCGCGCCTTTGGGGCGACTGGATTTTCTGTATCTGCCGCCGCCGTCGGTCAGCGGGTTTTACCTGATCGATGCGGCCCTGGCCGGAGATTGGCAAGCCTGGCTCGGCGCGGCCAAACAGATCGTGCTGCCCGCGATCACCCTGGCGCTCTTCACCTTGGCACCAATCGCACGGATGACCCGCGCCGCCATGCTCAGCGCGCTGTCAGCGGATTTCATCCGCACCGCCCGCGCCGCCGGGCTGGGCCAAGGCAAAATCCTATATGGCTATGCCTTGCGCAACGCGCTGCTGCCGGTGGTGACCACATTGGGCATGGTGTTTTCCTTTAGCCTTGGGGCCAATGTGCTGGTGGAAAAGGTCTTTGCCTGGCCAGGCATTGGATCTTACGCGGTCGAGGCATTGGTGGTCTCGGATTATGCGGCGGTCCAAGGCTTTGTGCTGGCCATGGCAGTGCTGTTCGTGCTGCTCAATCTGGTGATCGATATCGCCTATGCGCTGATCGATCCGCGCATCGGGCTAAGCTGATGGCCCAGATATCCATGAATAAGCAGCCCGCCGCCTCGAGCCAATGGCACCATATCCTTTACGTGCTGCGGGAAAACCCCGTGACCATGCTGGCCTTTGCCCTGCTGGGCATGTTCTTGCTCTGCGCCATCTTGGGTCCGGCTTTGGTGCCTTATGATCCTTTGGCCACCAATGCGGCCCGGGCGCTAGAGCCGCCATCTTGGGAGCATTGGTTTGGCACCGATAATCTGGGCCGGGATGTGTTCTCGCGGGTGGTGGTGGCCACGCGGCTGGATCTGAGCATTTCCGTGGCCGCAGTGGCCCTGAGTTTTGTCATCGGCGCAATGCTGGGTGCGGTGGCGGGCTATTGGGGCGGCTGGCTTGATGCGGTGCTAAACCGTTTGCTCGACACGATCATGGCCTTTCCGCTGTTTGTGCTGGCCATGGGGGTGGTGGCCGCCCTGGGCAACACGATCGAGAATATCATCTATGCCACAGCGCTGATCAATATCCCTTTCTACGCCCGGCTGGTGCGCGCCGAAGTCAACATCCGCCGCGATGCGGGCTTTGCCCAGGCGGCAAAACTGGCCGGAAATGGCGATCTGCGCGTGCTGGCGCTGCATATCTTTCCCAACGCGCTGCCGCCGATGATGGTGCAGGTCTCGCTCAATCTAGGCTGGGCGATCCTGAATGCGGCGGGGCTGTCATTTATTGGGCTTGGCGTGCGCCCCCCCACCCCCGAATGGGGGATCATGGTGGCCGAAGGCGCGAATTTCATCGTCTCCGGCGAATGGTGGCTGGCGCTTTTTCCAGGGCTTTGGCTGATGCTGGCGGTGTTTACCTTTAACCTTTTGGGCGACGGGCTGCGCGATATGGTCGACCCGCGCAAACGGAGCTAAACGATGCTGGCGGTGCGCGATCTCGCGGTGGGGTTTCAAACCCGCAAGGGCCCGGTGAATGCCCTGCGCGGGGTCAGCTTTGATCTGGCCAAAGGCGAAACCCTAGGCCTGGTGGGGGAAAGCGGCTCGGGTAAATCGGTGACATCTTATGCGCTGATGGGGCTTTTGGATGCGGGCGGGCAGATCCGCCAGGGCGAGATCACCTATAGCGGCATGGATCTGCGCCGCGCCTCTGAGGCAGATATGCGAGAGCTGCGCGGGCGCGAGATCTCGATGATCTTCCAAAACCCCCGCGCCGCGTTGAACCCGATCCGCAAAATCGGCCATCAGCTCGAAGATGTGCTGCGCCGCCATGGGCGAGCCTCGCGCCAAGATGCCAAAGCCAAGGCGATCGCCGCGCTCGAAGCGGTGCGCATTGCCGATGCCCCAGCCCGTTACCACGCCTATCCGTTCGAGCTGTCAGGGGGCATGTGCCAGCGGGTGGTGATCGCTTTGGCCTTGGCCTGCGATCCTCAGCTTTTGATCGCCGACGAGCCCACCACCGGGCTTGATATCACCACCCAAAAAGCGGTGATGGATCTGATGGGCGATCTGATCCGGGCCCGAGGCATGGGGGCGATTGTGATCACCCATGATCTGGGGCTGGCCGCGCAATATTGCGACCGGATCTTGGTGATGAAAGACGGCGCGATTGTAGAGCAAGGCGCGCCCGAGCAGCTTTTTTCGGCGCCGCGCCATGCCTATACCCGCCGCTTGGTCGAAGCCACGCCGCGCCTGGGCGCGTCGATCCGCAGCTTGCTGCCCGCCGAAGCCCGCCGCCCAGAGCCGCAGCATCACGTGCATAACCGCCCGCTGCTAGAAGTGCGCGATCTGTACAAAACCTATCGCGGCAAATCCGGGCCGGTCTCAGCTGTCAAAGGGCTCTCTTTTCAGATCAAAGCCGGCCAATCCCTGGGGCTGGTGGGGGAATCGGGCTGCGGGAAATCCACCACTTCGGAAATGATCGTGCGGCTGCAAGATCCAAGCCAAGGCCATATCCTGTTTGACGGCCAAGATATTGCCGCCACGCCTGCGGCGCGCTTTGCCCGTCATCCCCTGCGCCGAGACATCCAGATGGTGTTTCAAGATGCCACGGGCAGTCTGAACCCGCGCGACAGCGCAGCGGCAGCTATCGGCGCGCCCTTGGCCCGTATTGGCCGCATGCGCGGGGCCAAACGCGCCGCTAGGGTGGCGGAGCTGGCCGATTTGGTGGGGCTGCCGCAAAATCTGCTCAGCCGCTTTCCCCATCAGTTATCGGGCGGGCAAAAAGCCCGGGTCGGGATCGCTCGGGCCATCGCACTGGACCCCAAATTGCTGATCCTGGACGAGCCCACCGCCGCGCTGGATGTATCGATCCAAGCCCTGGTGCTGAACCTATTGGTGGATCTGCGGGCCAAGCTGGGCATGTCCTATCTATTTGTTAGCCATGATCTGAATGTGGTGCGCCTGCTTTGCGATGAGGTCTTGGTGATGAAATCCGGCGAGATCATCGAACAAGGCCCCAGCGCCCAAGTCATGACCGCCCCGCAGCACCCTTATACCAAAGCGCTTTTGGCCGCCGCGCCGCAGCCGCCACAGCGCCCAACGGCCAAATAAACCACGGAGATCCCATGCTCTCTTCCCTGCCCTTCACTTTTGCCGCTTTGCGCGCCGCCTATGACGCAGGCCTGCGCCCGGAGGATCTGGTGGCCGAAATCTATCGCCGGATCGCCGCCGCTGAGGATCCCGCGATTTTCCTGCATCTGCGCCCGCAAGATGACGTGCTCGCGGAGGCCGCAGCCCTTGGCGCGCGGACAGAGCAAACGCTCTGGGGTCTGCCCTTTGCCATCAAGGATAATATGGATTTGGCAGGGGCGCCCACCACCGCCGCCTGCCCGGCTTTTGCTTATGACGCCAACGAGGATGGGTTTGTGCTGGCCCGGCTGCGGGCCGCAGGGGCCTTGGTGATCGGCAAAACCAATCTTGATCAATTCGCCACGGGGTTGGTGGGGGTGCGCTCCCCCTATGGGGTGCCGAAAAACGCGCTGGACCCTGAAATCGTGCCGGGCGGATCGTCCAGCGGCTCGGCGGTGGCGGTGGCGCGAGGCTTGGTCAGCTTTTCTCTGGGCACCGATACGGCGGGGTCGGGCCGGGTGCCTGCGGCGCTTAACGGCATTGTCGGGCTCAAACCCAGCTTGGGCGCGCTCTCGGCCGAAGGGCTGGTGCCCGCCTGCCGCAGCTTGGACACGATCTCCGTTTTCGCCAGCAATAGCCGCGACGCATATGAGGTATTTCAAACCGCCTGCGCCTTTGACCCGCTGGACCCTTATAGCGCGGATTTACCCGCCCCGGATCTTAGCCCGCCGCCTCCGGCGCTTAAAATTGGCGTGCCCGCCCCCGAGAGTTTGGAGTTTTTCGGCGATCACGCCCAAGCCGAGATGTTCGCGCAGGCCTTGGATCAGTTGAGCCAAGCAGGCCATCAGATCACGCCAATTGATTTCACGCCATTTTATGAAACCGCGCAAATGCTCTATGAGGGCGCTTGGGTGGCCGAGCGCTACACGGTGGTCGAAGATCTTATGACCCGCGATCCCGGCGCGCTCTATCCGGCCACAGCGCAAGTTATCGGCGCGGCGCAAGAGCTTTCGGCCGCGGATGCGTTTCGCGGGATCTATCGGCTCAAGGCCCTGCGGCGGCAGGCCGAAGCCGCCATGGACGGGCTCGATCTGCTCTGCGTGCCCTCGATCCCATGCTTTTACACCCTGGCTGATCTAGAGGCCGACCCCATCACCCCGAATTCCAATCTGGGCACCTATACCAATTTCGTGAACCTGCTTGATCTATGCGGCATGGCTGTGCCCACCGCCCCGCGCCGCGATGGGCGGCCTGGCTCGGTCACGCTTTTGGCCCGCGCAGGCCAAGATGCGCTCACGGCCAGTTTGGCCGCGGTTTTGGAAAGCGACACCCCGATTCCCGCAGCGCAAAAAAGCGCGCCGGAGGATGCTTTTGTGATCGCGGTTTGCGGGGCGCATATGTCGGGCCTGCCTTTGAACAGCGAGTTAACATCGCGCGGGGGGCGTTTTTTGCAAGCGGTGAAAACCGCGCCGCAGTATCGTTTTTATGCGCTGAAAGGGGGCCCGCCTTACCGCCCTGGGCTGCTGCGCCACGCCCAAGGGGAAACCGGCGCGGCAATCCAGATGGAGCTATGGGCCCTGCCAAAATCCGCGTTTGGCAGTTTCATGGCAGGCATTCCTGCACCGCTTTGTATCGGCACAATCGCCTTAGAAAATGGGCAAAGCGCCCAGGGGTTTTTGGTGGAACCTGCCGGGCTTGACGGGGCCGAGGACATCACCGCCTTGGGCGGCTGGCGTGCCTATCTTGCCCGTCAAAGCCAAGGCACCGCGCCCTAGGCGCGGTCCCCATCCATTTCGTAGTGCCGCGTTTAGCAGCCTGCCGCATCGGGTTTACGCAGCAGGTTTGCGCCGCCGCGCGCCCCCTGGACGGCCCGCGCCAGGCTTGCCCCGCCGCGGGGCTTTGCCACCCGGTTTGCCGCCAGCATTGGCGCCGGGCTTGCCGCCGCCTCGGCGGGCTTGCCCGCCCCCGGATTTGCCGCCCGGTTTGCCACCAGGCTGGCCACCGCCACCGCCGCGGCGGCGATTGGGCCGGGCCTCAATCGCTGCAGGGTCGAAAGCAGGCCCGCCAAAGCTGCGCCCGATCAGCTTTTCGATATCACGCAGCAGCAAACGTTCTTCGGGGCTGCAAAACGAGATCGCCCGGCCTTCGCGTCCGGCCCGCGCGGTGCGGCCAATCCGGTGCACATAGGCCTCGGCAGTGTCCGGCAGATCATAATTGATCACATGCGCCACACCGGGAATGTCGATACCGCGCGCTGCAACATCGGTGGCCACCAGGATCGTCACACTGCCGTCGCGAAAAGCTTTGATGGCGCGCTCGCGCTGGCCCTGGCTTTTGTTGCCATGCACAGAAGCGGCGTTGAAGCCTTCGGCCACGAGCTTTTTCATCATCTTCTCGGCACCATGTTTGGTCCGCGAGAAAACCAAGCTGCGCGCATCAAGATCCTCGGAGAGCAAATCGCGCAGGCGGGTGGGTTTTTCTGCCTTATCCATGAATTCCACCGATTGCTCGATCTTATCAGCGGTTTTGCCCGGCGGGGAAACTTGCACCCGTTTGGGATCATTCAAATAGGCGCGGGACAGCTCTTCCATCTGTTTCGGCATCGTGGCCGAGAACAGCATGGTCTGGCGCGGCGTGCCCAGCGCCGGCGCGATTTTGCGTAGCGCATGGATAAAGCCCATATCGAGCATTTGATCAGCCTCATCGAGCACCAAATGGCGCACCGTGGACAGATCCACCGCCCGGCGCTCCATCAGATCGATCAAGCGGCCCGGCGTGGCCACCAAAATATCGGTGCCCCGTGCCAGTATGCCGGTCTGACGGTTGATGGATTGCCCGCCCACCACCGTGCTGACCCGCAGCGGGGTGTGTTCCACCAGCGGGCGCAGGTTATCAGCGATCTGATTAACCAACTCGCGGGTCGGGGCCAGCACCAGCGCTTTGACGGTTTTCGGAGCGGGTTTGCCGGGCTTCTCGCTCAAACGATGCAGCATGGGCAAGCCAAAGGCCAAGGTTTTGCCCGTGCCGGTTTGCGCCAGGCCCAGCACATCATGGCCCGCCAAGGCATGGGGGATGGCTTTTTCTTGAATCGGAGTGGGCGCGGTGATCCCGGCCAGTGCCAGTGCTTCGCTCAGCGCCGGGGCCAGGCCCAGGGTTTGGAAATCGGCCATAAAAGTCCTTTCGCAGGCGCAAGGGTATCGTCCCGCTCGCGCCAGGTCGTATCTAGCCGCCTTTATGCGGCACCAGGGTTCGGCGCGGCCTCTCACCCTATGGGCCTGTCCCATAGCGGCTGGCGCGCCCAAAGAACCCTGCGTGATGGGAACTGATGGTTTTCGAATGCGCCGGTGCCGGGCCCTGCCCAGCGCCGCAAGCTCACGCGGGCGCATCACGAAAGTCGCAGATGGGGCGGCGCGGCGATTTTGTCAATGCCCAACCCGTGCAAACCGCGCGGCATCAAGCATCGCGGCCCGATACAGTCACAGCCAGCGGACGCAGAATAGAAAAGCCCGGCATTGCTGCCGGGCTTAGAGCTTCCCTCTTCATGGAGGCTCTACTGGTTATGCTTAGAAAAAGCCCAGTTTGTTGGGGTTGTAGCTCACCAGCATGTTTTTGGTCT
The DNA here is from genome assembly GCA_025800345.1 of Mangrovicoccus sp. Taxonomy (GTDB): domain Bacteria; phylum Pseudomonadota; class Alphaproteobacteria; order Rhodobacterales; family Rhodobacteraceae; genus JANSYP01. Next base: position 3,274 of record JAOXSB010000176.1, on the reverse strand, counting down.
GCTGGTAGTGATCGAGCATCATCTTATGGGTTTCGCGCCCGATGCCCGATTGCTTGTAACCGCCAAAGGCCGCATGGGCAGGATAGAGGTGATAGCAATTGGTCCAGACCCGACCCGCTTGGATGGCCCGGCCAAAGCGATAGCAAGTATTGGCATCGCGCGACCACACCCCTGCACCAAGGCCATAAAGCGTGTCATTGGCGATCTCGAGCGCTTCGTTCTCATCCTTAAAGGTTGTGACCGAAACCACCGGGCCAAAGATCTCTTCTTGGAAGACCCGCATCTTGTTGTGGCCTTTCAGGATGGTCGGCTTGATGTAATAGCCGCCCGAAAGCTCGCCGCCCAGATCCGCCGCTTCGCCGCCGCACAGCACTTCGGCGCCTTCTTGGCGACCGATGTCGAAATAGCTCAGGATCTTTTCCTTTTGCTCGCTCGACGCCTGGGCACCCATCATCGTGGCCGCATCGCGCGGATCCGCTTGGATGATCGCTTGGGTGCGGGCCAGAGCGCGCTCCATGAATTGATCATAGATATCTTCATGGATCAGCGCGCGGGACGGACAGGTGCAGACCTCGCCTTGGTTCAGCGCGAAGAGCACGAACCCCTCAATGGCTTTGTCAAAGAACGCATCATCGGCCATGGCCACGTCTTTGTGGAAGATATTGGGGGATTTCCCGCCAAGCTCCAGGGTCACCGGAATGATGTTTTCGGTGGCATATTGCATGATCAGCCGCCCGGTGGAGGTCTCCCCGGTGAAAGCGATCTTGGCGATGCGGTTCGAGCTGGCCAGGGGTTTGCCCGCTTCCAGGCCGAACCCGTTGACGATGTTCAGCACACCCGGCGGCAGCAGCCCGCCGATCAGCTCGGCCCAAACCATGATCGTGGCCGGGGTTTGCTCGGCTGGTTTGATCACCACCGCATTGCCTGCGGCAATCGCTGGGGCCAGTTTCCAAGCCGCCATCAGCAGCGGGAAGTTCCAAGGGATGATCTGCCCCACCACGCCCAGAGGCTCGTGGAAATGATACGCGACGGTATCATCGTCGATCTCGCCCATGGTGCCTTCTTGGGCCCGCACACAAGACGCGAAATAACGGAAATGGTCGATCGCAAGGGGCACATCCGCCGCCATGGTTTCCCGGATCGCTTTACCGTTATCCCAGGTCTCGCAGGTGGCCAGCAGCTCGAGATTGTCCTCCATCACCTGCGCGATTTTCATCAGCGCATTGGCGCGGTCGGTCACCGAGGTGCGCGCCCAGCCATCTTTGGCCGCATGGGCCGCATCCAGGGCCATTTCAATATCATCAGCGTCAGAGCGCGCGATTTCGCAAATCACTTGACCCGTCACCGGCGAGGTATTCTCAAAATAACGGCCATTTTTCGGGGCGCGGAATTCGCCGCCGATAAAGTTATCATAGCGGTTCTTGAACGGCGATTTGAATTGAACAGCAGAACCGGCTTCTTGGACGGTATCGGGCATGGGGCTCTCTCCCTAAATCGAGCAGTGCCGCCCTGGCGGGGGCGGTCTATCGGCGGCCCCGAAACGGGGCCAGATGGGCAGAGCCTAGAAGAAGCCCCTGCCAGCGCTCTATGGGCGATTGGTCGTAACACTTTGGTCGTAAGCTCCTGATGGGCCGCAACAGGGCCAAAGCGCCGCGCTAGCATGGTCAGGGCGTAACCTTCGGGCTATCTCCCGCCCAAGCAGGGAAAGGATCGAGATGCTGCTAGAGGTGGAGAGGCTGGAGAAATCCTGGCCCGGCGCGCGCGGGCCAATTGCTGTGCTGCGGGATGTGAGCTTTGCCTTAGATGCTGGGCAAAGCGCTGCCCTGACCGGGGAATCGGGCAGTGGCAAAAGCACAGTTTTGAGCCTGATCGCCACACTTGATCGCCCCGATAGCGGGCAGATTCGCCTTGATGGCCGCGAGATCACCGGGCTTAGCGATGGCCAAGCGGCCAGCCTGCGCCGCAGCGAGATCGGGTTGGTTTTTCAGCAATTTAACCTCATCCCCTCACTCACCGCAGGGCAAAACCTGAGCTTTCACGCCCGGCTGGCCAAACGCCATGATCCAGCCTGGAGCGCCCAATTGGCCGCCCGCCTGGGGCTCGAGGCACATTTGGACAAATACCCCGAAGCCCTGTCGGGCGGACAGCAGCAGCGGGTTGCGGTGGGCCGGGTTCTGGCGCTGCGCCCGCGCTTGGTTCTGGCCGATGAGCCCACAGGAAATCTTGACGAGGCCAGCGGCGATGCGGTGCTGGATTTGATGCTGTCCCTCTGCGCTCAAAGCGGGGCGGCCCTGGTGATGGTCACCCATTCCGAGCGCCTGGCCAGCAAGCTGCAACAGCGCCATCACCTGAGCGGCGGTGTGCTGGTATGAGCCGCCCGGGGCTTGATTGGTCCATCGCTTTGGGGGCGTTGCTGTCCTATTGGCGGCGCCATCCGGGCCAAGCGTTGACGCTGATCCTGGGGCTCGCCCTGGCAACGGCGCTTTGGACCGGGGTGCAAGCAATCAATGCCGAGGCCCGCGCCAGTTACGCCCGCGCCTCTGATGCGGTGCGCCAAACCACCCTGCCCAGTCTGGTGCCGCGTGCGGGCCGCCATCTGCCGCTGGACAGCTATGTGGCCCTGCGCCGGGCCGGCTGGCAGGTTGCGCCGCGGCTGGAAGCCCAAATCGAGATCGCTGGGAAGAGCTATCGCTTGGTCGGGATTGACCCGCTCACCGCCCCGGCCGGGCCAGGCTTGCGCCCCAGCAATAGCGGCGGCCTTGACGGGTTGATCGCCTTTCTGACCCCGCCAGGACAGCTTTTGGCCCACCCCGGCACCCTAGGGAGCTTGGGCACGCCCCCGGGCCTTCCCCCGGCCCGCGCGCTTCCCGATCTTGCCCCCGGCCTATTGCTGGGCGATCTGAGCTGGATCAGCGCCTATCTCGGCCGACCCGAACAGTTAAGCCAACTCACGGTTCTGCCGGGCCAAGCGCGGGATGATGCGGCATTGGCCAAAATCGCCCCCGATTTGCGCTGGCAGCCCCCGCGCGAGGGCAATGATCTGGCCGGGCTGACCCGCAGCTTTCACCTGAACCTCACCGCTTTTGGGCTGCTGGCCTTCGCCGTAGGGCTGTTCATCGCCCATGGGGCCGTTGGTCTGGCCTTTGAACAGCGCCGGGATCTGTTTCGCACCCTGCGCGCTTTGGGCGTGACTGCAAAAGGGCTCTCGGGGCTTTTGGCGGGCGAGATGGCCTTGGTGGCTCTGCTCGCCGCGGGGCTCGGCATCGCTATGGGC
>JAOXSB010000153.1 GCA_025800345.1 Mangrovicoccus sp. | reverse complement strand
AAACGGGGAAGAGCCTGCATTGAGCCCGGTGAGATCAAGCCAAACCGAGGCTTCGCCCGCATCATTGGCATCGCCATCACCGTTCAGATCCTGGGTCCGGTAAACAGCGTCTTGGGTGGGCATGCCCCGGGTATCTGCTTGCACGATATAGATCGCACCATCGGGGCCTTCGGCCACGCCATTGGCGGTTTGCAGGGCCAAGCCGCTGGCATTGGCGGCCGAGAACCAGACCGAGGCTTCGCCTGTGCCTTGAGCCGTGTTGTCGCCATCCAAATCGCGCAGACGATAAACCGTGTCAGTTTCCCCATCGCCTGCATAGACATCGCCCGCGCGGCTTTGCACCAGGTTGAAGACGCTATTGCTGGGCGATGGCAATCCGCTGCCATTATTGGCATCGAAAAACACATTGATTTCGCCCGCATCATTGGTGTCGCCATCGCCGTTAAGATCTTTGGCGTAGAGAACTTGATCGGTTGTTTGATCGGAAAACAGGGTTTGAAGCGTGCTCGCCCAGCCAGGCGAGCCCAGTACCGTGCTCGTTGCGAGCACAGCAATAGCCAATCGGCCCATCGGAAAACCTCCGCAGGTACATTCGTTTAAGTTGTGAGGGGTAAGAGAGCTAGCTATGGCTTGCGCGGAACCAAAATCAAATTCCGTGCCAAGTGTCAATCCAAGCTTGAGCCAAGATTAGAGCCGCGGGCAGGCAAGGGGCAGAGCGCAAACGGGGGCGTCAGTTTTGCCCCCTGTTTCTTGTTTTATGGCTTTTAGGCTAGGCCAGATCGTCTAGCTGGAACCCTCTTAGCAGCAGAGTGGCTTGATCACCGCTGTCATCTTGCAAAAGCAATTCCAGGCCGATCTCGGTCTGTGTGGCGGTGATATCGCTATTGGCGATGGCGCGTTCCAATGCGTTCATGCTTGTGAGCTTTGTGGAGATTATGGGCACGCCCGGCAGTTTGCGCAGCACCAGCTGATCGCCCTCGGAGAAATCCAAATCTGTGATTTCATGGGCATCGCCTTGCCAAAGATAGCGTCCATCCAAGATGAATTGATCAGCGCCATCATTGCCGGTGGCACTGTCATTGCCAAAGCGGAGCATCAGCGTGTCATCGCCGTTGCCGCCGGCCAGAGTATCATCCGCGCGGCTCCCCAGCAGTTTGAGGGGAGGATCTGTGGGATCAGGTTCCTCCGGGGGCTGATCGCCATGCAATAACAGGTTGACCGGGACGCCATCTTGGCTGGAAAAGCTCAAAAGCATCCCTTGCGATGTGGGCTCGGCGGTGACGTCCTCTTGGGCGATGAACGCCTCCAAGGCGCTTTGGTTCGTGATGACGTGATTGCCGCCCGACATGGCCCGCAGCACCAGTTGATCGCCCTGGGAAAAATCCAAATCTGTGATTTCATGAGTGTCGCCTTGCCAGAGATAGCGACCATCTATGATGAATTGATCGGCGCCGTCATTGCCGGTGGCTCTGTCATTGCCAAAGCGAAGCAGGATCGTATCATCTCCGCTGCCGCCGATGAGATCATCGTCAAACCGGGTGCCGAGAAGTTTTTGATCCGGATCGGGGGGCGGTAAATCCGTATCGATCACGGTGATGGTGAATTGCTCTGTCACCGCAGGGGTCACGCCATCCTCGGCGGTGATGATGATGTCATACACCCCATCCTCGGCGCGGGTTGGGGTTTTCCAGACAAGCTCGCCGGTGCCATCGCCAAAATCCGTGAGCGTGTAAGCCTCGGACTTCACTGGCTGGCCATTGGGACGGATGATCAGGGCAGATAGGGTGATGGTGTCATTGCCATCGGCATCGCTGGCCGAGATCGGCACCACCACTTCATCTGTTTCATCGACGGTCAGATCGGGCAGTGATGCAATCACTGGCATCGCCGCGCTTGTGTCGCGCACAGTGATGGTGAATTGCTCCGTCACCGCTGGGTTTACCCCATCCTCGGCTGTGATGATGATGTCATATACACCATCATCGGCGCGGCTGGGGGTTTTCCAGACAAGCTCGCCAGTGCCATCGCCAAAATCGGTGAGTGCATAAGTATCAGGGTTCACCGGCTGGCTGTTGGGGCGGATGATCAGGGCAGACAGGGTGATGGTATCATCGCCATTGGCATCGCTGGCCGAGATCGGCACGGTGACCTCATCTGTTTCAGTCACCTCCAGATCGCCCAGCGGCGCAATTACCGGCGGTTGATTGCCTGTCTCTTCGGCTGCGATAGTAACCATCG
>JAOXSB010000145.1 GCA_025800345.1 Mangrovicoccus sp. | reverse complement strand
CGCCCAGCGTCTTCGCCCCCGCGCTTGAAGATGTCTGCGCGGTGGAGCAAGTGGTGCGCGGGAGTGATCCCAGCGATGGCTATAGCCTTTCCATCCCCCGTGGCCCGGCCCGCGCACCGCGCATTGCCGCGCCGCGCCAGATCGAAAGCTTTGGTGATGCGGGGGTGGCCGCGCTTTACGATGATTTGCGCGCGCGCCTGCCCGGCGCTGATGATCTGGATCTCGATCAATTCCGCAGCCTGAATGATTTGATGTTCTTCGGCCCATTTCTGGCCGAGCGCGATGCCTCGGTCGGCGCTTTCATCTCCGCCAATCCCGAAGCCTGCGATCCCACCGTGCGCAATCTGGTGCTGTCGAGCCGTAAATTCACCGCTGCTCAGGCATATGAAGCGCAATATGCCGTGGCCGATTGCCGGGCGGCCCTGGCCCCGTTCTGGCAAAATTATGATGTGCTTTTAACCCCAACCGTTGGGGCGATTGTGACCCGCGACATGGTGGCCCAAGACCCGCTCGGCCCGAATTTCAACAATGGGTATTATACCAATTTCGCCAATCCTTTGGGGCTGGCGGCGATCTCAGTTCCCATTGCCCGCGCCCCATGCGGCACCCCTTGGGGGGTGACGCTTTATAGCTTGCCCGAGCGTATGGAAACGCTGATCCA
>JAOXSB010000106.1 GCA_025800345.1 Mangrovicoccus sp. | reverse complement strand
CAAGCCAGCGAGACCATCACCCATATCAGTCTGATGCGGACGATCCTATGGATGCATGTGGCCATGGTGCTGGGGGTGAGCGCGTTGGAAGGGTTTCAGGCCATTGGCCTGGATCTGCCGGTGTTTGTACCCTGCTTGCTGATGGGGATCGTGCTGGGGAATCTGATCCCTGTGCTGTTGCCCCGCTTGCCGCAGGTGCGCCGGACCCCAACCCTGGCCATGGTGTCAGATTTCTCGCTGGGCACGTTTTTGGCCATGTCGCTTATGAGCCTTCAACTGTGGACCTTGGGGAATTTCGGTATGGTTCTGGTGGTGGTGTTGGTGGCGCAAACCGCGTTGGCGGTGCTGTTCGCGATTTTCGTAGTGTTCCCGGCCATGGGGCGCAATTACTTTGCTGCGGTGATGTCGGCCGGGGTGGGGGGATTTGGTCTTGGGGCCACGCCCACAGCGATTGCCAATATGACCGCGGTGACCAAACGCTATGGGCCCTCGCCCTTGGCCTTTGTGGTGCTGCCTTTGGTGTCAGCCTTTTTCATCGATATCGTCAATTCCTTCGCGATCCAGTTCTTTTTGGGCCTGTAACTGGCCTCTGGCTTGCCGCGAAGGGGGACATGCGCGCGCGCGGGGGCGGTTTCGCCTTGACGGGGCGCGGGCTCTGGGGTTTTCCCGCTGGGATCACCCTATGATCCTATCGCGATCCATGCCGCTGCCGCCATTTGACCATTGAGAGCCCCATGCCTGACCTGCTGATCGAATTATTCTCCGAGGAAATCCCCGCCCGGATGCAGGGAAAAGCCGCTGATGATCTGCGCCGTTTGATCACTGACGGGCTGCGCGCGGCGGGCCTGACTTTTGAGGGGGCGGCCAGCTTTGCCACGCCGCGCCGTTTGGCGCTGACCGTGCAGGGGCTGAGTGTTGAAAGCCCCACAGTGCGCGAGGAACGCAAAGGCCCCCGCGCCGATGCGCCGGAAAAAGCGCTGGCGGGTTTCCTGCGCTCCACCGGGTTGACCCAAGATCAGCTTGAGCTGCGCGATGACAAAAAGGGCCAGGTTTATTTCGCGACCATTGAAAAGCCCGGTCGCAGCGCGGATGCGATCATCGCCGAGCTTCTGCCCCAGGTGATCGAGACCTTTCCCTGGCCGAAATCCATGCGCTGGGGCGCGGGCAGTTTGCGTTGGGTGCGCCCGCTGCATTCGATCTTGTGCATTTTGACCGATGATGCCGGTGCCCGCGTGGTGCCCATGGAGGTCGGCGGGATCCCATCGGGTGATCACACGTCGGGCCATCGCTTTATGGCGCCGGGGCGGTTTAGCGTGAGCTCGTTTGAGGAATATTCCGCCGCGCTCAGCCGCGCCCATGTGATCCTAGAGGCCGATGATCGCGCCGCGCATATTTGGGCCGATGCCAGCAATCAAGCTTTTGCGGCGGGGCTGGAATTGGTGGAAGACCCTGGTCTTTTGGTCGAGGTCGCGGGCCTGGTGGAATGGCCGGTGGTGCTGATGGGCGAGATCGGCGAGGATTTTCTCGGCCTGCCGCCAGAAGTGCTGCAAACCTCTATGCGCGAGCATCAGAAGTTTTTCTCCCTGCGCGATGGGCAAAGCGGGCAGATCACACGCTTTATCACCGTGGCCAATCGCGAAACGGCTGATGATGGGGCGATGATCCTGGCGGGCAATCGCAAAGTTCTGGATGCGCGGCTGTCCGATGCGAAGTTCTTTTGGGAGAATGATCTGCGCAAAATCGGGGCCGCAGGGCTCGAGGGCATGGCCGCGCCCCTGGCCAATGTGACCTTTCACGCCAAACTCGGCTCGGTTGCGGATCGCGTGGAACGGATAACCGCTTTGGCCCGGCAGATCGCACCAGCGGTTGGGGCCGCCCCGGATTTGGCCGCTGAGGCTGCGCGGATCTGTAAAGCGGATTTGACCAGTGAAATGGTGTATGAATTCCCTGAATTGCAGGGGGTGATGGGCCAGTATTACGCTAAGGCTGCGGGCCATGATCAGGGCGTGCCCGAGGCCTGCGCCGAGCATTACAAGCCGCTGGGCCCCTCAGATGAAGTGCCCAATGCGCCGGTTTCCGTGGCGGTGGCGCTGGCCGATAAGCTCGATATGCTGGCCGGGTTCTGGGCGATTGACGAAAAACCCACCGGGTCGAAAGACCCCTTTGCTTTGCGCCGTGCCGCCCTTGGGGTGATCCGCTTGGTGCTGGAAAATGATGTGCGTCTTGATTTGGCGGGCTTGGTGCAAACCGCGCTGGCGCAAAGCCCGGGCGCGGCCGGGGCCGAGATCCAAGTGGATCTGCTGCGCTTTGTGCATGACCGGTTGAAAGTTTATTTGCGGGATCGCGGGCTGCGCCATGATGTGATTGATGCGTGTTTGGCGCTGGATGGTGGGGCGGATCTGAGCCTGTTGGTGAAACGCGCCGAGGCTTTGGGCGATGTGCTGAACACCGAAGATGGCGAGAATCTGGTGCAAGGGTTCAAGCGGGCCAATAATATTCTCAGCCAGGCCGAAGAGGCCGATGGGGTGGAATATTCCTTCGGGGCGGATCTCAAACTTGCGGAAACCGACGAAGAACGCGCGCTTTTTGCCGCGCTGGATCAGGCGGGGGGGGCGATCTCCTCGGCCATCGAGGCCGAAGATCTCGCGGCGGCCATGCGGGGCATGGCCGCTTTGCGCGGACCGGTGGACGCATTCTTTGAGGCGGTGCAGGTGAATGCGGAAAATTCAGTGATCCGCCGCAACCGGCTCAATCTGCTGCATCAAATTCGCGCCACTTGCGGCCAAGTGGCAGATTTGACCCGGCTTGACGGCTAGCCCCATGGGCATCGGGCCTGAAAGGCCCGTTGCCCCGCGCCGGGGCTCGGCCTCGATGGCCCGGCCCGGCGCGTGCGTCCTGTGGCGCGCTTGCCGCTGCGCCAAAGCGGCTCTTTCCGGGCCCAGGCCAACGCGCTAGGCTGCCCTCGACCGATCCCGGAGCCGCGTGATGCAAAAGCTCGCCACCTTTAAACCCTATGTGGAGATCACCCCCACCGCCTCGATCATCGTGGCGCAACATGGGGGGCGCGCCAAATGCCTTCAGCGCTTGCGGCGCTTGGATATGCCCTTGCCCAAGACCTTTGCCCTGAGCTTTGAGGCGGTGCATGACATTGCCGCGGGACGTATGCCGGATCTGGACCGGCTCATCTCGCTGATCGGGGAGGTGCCGCTGCTGTCGGTGCGCCCGTCTTCGGAAGATCCCGATTGGGGGGGGCCTGGGGCGATCCTCAATATCGGCATGACCGATCACCGCTATGAGGAATTGATTGCCCAAGAGGGCGAGGCTGTGGCCAGCCGCCTGTATCTGCGCTTTATCCAAACCTGGTCAGCCCAAGTGGCCCGGCTGGATGAGGATCTTTACGAGAGCGATGCCGCGCCTTGCCGCGCCACCATCGCCGCGGCGCTGCGGGCTTATGAGGCTGAAACCGACGAAGAATTTCCCCAAGACCCAGCGGTGCAATTGGCCGGGGTGCTGCGGGCCATGGCTCGGGCTTGGGAAAGCACCTCTGCGCGGCTGTTGCGCCAAGGCAAAGGCGCCCCCGCAGATGCGGGGCTGGGACTGATCGTGCAAGAGATGGCTTTGGGCGTCGGGCCCGATGAAAGCGGCTCTGGCGTCATGCAATTTATTGACCCGATCACCGGGCGGGCGCAGATCACCGGGCGTTATCTGAGCCAAAGCCAAGGGCGCGACGCGCTCACCGACCGGGCCGGGGCGATCTATCTGACCCGCGATCCCCGCGGCCCCTCGCTCGAAGAGCTTTGCCCAGAAGTGTTCGATGAATTGGTGGCTTTCGGGGAGCGCTGCCGCAGCCGACTGCGCGAAGAAATGCAGATCGAGTTCGTCATCAATGCTGGGCAATTGGCAATCTTGGATGCGGTCAAGGTGCCCCGCAGCTCCCGGGCCAATGTCTCGGTTGTGGTGGCCATGGCCGAAGATGGGATCATTGAGCGATCCGAAGCCTTGCTGCGCATCGAGCCCCGCTCGCTCAATGAATTGCTGCACCCGCAAGTGGATCCGCGCCGCCCGCTGCGCCCTTTGCTGCAAGCGATCGGGGCCAGCCCCGGAGCCGCCACCGGGCGGATTGTTTTCAGCTCGAACCGTGCCCAAGCGATGGCCGCCCAGGGCGAGGCCTGCATTCTGGTAAAACGGGAAACCACGCCCGAGGATGTGCGCGGCATGCATGCGGCCAGCGGTGTGCTGACGGAAAAGGGCGGCATGTCCAGCCATGCGGCGGTGATCGCCCGTGGGCTTGGGGTGCCGTGTATCGTTGGTGCCAATGCGATCCGTTTGAACCGCCGGGATAAAAGCCTGAAGCTGCCGGGGGGGAAAACCCTGCGAGAGGGGGAGACCATCACCCTCGATGGCAGCAGCGGCAGTTTGATCGAAGGCGCGGTGGATCTGCTAGAGCCATCCACCGATAGCGCATTGAGCACGCTGCTCGCCTGGGCCGATGAGGTGCGCGATATCGGGGTGCGCGCCAATGCCGATACGGTGGGCGATGCGCGGATTGCCCGCGATTTCAACGCCGAAGGCATCGGGCTGTGCCGCACGGAACATATGTTCTTCGAAGAAGATCGCTTGCCCATGATGCGCGAGATGATCTTTGCCGATACCGCCGAGGCGCGGGCAGAGGCCTTGCGGCAATTGCTGCCCATGCAGCGCAGTGATTTCGGCCGCCTATTCGAGATTATGGAAGGCCGCCCGGTTTGCATCCGCCTGTTTGATCCGCCTTTGCATGAATTCCTGCCCAATGACCGGGCCGGGATGCTGGAGCTGGCCGGGGCCCTGGGCAAACCTTTGGGCGAGGTGCAGCGCCGGGTGGAGGCGCAGCAGGAATACAACCCGATGCTTGGGCTGCGCGGGGTGCGGCTTGGCATCACCTTGCCGGAAATCTACGACATGCAAGCCCGGGCGATTTTTGAGGCCGCAGTGGAGGCCGAATGCCGGGGCATGCCGGTGGTGCCCGAGATTATGCTGCCGCTGGTATCGGCTCGGCGCGAGGTCGAGGTGGTGCGCGCGCAGATCGAAACCGTGGCGGCTTCGGTGCGGGCCGAAAGCGGCGTGGATGTGGATTACAAGCTTGGGGTCATGGTCGAAACCCCGCGTGCCGCGCTCAAAGCGGATCAGATTGCCGAGCACAGCACGTTTCTGAGCTTTGGCACCAATGACCTCACGCAGATGACCTATGGTCTGTCCCGCGATGATGCGGGGCGGTTCATGGCCAGCTATGTGCGCCAAGGGGTTTTTAGCGAAGATCCATTCCATGTCTTGGACCAAGACGGGGTGGGCGAGCTGCTGAAACTTGGCGCGGATCGCGGCCGTTCAGCGGCACCCGATATCACGCTTTCGCTGTGCGGCGAACATGGGGGCAACAGCGAATCAATCGCCTTTTGCCGCGAGGTTGGCTTTGATTATGTCTCATGCTCGCCCTTCCGCGTGCCTGTGGCCCGATTGGCCGCGGCGCGCGCTGCGCTGATTTCCGCTGATCGATAAAAATGCTTAACATGTTGTTTAAATTTGGGTTAATGAGGGCCTAGTATGAATCTGTTGCATGAATGCAGCGCTGGCCCTTAGGTCAAGTGGCGTTAAAGCACGCGAGCGTTTAGGCAATATGGGACTGAAGAGAGCTTGGGCCATGTTGTTTACCGTCTCTATGCGCAGAGTTGTGACTGCATTTGCCGCGAGCGCCTCGGTGCTGTGCGGCGCTATGGCCAAGGCCGAAGTTGTGATCAGCAGCTCCACCGCCCCAGATGCCACGGTGGAGCACCGCCTGGACACCATGTTCGGGCAGGAACGCCAGGGCCTGTCTTCTAAGCGCGAAAACCTGTTGACCCGGCTGATGAAACGCCCCGCTCAACGGGACGAATCCAAAGCGCCGAAAGTGCAATATACCAAAGCCTGGCTTGCCAAACAGCCAGAGCCCCGTGGGGGCGATGCGTGGTATTGTTTGGCCGAAGCGATCTATTTTGAGGCCCGGGGCGAAAGCGTGCGCGGCCAATTCGCTGTGGCCGAAGTGATCCTGAACCGGGTGGAGTCCCGCCGGTATCCCAATTCCGTCTGCGGTGTGGTCAATCAAGGCACGGGGCGGAAATTCGCCTGTCAGTTTACCTATACCTGCGACGGCATTCCCGAAGTGGTGCGCAACCAGCGGGCCTGGGCCCAGGTGGGGCGGGTGGCGCAAGCATCTTTGGATGGGGCGCCGCGCGAGCTTACCGGCGGGGCCACCCATTACCACACCCGGGCGGTGAACCCCTATTGGGCGCGGGTCTTTCCGCGTACCATCACCATCGACACCCATCATTTCTATCGTCAGCCAGTGCGCACCGCGCGGCGCTAAGCCGTCCATTGCGTTAACTTTACGGCAGTGCCGGGCCGCCAATTGCCTTTTGCGCAGGTGCCGCTAAAGACGTGCCATGAACCAATATTATAGACCTATTCCCCGAACAGATCTGGCGCGTCCCAAGGGTGCTTTCACGCTTGCGGGCGGCTGGTGTTGGTTTGACCAAGTTGAGATTTTAAGCCGCGAGGCGGCCCCCGAGATTATCCCGGCCCAAGATATGCCTGGGCCAGAGCGTGAACAGCTTTGCGCGCCGCGCAGCCCGCTTTTTGGCAAAGAATGGTCCTCTCCTTGGATCATGGGGATTTTGAATGCCACCCCCGATAGTTTTTCCGATGGGGGGCTGTTTCTGGGCCGCAAAGCTGGGCTGAGCCACGGCGCGCAAATGCGCGACGACGGGGCCGATATTCTTGATATTGGCGGGGAATCCACCCGCCCAGGCGCGGCGTTTATTCCTGTGGCCGAGGAATGTGCGCGGGTCTTGCCGGTGATCACCGGCTTGGTGAAGGCGGGTGTTTTGCCGATCTCCGTGGACACGCGCAAAGCCGCGGTGGCTGAGGCCGCGCTAGAGGCCGGGGCCGGGCTGATCAATGATGTCTCAGGCGGGCTCCATGATCCCGATATTTTGCGAGTGGCGGCCCATCATGGGGCCCCGATCTGTTTGATGCATAGCCAAGGCGATCCGAAAACCATGCAATTGGCCCCAAGCTATGAGCATGTGCTTTTGGACATCTATGATGATCTGGCCGCTTGCGTGGCGCGGGCCGAGGCCGCTGGGATCCCGCGCAGCCGGATCTTGCTGGATCCCGGTATCGGCTTTGGCAAAACTCTTGAACATAACCTGGCCCTGCTGCGCCGCTTGTCGCTGTTTCACGGGCTCGGTTGCCCGCTCTTGCTGGGGCTTTCGCGCAAAAGCTTCATCGGCGTTTTGGCAGGTGTCGAGGGCGCGCGCCAACGGATGCCAGGTTCGCTGGCGGCGGGGTTGGCGGCCGTGGCCCAAGGGGCACAGATCTTGCGTGTGCATGATGTGGCGGCCACGCGGCAAGCGCTCTCTGTTATGATGCCACTCACCTGGCAGTCCGGAGACATTCCCTCATGAGCAGCAGATCGCTATTTGGCACCGATGGGGTGCGCGGCCAAGCCAACAGCTATCCCATGACCGCGGAAATGGCGCTGAAGCTTGGCGCGGCGGTGGGCCGGTATTTCCGCCATGGGGGCGATAGCCGCGAACATCGGGCGGTGATCGGCAAGGACACCCGGCTTTCGGGCTATATGCTGGAAACCGCGCTGACGGCGGGGCTTACCTCCACCGGGATGAATGTGCTGCTTCTGGGGCCGGTGCCAACGCCCGCGGTGGGGCTGCTGACCCGCTCCATGCGCGCCGATTTAGGGATCATGATCTCGGCCAGCCACAACCAAAGCAGCGATAACGGCATTAAGTTTTTCGGCCCCGATGGGTTTAAACTCTCCGATCAAGCTGAGGCCGAGATCGAGGCCAGCCTTGCGGGGGAGATCCGTCTGGCGCAGCCGCAAAATATCGGCCGCGCCAAACGGATCGATGATGGCCGTGGCCGTTATGTGGAATATGTCAAAACCACCATTCCCAAAGGCGTGCGCCTTGAGGGGCTAAAAGTGGTGATCGATTGCGCCCATGGGGCGGCCTATAAAGCCGCGCCCGAAGCGCTTTGGGAACTGGGGGCCGAGGTGATCCCTGTAGGTGTTGCCCCCAATGGCCATAATATCAATGCCGGGGTGGGATCTACCAAACCCGAAACGGCGGCGGCTGCGGTGCTCGAACACGGGGCCGATGTGGGCATTTGCCTGGATGGAGACGCTGATCGGGTGATCTTGATCGACGAGAGCGGTCAAGTGGCTGATGGCGATCAGCTGATGGCGCTGCTGGCCGGGCGTTGGGGGGCTGATGGGCGGCTGCGCGATGGCACGTTGGTGGCCACAGTCATGTCCAATCTTGGGCTGGAGCGCTATCTGCAAGGGCAGGGGCTGCGGCTGGAGCGTACTCTTGTGGGCGATCGCTATGTGGTCGAAGCCATGCGCCGGGGCGGTTGGAACCTAGGCGGCGAGCAATCGGGCCACATTATCATGAGCGATTATGCCACCACGGGGGATGGGCTGATCGCGGCGCTGCAATTTCTCACGGAAATGGTGCGCACGAGGCGCAAAGCTTCAGAGCTTGTGCAAGTCTTCGAGCGCTGCCCGCAATTGCTGAAAAATGTGCGTTATGGGGCGGGAAGTGATCCGCTCTCGGCGCCGCAGGTGCAAGCGGCGATCGCAGATGCAGAAGCGCGGTTGCAAGATTGCGGGCGGCTATTGATCCGCAAATCTGGCACCGAGCCACTGATCCGTGTCATGGCCGAATGCGAGGATGAGGCGCTGCTTTCAGAGCTGGTGGATGGGGTCGCGGCCGAGGTCGAAGCGGCGTCCTGAGCCATCGGAGATCAGGAATGAAAAAAGGCCAGACCCGCTAGGGCCTGGCCTTTCTGTCTCAGCGCTGTGGCGCGATCAGTTCTTTTCCTGATCCACGAGCTTGCCCGCAGAGATCCAAGGCATCATGTCCCGCAGTTTGCGGCCCACTTCTTCGATCTGATGCTCGTCATTCATGCGGCGGGTGCCTTTGAAGAAGGGCTGGCCCACGGCGTTTTCCTGCATGAAGTCACGCACGAATTTGCCGGTCTGAATGTCGGTCAGGATGGCTTTCATCTCTTTCTTGGTCTGCTCATAAGGCAGCACGCGCGGACCAGAGACATATTCACCGTATTCAGCAGTGTTGGAGATCGAGTAGTTCATGTTGGCGATGCCGCCTTCATAAATCAGGTCCACGATCAGCTTCACTTCGTGCAGACATTCGAAATAGGCCATTTCCGGCGCGTAACCGGCCTCGACCAGCGTTTCGAAACCTGCGCGGATCAGCTCGACCAGACCGCCGCAAAGAACTGCCTGCTCGCCGAAGAGATCGGTTTCGCATTCTTCACGGAAATTGGTCTCGATGATGCCCGAGCGGCCGCCACCGATGGCCGAGCAATAGGATTTGCCCAGTTCCAGCGCGGTGCCGGAAGCGTCTTGATGCACAGCCACCAGGCAGGGCACGCCGCCGCCTTTGACATATTCGCCGCGCACGGTATGGCCAGGGCCTTTGGGGGCCATCATGATCACGTCAACGCCGGGCTTGGGCTCGATTAGGCCGAAATGCACGTTCAGACCATGGGCGAAAGCAATCGCCGCGCCTTCGCGCAGATTGTCATGGACGTATTTCTTATAGGTCTCGGCTTGCAGCTCATCGGGCATGGTGAACATGATCACGTCACACCAAGCTGCGGCTTCGGCGATACCCATCACTTGCAGGCCTTCGGCTTCGGCTTTCTTGGCCGAGGCAGAGCCGTCGCGCAGGGCAACCACGAGGTTCTTCGCGCCGCTATCGCGCAGGTTCAGCGCATGGGCATGGCCCTGGGAGCCATAGCCAAGAATGGCGACTTTTTTGTCTTTGATGAGGTTAATATCGCAATCGCGGTCGTAGTAAACGCGCATGGCCCTGATCTCCCTTCGAGGCTGTGATGGCGGCAACCTGCACCGGGGGGCTAGGGAAAGCGAGGCTTTGCAAGTGCAGAATATGCGACGATAACGAGATTTCTATTCGCAAATAAATCTGGTATCGAAATGATCATGCAAATCGATGATCAAGATCGCCGTCTGTTGCGGCAATTGCAGGCCGATCCAAGCCTGAGCACCGCCGAATTGGCCGAGCGATGTGCCATGCCGCGGGCCACTTGTTGGCGGCGGCTAGAGCGGTTGCAAGGGGCGGGCGTGTTGCGCGGCCAGCGGGCGGTGATCGATTGGGAGCGTTTGGGCTATCATGTGGCGGTGTCGCTGCGCATCACGGTGGAGAAATCCAACCCCCGCGCGTTTGACGAGATCCTGGCCGCGGCGCGTGACCTGCCCGATGTGGTGGAAATCCAAACCTTTTTGGGGCGGGTGGATCTGCGCTTGCAGCTCTTGGCGCGGGATATGGGCCATTATCAACAGATCTATCGCGAACGGATACTGACCTTGCCTCATATTGCCGAGATCGAAGCCCTGATGCAGGTGGCGGTTCTGAAATCCGAAGACAGCCTGCCCTTATGATCGAGATCGATGATATCGACCGGGCGATTCTCCGGGCGCTGGTGGCGGATGCGACGCTGAATGCCGGGGCGTTGGGGCGGCAACTGGGGCTGAGCCAATCGGCCGCTTGGCGCCGGGTTCAGCGGCTGAAATCCGAAGGCGTGATTGCTGGGCGTCGTTTGGATCTGGATGCAGAGGCGCTTGGGTTCGGGGTGACGGTGTTTTTGGGGATCAAACTTGCCACCCGCGGGCGCACCAGCCTTGAGGATTTCGAACGGGCCATCACCGCCATTCCCGAAGTGCAGGCGGTGCATCATGTGCTCGGGCGCTATGATTACCGGCTGCGGGTCGTGGCCCGGGATTTGCCGGATTTTGAGCGGGTACTGCGGCGGCGGATCATGACCTTGCCCGCAGTGGGCGAGGTGGAATCCAATGTCATGCTCTCTGAGGAACTGCGCCCGGGCCCGCTTGACGGGATTTAACCCAATGCTCCGAGCCCCGTGCGCATCATCACCTTGCGCAGGGGGGCAAAACCGTAAAGCCCATCAAGCATGGTTTTGCGCAGATCCCGCAGCATTTGGTTTTCCGCCATAGAGGCCCGGTTCAGGGCATCCACCCCGGTCACGCGGATTTTGACCTCGTTCCAACGGGCGCGGCTATAGCGGGCCAGCAGATCAATCTCGCCCAGCTGTGCAGGCTCTTTGACGCAGAGATCATAGAGCGCGCGAATATCGCCGATAGAGGTGTTCAGCCCCTGGGCGCCGATGGGCGGCATCACATGGGCGGCCTCGGCCACCAGGGCCGTGCGCTCGCCATGAAAGCTCTCAGCGATTTGGCTGATGATGGGCCAGATCGTGCGTTGGCTGGCCAGTTCCAAAGGCCCAAATAACCCGCAAGACCGTTCCGAGATCGCCGCGTTGAACGCATGCTCGGGCAGGGCCATCAAGCGTTGAGCTTCGGCCCCGCGCTCCATCCAGACCACCGCCGAACAGGGTTGGCCCTGATAATCGGGCAGGGGCACGAGGGTGAAGGGCCCGCCGCTGCGATGAATTTCGGTGGAGACACTGTCATGGGGCACCGAATGGGTCACCGCAAAGGCCAGGGCCTTTTGCCCGTAACGGGCGGTTTGCACGGCAATGCCCGCATCGCGGCGCACCACCGAGTCGCGCCCATCGGCCCCGATCATCAAACGCACCCGCGCCCGGCTGCCATCGCTTAGGCTGACCCGGGCTTCGCTGCTGCGGGTTTGCACCCGCTCAATTCCGGTGCCAAAGCGCAGATCCACCTGATCCATATTGCTCAGATGCTCTAGGAATTCGCGCCGCAACAGCCAATTGGACAGGTTCCAGCCAAAGGGCCGCTCGCCCAGATCTGCCGCATCAAAGTTTTTGGTCACGCGGGGGGTGTTCTCGATGCCGCCTGCATCGACGATGCGCATGATTTGCAGCGGCGCAGCCTCTGCATCAATCCGGTCCCAAAGACCGATCTGATCCATGAAATCCCGAGAGGGTTGTAAGATGGCTGTGCTGCGCAGATCCGCGCCGGTCACATCGCGTTCGGTCACTGGCGGGGCCGGGTCCACGCAGAGCACGGAAAAACCCGCTTGGCCAAAGGCGGCGGCGGTGATCATCCCGGCGAGCCCGCCGCCGGCGATGCAGATGTCAAAATCGAAAGGCGTATTGCTCATGGTCTTCCCCCGGAGCCTCTATCTAGGCCGATGGGGCGGCAGGGGAAAGACCTGGTGGCGGCGGCGAAAGCTCACAGAGCCTACCGCTAAGCGGCCTTAGCCGCGCGAGATCCAGACAAGGATCACAAACATCAGGGCAACCATAGCCAAAGCGCCGATGATCAAGCCGCCGAAACCAAACAGCAACGTGGCGGCAATCCAAACAGCGGCGATGCCACCGACAACGCCAAAGGTCTTGGCCTCATCCGAGGTCAGTTGCAGCGGCTTGCGTGGGGTGGCGGGGGCGTGGTCATTTGCAGTCACTTGGGTCTCCTAGGCTTGATCTGGGTCATGGCATAGCGATCCCGTTTGTGATCCGCCTCTGCGCAATTGCCGCAGCGCAGTAAATTTTTCACGATCTATGGCGGCGCGGCCCTGGCTTGGCCCAAGGGGTGCTAGGGGGCCAACTGGGCCAGAAAGGGCAGCAGTGCCGGGCTGTGAAAACGGATATGGGGGGCGGGGCTCGGGTTTGGCGCAATATGCACCGTATGCATGCCCATGGCGTGGGGCACGGCCAGATTGCGCGGATCGTCTTCGAACATCACCGCCCCTTGGGGCTGCAACCCGTCTTGGGCAAAGATGGTTTCAAAGGCCTGTCGCGCAGGCTTGGGGTGATAGCCCGCATTTTCAATGCCATAGACCGCATCAAACAATCCTTCGAGCCCGAGCGCCGCAATCACCCGCCGGGCATAGGGGGCCGAGCCATTGGTATAGACGATCTTGCGCCCCGGCAGGGCGGCGATGGCGCGGGCCAGGGTCGGATCGGGGCTGAGCCCGCCCATGCAAATATCATGAACCTGGTGCAGATACGGGTCTGGATCGATGCCATGTTCGGCCATCAACCCGGCCAGAGTGGTGCCATGTTTTTGCCAATAATGGCGGCGCAGATAATCTGCACGCGCTTCATCGACGCTGAGGGCGCGCATCACATAGGCGGTCATGCGTGCTTCGATCTGATCGAACAGCCGCACCGAAGGCGGGTAAAGTGTGTTATCCAGATCGAAAACCCAGATACGGCAATCTTTTAGGGTGCGGCGGGGCATGAATTGGTAACCTTTGCGGTGCTGGGCATTCTTCTGCGCTTGCAGGATGCTAGCAGGCTTGGCTAGTCTTTGGCACCGCTGATGGAGACGCGAGATGACATCGCAAAGACCGGTTCACAAAGACGCTTATATGCTGATCCTCGATGCGATTGATGTGGGCGTTTACAAACCCGGGGACCGTTTGGTGGAATCAGATCTGGCGGAACGCTTTGGCGTGTCGCGCACACCGATCCGCGAAGCGTTGCAGCGGCTTGAAACCCAAGCGCTTTTGGCCCGCGATGGGCGCAGCCTGATTGTGGCATCGCTAGATCATAGCCAATTGGCCGAGCTTTACGTGGTGCGCACGGAGCTCGAAGGGCTCGCGGCGCGACTGGCGGCGCAACATGCCACTGATGAAGAAATCAGGGTGCTGCGAGATATGGTGGAAGGGGATCGCGTCTTGCTGAATGATCCAGTGGCGCTGGCCCGGACCAATAAGCGTTTTCACAAACAGATCCATCTGGCCTCCCATAACCGGTTTTTGGTACAGCAATTGGAATTGGTGCATCGTTCTATGGCGCTTTTGGCCCATACGTCTTTGGCCGCAGAAGGGCGCGGGGCCATGGCCTTGCAAGAACATGATGCGATTGTGGTGGCCCTAGAGGCGCGCGATGCCCGCGGGGCAGATCTAGCGATCAAGAACCATATCTCTCAGGCGTTCACCACCCGGCTGAAACTTGATTCCGAAGAGCTCGATCTGGGGCACTGACCGGCGCCTTCATTCCTCGGGCGGGGCGTAAAGATCCTCTTGGCAAGCGGCGGGATGATGGGTTTTGTCCCAATAAAACGGCCGGGCCACCATTTCATAAAGCGCTTTATAAGACGCGATACAGGCCAGCATATGATAAAAGCTCATGGTCAGCAGCCAGGGGATAAGGCTGCGGGCCTGGGCGCGATGGGCGGCGATGAACCCGACGATGAAAGAGATAAATTCGCAGGTGATAAAGCCAGCGATCACGCCCAGGGTTAAAGCTGGGGGGAGGGCCTCGGCCACGGGATGGGGCAGGCCAAAAAACACCAGCCACCAAGACCACAGCACCGGGGCCAGCGTGTATTGTGAAATCGTGCCCAGAAATAGGATTTGAAAGGCGAGAAATCCGCGCCCGCCCAATTCGCGCCACAGCTGGATCGGATTGCGCATATGCACCGCATAGGTCAGCGCATAGCCTTTGAGCCAACGCGAGCGTTGCCGGATCCATGGGATCACCTGGCTGGTGGCCTGTTCCCGGGTCACCGTGGGCAGCAATTCGGTGCGTAGCCCTGCCCGCGCCAGGCGCAGGCCAAGATCGGCATCTTCGGTCACATTATGGGCATCCCACGCGCCGAGTTTCTCCAAAGCCGAGCGGCGGAAAAACAAGGTGGTGCCGCCTAATGGCAAAGGCAGGCGCAGCCGCGCCAGACCAGGCAGAACCGCGCGAAACCAAATCGCATAATCCAAAGTGAAACAGCGGGTCAGCCAGCTTTGCCGGCGATTGTAAAAATCCAACATGCCTTGCACGCAAGCGACCCAAGGATCCGCTTGGCGGAAATGGGCCACCACCCTTTGGATCTGGTCCGGATCAGGCGCGTCTTCGGCGTCATAGACCCCGATCAGGCTGCCTCGCGCGAAATCCAGGGCATAGTTCAGCGCCCGCGGCTTGGTGCGCAGATCCCCCACGGGCACTTGCACCACACGCATCCAAGGGGGCAGCTCTGCGCGGGCGATGGCCTCATGGGTGCGCTGATCATCGGCCTCAACCACCAAACAAATATCGAGCAAACTGCGGGGGTATTTAAGGTGGTTGAGATTGCGGATCAGCCCTTGGGCGATCTCATCTTCCTCTAGCAGCGGCACAAGCATGCTCACCACCGGAAGCTTTTCATCCTTATCTCGCCGGGCAAAGGCCATGACCTTCGCTTGGGCTTTGGGGCGGCGCAAGCTGGCGAGCATGGCAAAGGCTTTCAGACAGGTCACGCCGTATAGTGTAAAAAGCGCCCAAATGGTGACCGCGATCAGCACCGTATCATTTACGGCCAAAGCACCGATCACCAAACAAACGGTGAAAAGCGCGAGCAGGCGGCTAAACAGTTTGCCGCGCCAATCGCGGCAGCTCACCTGTTCGGGCACACGCAATTCGGCGCGCTGGCGCAGTTCTCGGCGGTGTAGGCGGGCCAGGGCCTTATGCAGTTCAACGCGATCGGTGAGCCCCATCATCACCGGGCCAAAAGCATCGGTCAGCTTGGCTTTGAGCGTTTCAAACTGGGCGGGCGCATCGACCAGCACAACGGTGCAGGCGCCGATACGCCGCCAGGGCAAGCAATGATCGCTAAGGCATTGGCCCACACCATATTGCGCGACCAAGCTGGGGTCATGGGGATCTTTGGTCAGATCCACGCGGGGCAAGCCATGTTGATGGGCCACCGCGCGATGCAGGTCTTCGGGGCTTAGCCCGTGTTCAAGATGCAGGATTTCGCCAAGGCGGGCATCTTGGACCGATTGCGCGGCCAAAGCCGCGCTTAGGGTATCATCATCCACCAGCCCGCGGGCCAGCAATACTTCGCCCAGGCGCTTTTTGCCGTGCAGCCGGGCAGAGGCAGCCCGTTGGGCCTGCCGAAGGCGTCCGGCGGAAGAGACAAGTTTGATCGGCGGCGGTGTCACCTTGATCCCCAGTTTGTTGGCCTGGGGTCTTAGGGGGTGACACCTAAAATTCTCTTAAATTTTGAGGATTACCGCCGTGAACTTCATCTTAACCCATGGCCGCGCGGAAGCGCTCGAACAGGTAATAGCTGTCTTGCGGGCCGGGGCTTGCCTCGGGGTGGTGCTGCACCGAAAACACCGGGCGCTCGCGCATGCGGATGCCGCAATTGGAGCCGTCAAACAGCGATACATGGGTTTCCACAACGCTTTCGGGCAGGCTTTGGCTATCCACCGTAAAACCATGGTTCATAGAGGTGATTTCCACCTTGCCGGTTTCGAGATCTTTCACCGGGTGGTTGGCACCGTGATGGCCATGGTTCATTTTCACCGTGGTCGCGCCCAAGGCCAGGGCTAGCATCTGGTGGCCAAGGCAAATGCCAAAAACCGGGATCTCGGTTTTATCTAGCACTTCGCGGATCATCGGCACCGCATATGCGCCCGTGGCCGCTGGGTCCCCTGGACCATTGGAGAGAAACAGCCCGTCGGGATTATGGGAAAGCACATCTTCAGCGCTGGCCGTGGCAGGCAGCACTGTCACATCGCAGCCCGCGCTGGCCAGGCAGCGCAGGATATTGCGTTTGGCCCCGTAATCCACAGCCACCACTTTGGGGCCGCCTTCGGGTTTCGCGCTATAGCCTTCGGGCCAGGCCCAGCGGGTTTCATCCCAGCGGTAAGATTGCCCGCAGGTGACATCCTTGGCCAGGTCTTTGCCCACCAGCCCGTCAAAGCTGCGCGCTGCTTCGACCAGGGCGGCAATGTCAAAATTTCCTTCGGGGTCATGGGCCAAGCACACATGGGGGGCACCCGCTTGGCGGATCTCGCGGGTCAGGCGGCGGGTATCAATGCCGCCAATACCGATCCGATTGCGCTTTTCGAGCCAGCTCGACAGATCCGAGGCGGCGCGCCAATTGGACGGGGCTGTGGGGTGCCATTTCACCACCATGCCTTCGGCCACTGGATCGCCGGTTTCGTCATCTTCCGGCGTGGTGCCAGTATTGCCGATATGGGGGAATGTGAAGGTCACGATCTGGCCCGCATAAGAGGGGTCTGTCATGATCTCTTGATAGCCGCTCATGGCCGTGTTGAAGCAAAGCTCGGCGGTGCGTTGGCCTGTGGCCCCAAAACCTGTTCCGTATAGCACCGTGCCATTGGCAAGGGCGAGACAAGCAGTTGGCCGGGTTGTGTCGGTCATGGGCGGGCTCCTTCGGTGGCGAGGCAGCCTTATGGGGCGCGCCGCGACGGGTCAAGACATTGCCCGCAGAATGTGATGCTCTTGCGCAGAGATTGGCCAAAGCCTATGCCGCCAGGCGCGGTGCAAATGGAGAGAATACTAGCGATGGGACTGAAAAAACGTATCTCGACCGGCTTGAAACAGGCGATGAAAGATCGTGACACCCTGCGGTTATCGACCCTGCGTTTGATCAACGCGGCCATCAAGGATGGCGAGATTGCCTTGCGCGGCGGCGAAGAAGGCGATCAGCGCGAGCTTTCCGATGCGGATGTGCTGGCGATCCTCACCAAAATGGTCAAACAGCGCCATGACAGCGCCCGCGCTTATGAAGAAGGTGGGCGGTTGGAACTGGCAGAGAAGGAAAATGCCGAGATCGCGGTGATCGAGGCCTATCTGCCCGCGCAATTGGATGAAGCAGCCCAAGCCAAAGCCATCGATGACGCCATCGCCGAGACCGGCGCTGAATCGCTGCGCGACATGGGCAAGGTGATGGGCGTGCTAAAAGGCAAATATGCCGGCCAGATGGATTTTGCCTCTGTGGGCCCAAAGGTGCGCGCGCAGCTCAGCTAAGCCTCGCGAATCTGGGTTAGATGCTCTTGCAAGAGCGGATAGAGCTGCACCCGTTCCTCTTGCGGCAGGAATGCGCCCAACTCCACTTCGCGCCCGCCGCCGCTCAAGGTCAGGTAATTGGGCACGGGGCCGCCGCTTGGATGTTGACGCAATGTGACCCAATGGGGGTTGGCCTCCCATTTCAGCGCGTCGCCACGGGGCAGAATATGGCGCAGCTCTAGCCGGTCAGACCATAGCCGCAGCTCTTCGCGAATATCTTTGCGCCGCCAAGAGGCTTTGAGCGCGATCCAAATCAACGCCAGCACGCCCAGCATGAAGGGCAACAGCCCCCAAAGTACTGGCGAGCCGATTACGGCGGCCAAGGGCAGGAGAATCAGCGCGAATGTAATGGCGATGAACCACACGAATCCCTTTGGTGTCAGGGATTTATGGGCGCGTAGATAGAGTTCCAGATAGGGTGGCTCGCCGCGGGCATAGGAAAAGGCCCCGGATTTCTCCGAGGCCTCTGGATCGTTCAGCACCCATTGCAGGGGCATTAATGGGCGTGGCCCTTATCCCATTCGCTTTGCTTGGGCAGCGTTTCAAACGTGTGCTCGGGCGGTGGGCTGGGCAGGGTCCATTCCAGCGTATCGGCCCATTCGTTCCACGGGTTGTTCTCGGTGGCGTTTTTCGGTGCCAACAAGGTGCGGAACAAAATCACGATGAAGAAGACGAAGCTGCCAAAGGCGATAAACGCCCCGATCGACGAGATATAGTTCCAGAAGGCAAAGGCTTCTGGGTAGTCGATATAGCGCCGGGGCATGCCTTGGCGGCCCAGGAAATGCTGCGGGAAGAAAGTCAGATTCGCGCCCACGAACATGGCCCAGAAATGTAGCTTGCCGGCCCATTCCGGGATCTTGCGCCCAGCCATTTTCGGCAGCCAATAATAGATCCCGGCAAAGATGCAGAACACGGCCCCCAGGCTCATCACATAGTGGAAATGGGCTACCACGTAATAGGTGTCGTGATAGGCTCTATCCACCCCCGCTTGGCTAAGCACAACGCCGGTTACCCCGCCGATCGTGAAGAGGAACAAAAAGCCAAAGGCCCAAAGCATCGGGGTTTTGAACTCCACCGAGCCGCCCCACATGGTGGCGATCCAGCTAAAGACCTTTACCCCCGTGGGCACGGCGATCACCATTGTCGCGAGCATGAAATAGCTTTGCTGGCTTAGGCTCAGCCCCACTGTATACATGTGATGCGCCCAGACCACGAAGCCCAGAACCCCGATGGCGACCATGGCATAGACCATGGGCAGATATCCAAAGACGGGCTTGCGGGCGAAGGTGGCGATCACATGGCTGATCAAGCCAAAGCCCGGCAGGATGATGATGTAGACTTCGGGATGACCAAAGAACCACAAGATATGCTGATACAGGATCGGATCGCCGCCCCCAGAAGGGTCAAAGAAGGTGGTGCCGAAATTGCGATCCATCAGCAGCATGGTGATGGCCCCGGCCAGCACTGGCAGCGAGAGCAGAATCAGCCAGGCGGTGACAAAGATCGACCAGGCAAAGAGCGGCACTTTATGTAAGGTCATGCCCGGCGCGCGCATATTCAGGAAGGTGGTGATCATATTGATCGCGCCAAGGATCGAGCTGGCCCCGGACACATGGACGGCGAAAATCGCCAGATCCATGGACATGCCTGCCTCGGATGTGGAGAGCGGCGGGTACAGCACCCAGCCCACCCCAGATCCAAGCTGACTATTGCCGCCTGGCGACAGCATCGAGGCCACCCCAAGCGCCACACCTGCCACAAAGAGCCAATAGCTGAGATTGTTCAGCCGCGGAAAGGCCATATCCGGTGCGCCGATTTGCAAGGGCATGAAGTAATTGCCAAAGCCGCCAAACAGCGCCGGGATCACCACAAAGAACATCATCAGCACCCCGTGATAGGTGATCATGACATTCCACAGATGCCCGTTCGGGGTACATTCGGCGGCTGAGGGAAACAGCCTTGCCCCCTCAAGGCACATATACTGCACCCCAGGATTCATCAGCTCCATCCGCATATAGACGGTAAAGAGCACCGAGATCAGCCCCACCGCCCCCGCGGTAAAGAGATAGAGTATTCCGATATCTTTATGGTTCGTAGACATGAACCAGCGGGTAAAGAATCCCCGCTCGTCTGTGTCATGGCCGTGGATGGCTGCATCCGCCATGTGGCTCCTCCTCGGTATGCTTAAACTGCATGACGGGTATTCCCGTTCCTCCAATCCTGACCCTAGCGAGGCAATTTCCCTGCGGCAATCACCGCTTTGGTTGAAATGACGTCACGGTAGGTTTCTTTTGTCGCAGGGGCAAAAGCGCTGCGCAATTACGCAGCGCGGCACGGCTGATCAGTTTGCCGGTGCTGTTACGGCTCAGGCGCTGGGAAATGCGAGCAAAGCGGTGACCGGAAAATGATCCGAATAGCCGCGAAAATTCTCACGATCAAAGGCTTTGGGACGCACCATATGCCGGGGCGCATCCGGGGGCAGGCGGGAATTCGTCCACATCTGCTGCGGTGTGGCGATGGCAAAATCGGCCTCATGCATAATCGCCCCATCAAGCCCTAAGGCCAGGCCGCGGGAGATGATGATTTGGTCAAAGACCTGTTTGCTGCGCTTATGGCCGGAGGGCGAGAAGTAAATGCTGCCTTCGCCAGAAACCCCCAAAGGCGGCCAAGACAGATTATATAGATCTGCTTCTTGCCCCAAATAGCGGGCGATGTCGCTTTTCTTGCGTTTTGTCGGGTCGGAATTGAGCCGATCATCGGCGGGTAATTTGATGTCTTCTTCCACCCCATCCATGGAATTAGAGGCGCGCAATTCGCTCAGCACCGAACGGTTGAAAGGATCGTCATTCAGATCCCCCATGATCAGCACATTGCGATTCCATCGCTGTTTCATCGCATCATGCAAGGGCACGAGATTTTCCTCGGCCAAGACCGTATCGCGATCCAGTTTAAGCTGTTGATCTACCAAGCGCCCCAGATGCGAGGCTACCGAGATGCGAAAGGCCTCGCTCTCTGTACCGCCCCGGCGCGAGGGCCAATGGGTGACATAGACGACCAGGTCAGATCCGGTGGCGGTGATGGTCAGCGGGATTTCGAAAATATCGCGGGTGGGATAGCGATGATGCACCAGATGGCCTTTGGCGGTGCCATTCAGTGCGAAATGCGCGCGCGAATAGATCAGCCCGCAATCAATGCCGCGAATATCAGCGCTTTCATGAGAGGCGATGATCAGATCATCGCGGTTCAGCGCCGCGTTCAACCCATCGGCCAAGCGTTGTAGCAGCGCTTCGTTCTCGATCTCGCAGACCCCGAGCAAATCCGGCCCGTCACCGTCAAAAAGCCCTGCGATGATCTCGATCAGCCGGTCGAATTTCGCGTCCACTGCGGCGTCCGTCCAACCGCTGGCCGGGGTGAATTCCAAATCCGCAGCAATATCCGAGGCGGCGCTGTCGAACAGGTTTTGCAGATTCCAGAATGCGATCTTGAGCGGGGTCATGGTTGGGCTCCTGGGCGGGTTCCTGGCGGGATCGGGGCAAGGATGCCGCACCGGCGGCGGTCGTCAAAGTTAAAAACTCTGCCTTGGCAATCGCGCGCGCCCCAAGGTAGAGCCGCCCTATGAGCAGGCCTAATCCTTCTTCACTGCCCCCAGGGGGGCCGCAATCGCTGCTTGCTGGGCGTTTGGCCCTGGTGGCGGCGGCATTGTTTTGGTCGGGCAATTTTGTCGCTGGCCGGGCGCTGCGCGAGGCCTTGGACCCGTTGACGCTCAATCTGTTGCGCTGGTGTTTGGCCGCGGCGATCTTCACGCCTTTTGTGGGCCGGACGCTTTGGCGCACGCGGGGCGAGATCCGCGCCCATTGGCGGGTGATCATCGGTCTTTGCGTCACCGGGGTGATCGGTTTCCAGGTTCTGACCTATCAAGCGCTGACAAAGACCACGGTGGTTAATGCGGTTTTGATGCTGGCGACCATGCCGGTGATGATTCTTGGGCTCTCGGCAGCGTTGAGTCGAAAACGCATCCCTGTGGCAGGCTGGGCGGCGGTGGCGCTCTCGGTGCTGGGGGTGGCGGTGTTGCTCACCGGCGGCGATCTGAGCGCATTGGCCCAGGCGCGGCTGGGGCGCGGGGATCTGTGGATGCTAGCGGCGGTGCTGGCCTGGTCTATCTATACGCTGCTTTTGCGTCAGCGTCCGGCGGGGGTCTCGGGCAATGTGCTGGTGCTGGCCATGGTTTTGCCCGCGCTGCCCGTGATGGGGGGGCGGTGGCCCTTTGGGGGCAGACGGATTTGGTAAGCCTGCGCCCCCAGGATTGGGCGCTGGTGGGGTATGTGGGGATATTCCCCAGCCTTTTGGCGTTCCTGTGCTGGAATTACGGGGTGTCCAAAGTGGGCCCGGAAGCGGCGGGGTTTTTCATCAATCTGATGCCGGTTTTTGCCACGACATTGGCCTGGGCGCTTCTGGGCGAGGCGATCACCGCCCCGCAGCTTGCGGGCGCGGCACTGATCATCGGGGCGATTGCGCTCTCGCAGCGGGCCAGTTGAGCCTCAGCCCGTTTGCCGGCGCAGGGCCAAAAGGCCCAGTGCCATGGCCAAAAGCCAGCCCGCGGCGGGCACTGGCACCGGCGCGACATCGCCTGTGATCTCATAAAGATAGGCCGCGCCGGAATATTCACCTTGGCTTGTCTGATACGGCGCACCGATCAGGGCTTGGTTCCCAAACAGCGCCACAGAATAGCCGAAATCGTCATAAGGGGTGCCATCACTGGCGATGATTTTGGCCAGTTCCTTGCCGGTGTTGGCATCGAAAACATAGGCCGCCCCGCTATTTGCGCCATTTTCTTCATCCCATTGTGCGCCGATCAATAGGGTCTCGCCGTCAATGGCGACCGCACTGCCAAACAACGCGTATTCATCGGCGTCACTGGCAGCCAGCTTGGCGATTTCCGCGCCGCTGGACAGATCATAGAGATAAGCGGCCCCGCTGCCCAGGCCAGAACTGGTGTCATAAGGGGCACCGATCAGCGCCAGTTCCCCCGACAGCGCAACGGAAACGCCAAAGTAACTCCCGCTCGCGGAAAACCCTGGGCTGAGTTTGGCAATTTCCGCGCCGCTGCTCACATCATATAGATAGGCCGCATCCGCGCGGGGTGCGCCCACAAGCGCGAACTCCCCCTCGATATCTACGGAGAACCCGAACATATCGCCTGCCGCGCCATCGCTTGCGCTGAGCTTTGCGCGTTGTGATCCATCATTGGCGTCAAAGAAATAGGCGGCCCCCGTAAAAGCGCCTGGGTCCCGCGTGCCGGAAGCGCCTATGATCACAGTATCGCCCGAAATCGCCACGGAGATCCCAAATAGATCCGTTGCCTCGCCATCATCGGCATAGAGCTTGGCGGTTTGCTGCCCTGTGAGCGTGTCAAAGAGATAGGCCGTTCCCGTGCCGGGCGCGCGGCCGGTTCCCAGATGGGTGCTGACAATCGCCGTGGTTCCAGAGACATCAACCTCCTGGCCAAAGAAATCCTCTGCGACCGGATCATTTGAGCTCAAAAACACGGTTTCTTGGCCGGTGTTTGTGTCGAATACAAAGGCCGCGCCGCTGTCCTTAACACTTCCCGCATGCATAGGCGCGCCGATCACAGCGATATCACCAGAAAGGGCCAGGCTGGTGCCAAAGGATTGTGAGGCAAGACCATCGCTGGCGGTGAGCTTGGTCTCGGATACTGTAATCGCCTCAAGCGCTGATGCGCTGGTCAGTATGAAGGTGGCGGCTAGGATCGAAAAACGCATCGGGCAACCTACTGAAGCATTTGTTGAGAATGCCCCCATTATACCCCCTTCGCCTGGCCGAAAAAAGATATAGTTACACTTTGTAAATCACTCAGGCGCTTGGTTGAACACTTTGTCAAAACGGGCGCGCAGGGCGGCATCCACATCATTCATGGTCACCGGTAGGCCCAGATCCACCAAGCTGGTTACACCATGTTCGCGAATGCCGCAGGGTACGATCCCGTCAAAATGGCTCAGATCCGGTTCCACATTGATAGAGAGCCCGTGAAAGCTCACCCATTTGCGCAGGCGCAGCCCGATTGCGGCGATTTTTTCTTCACGCAGTTTTCCATCGGGGCCTAAGGGCTTGTCCGGGCGGGTGACCCAAACCCCGACCCGGCCCGCGCGGCGTTCCCCGGCCACGTTAAACTCAGCCAGAGTTTCAATCACCCATTGTTCTAC
Source organism: Mangrovicoccus sp. (assembly GCA_025800345.1). Taxonomy (GTDB): domain Bacteria; phylum Pseudomonadota; class Alphaproteobacteria; order Rhodobacterales; family Rhodobacteraceae; genus JANSYP01. The sequence goes on along the minus strand of JAOXSB010000106.1, from coordinate 33,732 downwards.
CTGGGCCACAAAGCTGCGCACATCCCGGCCGCGCTTGCTCAGATCCAACATCACATAAGCCACCCGCTGACCGGGGCCATGATAGGTGTATTCGCCGCCGCGCCGGGCTGGATATACCGGAAAACGATCTGGGTCGGTCAGATCCTCGATCTTGGCGCTGGTGCCTGCGGTGTAAAGCGGCGGGTGCTCGAGCAGCCAGATGGCTTCGGGTGCGGTGCCCGCGGCGATCTCGGCCACGCGGGCTTCCATCCGGGCAAGCGCCTCGGGATAGGGGACAAGCCCATCGCTATAGATCCATTCGGGCGCGGGCAGGGGGGGCGTGGCCAAAACCTGTGTCATCCCCCGTCCATAAGCCAGCGCGAGGCGCGGGAAAAGCGCTGTGGATGCCTTGATGCGATTTACCGTGAAGGAAGCGCGTTTTTGCTCTTTCCTTCGCCCAAGGCTTTGGCTAGATACCCGCCACTGTCAGGATCGTGCGGTCGTGGCGGAATTGGTAGACGCGCAGCGTTGAGGTCGCTGTGGGGTAACTCCCGTGGAAGTTCGAGTCTTCTCGACCGCACCAACAATCCCAGACAGAATAAAAAAGCCCGGCCTTGGCCGGGTTTTTTGTTGTCTCAGAGGGATGGATTAGAGCTCAAGCGGCGTTGTTTTCGGGTAAAGGCTCCATCAATGCCATCACAGGCAGGGCAAAAGGCACCAAAGCGGCCCAGGCAAAGCGGGTGCTGCGATTGAGCCAGCGAGCAAAGCCCCCCGAGAGAGCGCCGGTCAAAAATCCAGAAACCACCGCGACAGCCACGCCGATCCAGAATGATGCGCCCAGCCCGCCCAAAGTGGTTGCGGTGTCGGCCATCACAAACCAGCCCACCAAAGTCACCGAGAGCACCCCAAAGAAAAAGGTTTTGCGCCCAACCTGTCCAGGAACAAGGCGTAGCGCGCCCCAAAACCCCGCGGCGAACAGCGCATAAAGCACAAGGATAATAGTCGAACCCATGGTCGATCTCCTTTCATCCCACCCAATTATGAAGCCTTCGCACAGATACTACCCCCAAGGGGGAAACTCCCCTGCGCTTGTGCGGAAAACTGCCGATGGGCGCTGTGCATAGTTGCGCAGGTCTTCTGAGTTTATGGCGATTTATGGGGCAGGGCGGGGCTGTATCTTGAATGGCAGCTAAGCCAAACCCGGAGCAGCGCCATGAGTTGGAACCCCGTTCTCGATCCTCACACTCCCACAGGCCATGAGGTGGACAGTATTGATACTTTGATCATCCCGCGTGCCCGCGATCTTGGGGTGCTGGAAGTGCGCCGGGCCTTGCCCGCTCCCAAACGGCAAATGGTGGGCCCGTTCATTTTCTTTGATCAGATGGGCCCGGCGGAGCTGTTGCCCACCAAAGGGCTCGATGTGCGGCCCCACCCGCATATTGGACTTGCGACGATCAGCTATCTGTATCGAGGGCGGATGCATCACCGCGACAGTCTGGGCAGCGATCAATGGATTGAACCGGGCGCGGTGAATTGGATGGTGGCCGGGCAGGGCATTACCCATTCCGAGCGCACCGATGATGCCACGCAAAAAGACCCGATGCCATTTTTCGGCATTCAAACCTGGGTGGCGCTGCCCGAAGGGGCCGAAGACAGCGCCCCGCGCTTTGAGCATCTGGGCGCTGATGCGCTGCCGGTGATCGAAGCAGAGGGAAAGACCGTCCGTTTGATCCTGGGCAATGCCTATGGGGAGCGCGCACCGGTCCATACCGCGTCAGAGATGTTCTATGCGGATGTGGAACTGGCTCCAGGGGCGGGGCTGCCCTTGCCGGATAATCGCGAAGATCGCGGGATCTATGTGTCCCAGGGCGCCATCACCGTGGGGAATGATCTGTTCCAAGCGGGGCAGATGATGGTGTTTCGCCCCGGCGATCAGATCAGTGTCAAAGCCGGTCCTGCGGGCGCGCGTTTGATGCTGTTGGGTGGGGCAACGCTCGAAGGGCCGCGATATATCTGGTGGAATTTCGTGGCCTCCTCCCGCGAGAGGATCGAGGCGGCGAAAGAGGCCTGGCGCGAAGGCGATTGGACCCATGGCCGGTTCCAACTGCCTGCCGGGGACGATCAGGAATTCATCCCGTTGCCCGCGAAATAGCGCGCGTCCCAGGGGCTGAGATCGGCCAGATATCTGCGCTGCATTTTTCTTGAAAAGAATGGCGCAATAGCGCTTGACGGTCTCGGCCCCTTCTTCTATTCCCGCATCTCACGCGGTTGTAGCTCAGTTGGTTAGAGTACCGGCCTGTCACGCCGGGGGTCGCGGGTTCGAGCCCCGTCAACCGCGCCATTTCCCCTCGAAATGGCTGACCCCAAAGACACATCCCCACAGATTGCCCTGTTGTTTTTCGCGCGATTGCACCGCGCTGCCGCGTTGAATCCTGGGCGCTCATGGGCGTGAAAATATTCCCAAGTTTTCTGCGCAGATCTGCTTGACGCGCCGCATCAGGTCTTCTATCCGGAGCCTCCCAAGCGGTTGTAGCTCAGTTGGTTAGAGTACCGGCCTGTCACGCCGGGGGTCGCGGGTTCGAGCCCCGTCAACCGCGCCATTTCCCTTCGAAATGGTTGACCCCAATCCCCCTGAAAATCCACTGAGCAAGCCAGGTAGCGTAATAAGCACGCCATGGTGTTATCCATTTGCGCCGTTGCTTGGATCATGCCCCCACTATCCGCAAAACCTGGCTGTAAGTGTGGCGCAATCGCGCTGCCCCATGGGGTCAGCCCAGCCCAACAAAAGCTGTTGTGCCGGGCTTTTCGAAAGAAGTGCTGGTTTAATGGGCTAGAGCATCGAGAATCCGTGCCCAGCTGCGCATGCCTTTGTGAAAGGCCGACACGTTATATTTCTCATTGGGGGAATGGATCGCGTCATCGGTGCTGCCAAAGCCGATGAGCAGCGAATCCATGCCCAGGATCGTCTGGAAATATCCCGCAACAGGGATCGAGCCGCCCACACCGATAAAGGCCGCCTCGCAATCCCATTCTCGGCTCAGCGCCTGGCGCGCAGTTTCAAATTGCGGGGCCGTGATATTCATCCGGCTGGCGGGCGAGGCCCCGTGATCGTGAAACTCTACTTCACAATCTTCGGGGATCTGGGCGCGCACCATCGCGCGGAAAGCGTCGCGGATTTTATGGGGATCTTGTTGACCCACGAGGCGAAAGCTCAGCTTGGCCGAGGCTTGCGCAGGCAGCACGGTTTTGAAGCCTTCGCCCGTATAGCCGGTGATCATCCCGTTGATCTCGCAGGTGGGCTCCGACCAGATCATCTCCAGCGGGGTTTTGCCCTGCTCGCCCGCAGGCGCCGATAGGCCCACATCCCCAAGAAATCCAGAGGCGTCAAAGCCAAGCCCTTCCCATTGCCGGGCAAGCTCTGGATCAAGGGGCGGCACCCCATCATAGAATCCCGGCACGGTGATGCGGCCGCTCTCGTCATGCAAGCTGGCCAACACTTTGGTGAGCACCCGCGCTGGGTTCATGGCCAGCCCGCCATATAGCCCCGAATGCAGATCGCGGCTTGGGCCCGTGATGATGATCTCTTCGCCCAGAAGGCCGCGCAGCTGTGTCACGATGGCTGGCGTTTGCCCGAACATGTCCGTGTCGCAAATCAACGCCACGTCCGCGCGCAGCTCATCGGCGTTTTCTTTCAGGAAAGGGATCAGCGAAGGCGATCCGCTTTCCTCTTCGCCTTCTAGGAAAATTGTGATCCGCCCAGGCAGGCTGCCATGGACAGCTTTCCAAGCGCGGCAGGCTTCAAGAAACGTCATCAGCTGGCCTTTGTCATCGGCGGCCCCGCGGGCGCGAATGACTTTACCTTTGGGCGTGTCCTCGATCTGCGGCTCAAAGGGCGGGCTGTGCCAGAGCTCAAGCGGGTCAGCGGGCTGCACGTCATAATGTCCATAAAAGAGCAGGCTCGGCCCTTCGCTTCCCACATGGCCCACCACCATCGGTCGGCCTGGCGTCGGGCGCACTGAGGCCTCAAAGCCAATGGCGCGCAAATCCTCGGCCAAAAGCGCAGCTGCCTGGTCGCAATCTCCCGCATGGGCGGGATCCGTCGAGACCGAGGGAATGGCCAAAAGCTGCTTTAACCGCTCTAGCGCGGGATCAAGATCGGCATCAATGCGGGCAAGAACGGCGTCGAGACTCATGGGAACTCCTTAGACTTTGGTGGCGAGCCTAACGATGATGCGCCCAAGTTCCAGCCATCTTGCAGATCTTTCCCAAAGGGAAACCCCTTTGATCTGATAAGGAATTTGTCGTTTTTGCGACAAATTTTGCCTGGGAGTGATTTTTTGTCATATGGTGGCTTGATCCAGCGTGTCGTTTTGTAGCCTATGAAACGGTGATCTGGACTCTAGCTTGAGCCCTATCAGCCCGGTGAGGTTGAAGATCGGGAACAATTCGCGATTTGAGGGGATCGCTGGGTTTTTGGTCTAGGGCGGCGAGATATAAAAAGGCGTGGGACGTGGACTATACAGCTAAGCTCGATACGGCACTCAACCGGTTGCATGAAGAAGGCCGGTACAGAACCTTCATCGATATTGAGCGCCGAAAAGGCCATTTCCCTCATGCGGTCTGGCGCCGTCCTGATGGCAGCGAGCAAGACATCACCGTGTGGTGTGGCAATGATTATCTCGGCATGGGTCAGCATCCCGAAGTGCTGGGTGCTATGCATGAAGCAATTGATGCAGCTGGCGCAGGGTCGGGCGGCACCCGCAACATCTCGGGCACCACAGTTTATCACAAACAGCTGGAAACTGAGATCGCTGATCTGCATGGCAAAGAAGCAGCGCTGCTGTTCACCTCTGCCTATATCGCCAATGACGCGACCCTCTCGACCCTTCCTTTGTTGTTCCCCGGTCTGATCATCCTCACCGATGAATTGAACCATGCCTCGATGATCCAAGGCATTCGCCATGGGCGCTGTGAAAAGCATATCTTCCGTCACAATGACGTGGCCCATCTGCGCGAGATCCTCGAAGGGCTTGATCCGAAAGCGCCGAAAGTCATCGCCTTTGAATCGGTCTATTCCATGGATGGGGATTTTGGCCCGATCGAAGAGATTTGCGATCTGGCCGATGAATTTGGCGCGCTGACCTATATCGACGAAGTGCACGCGGTGGGCATGTATGGCCCGCGCGGTGGCGGCGTGGCCGAGCGTGATGGTCTGGTGGACCGGATCGATATTTTCAACGGAACGCTGGGCAAAGCCTTTGGTGTGGTTGGTGGGTATATCGCCGCCAGCGCCAAAATGGTGGATGCGATCCGTTCTTATGCGCCGGGCTTTATCTTTACCACCTCGCTGCCGCCAGCGGTGGCGGCCGGTGCGGCGGCTTCGATCCGGCATCTGAAGGAAAACAGCTTCCTGCGGGAGCGTCATCAGGCGCAAGCACGGATTTTGAAGGCGCGCTTCAAGGGGATGGGCCTGCCGATCATTGATCATGGCAGTCATATCGTGCCGGTGATCGTTGGGGATCCGGTGAAATGTAAGATGATTTCGGATCGTTTGTTGAAAGATCACGGGATCTATGTGCAGCCGATCAACTTCCCCACCGTGCCCCGTGGCACCGAGCGGTTGCGCTTTACCCCTTCGCCAGTGCATGGGCCTGATGAGATGGATCAATTGATCCGCGCGATGGATGATCTGTGGGGCCAATGCGCTTTGTCGCGCCAAGCACAGACTGCCTAAAAAAAAACTATCCCCAAACTTGTCCCCAAGAGATTGGCCCGGTTTTAGCTGCGAAGCTTTGACCGGGCTTTTGGTAGGGCGGTTCTGTGGTAACGAGAAGTTAGGAATTTCCCCGTTTAACGAATCGAAACGGGACATGGGGATACGAGCAGTTACCATGGGTCTGAGATGATGACTGGGCACCAATCTGGGAAGCCCGGCTCGGCGCTGAATGGTCCCAAAGGTTTCGACGATTTTGAGTTGAAACTTGGGGATATTATGCGCGGGGAGCGGGCCACGCTGGGCAAATCCTTGCTGGATGCGCAGCGTGAGATCAAAATCAAGGCCAATTACCTGGCGGCGATCGAGGAAACCGATCTGGGCGCCTTCGAAAGTCCTGGCTTTATCCCGGGTTATATTCGCTCTTATGCACGTTATCTGGGGCTGGATCCCGATTGGGCGCATCAGACCTTTATGGAAGAATGCGGCTCTGACCATCGCGATGGGGTGTCGGGCCAGATCAAAAAAGTCCCAAAACCTAAAACTGGCGAGAGTTCGGAGAGCGCTGAGAAAGGCTCGAAGGCCGAGGATCCTTTTGCACGCAGCCCAATTTATGCCGCGCCCAAAGAAAGCATGTGGGTGGGGGTAAACCCCGGCATGATCGGTTCTTTTGCGGTGTTGGTCAGCTTAATCTTTGGCTTGGGCTATGGCGGCTGGTCGGTGCTGCGCGAGATCCAGAAAGTGGATATTGCGCCGGTGGAGACCGCCCTGGGAACGGCCGCGCCGGATGCTTCCGAAGCCCAAGGGCCGGTTGAAGATGACTATGCCGATGCGCCGCAAGCGGATCGGATTGACCGGCTATATCGTCCTGAAGCTTTGGATGTGCCGGTTTTGGTGGCCCGCGATGGGCCGATCTCGACCCTCGATCCGCGGGAAATTGGCGCTTATGGCGGCGGGCGGCCGAGCCCGAGCCTTGGGGTGGTCTCGACGGCGCCGCCTTCGCCGGGGCTGGCGCGAGATAGGGCGCAAACGGCCCTGGGCGGCGATCTGTCCACCAGTGTCGAAGCGGCTTTGCGGGAAGCGGCACAAAACGGTGATGAGCCGGCCTCTAGCGGGGTGCAAGTAACCGCGGATGCTCCGACCGAAGTGGTGCTTTTTGCTCGCGAGCCGGTTTGGGTGCGGGTGCGCAGCGCCGATGGCACCATTTTGCTGGAAAAAATCCTTGATGGTGGCGAGCGCTATGTGCTGCCGCAAACCATTGATCCTCCGATCCTGCGGGCGGGCAATTCAGGCGCGCTCTATTTCGCGGTGAATGGTCAAACGCTTGGCCCAGCAGGTGATGGTACTTCTGTGGCCAAGGATGTGTCCTTGGGGCTTGAGGATCTGGTGGCCAATTACACCCCCGTGGATCTGACCGCAGACCCGGAATTGGCGCGTCTGGCCAAATTGGTCATTGCGCCGGAAACACCGCTGGATCAGTAAACGGTCAGTTTCGCCGCGCAAAGCGATCTGTCCGTTGCGAGCGGGCAGGGGCTGGCCTATCTCTAGCCCAAGCCAGTTGGGGTCCTATCCATGTCGATGAATCACATCCGTCCGTGGCGCAATATCGAGCGCCGCGCCTCGCGCCAGATCCATGTGGGGCCTGTGGCCGTTGGCGGCGATGCCCCGATCTCGGTGCAAACCATGACAAACACGGTCACCACGGATGTGGCCGCGACCATCGCCCAGGTGCAGGCCTGTGCCGAAGCTGGCGCGGATATTGTGCGCATCTCGACCCCTGATGCGGCCAGCACCGCAGCCTTGAAAGAGATCATCGCCGAGAGCCCCGTGCCCATCGTGGCCGATATTCATTTTCACTACAAACGCGCCATCGAGGCCGCCGAAGCTGGGGCCGCTTGTTTGCGGATCAATCCGGGCAATATCGGTGATGAAACCCGGGTGCGCGAAGTGATTAAAGCGGCCCGCGATCATAATTGTTCCATCCGCATCGGGGTCAATGCCGGCAGCTTGGAAAAGCATCTGTTGGAAAAATACGGCGAGCCTTGCCCGGATGCGATGGTGGAATCGGCGATGGATCACATCCGCATCCTGCAAGATAATGATTTTCACGAATTCAAAATCAGCGTCAAAGCGTCGGATGTGTTTTTGGCCGCGGCTGCCTATCAGGGGCTGGCCGAGGCTACGGATGCGCCGATCCATTTGGGTATTACCGAGGCGGGCAGCTTGAATGCTGGCACGGTGAAATCCTCCATCGGGCTGGGCAATCTGCTCTGGTCTGGCATTGGCGACACGCTGCGGGTGTCGCTTTCCGCTGATCCGGTGGAAGAGGTCCGGGTGGGCTATGAGATCCTAAAATCGCTTGGCCTGCGCCATCGCGGCGTGAATATCATTTCCTGCCCTTCCTGCGCGCGCCAGGGCTTTGACGTTATCAAGACCGTGGAGGCGCTGGAAAAGCGTCTGGAGCATGTGAAAACCCCCATGAGCCTGTCGATTATTGGCTGTGTGGTGAATGGGCCCGGCGAGGCGTTGATGACCGATGTGGGCTTTACCGGCGGCGGTGCGGGCTCGGGCATGGTTTATCTGGCTGGGCAGCAAAGCCATAAGATGAACAATGACCAGATGATTGATCACATCGTTGAGCAGGTGGAGAAAAAAGCCGCTGAAATCGACGCCCAGCAAGCAGCTGAGGCCACCCCGAGCGCTGCCGAGTAATCGGTTTGGGCTTACATGGCGGCGCCTTTGGGTGAGCTCCGCCATGTAAGTCATTGTAATAAAGTGGCGTCAGCTTTCTTCGCGCTTTTCCATCACTTTCTGCATCATTCCGGCCAAAGGCACATAGCCTCGGATCAACTCGTCTTGCAGGATGAAGGTGGGGGTGCCTTGGATCGACAATTGCTCGGCCAAAAGACGGTTGGCGCGCAGCTCTTCCATCACCGCCGGGTCGTCCATCCGGGCCATGACCGCATCTGCATCTAGCGAAAGCTTGTCTGCAATCCCGCGCAGGTTTTCGTCGCTGGGCTCGCCGCGCAAAGTGATCAGCGCATCATGGGCGGCTTTATAAGCGTCATCGCCTGCCTCTAGGCGCACAGCGATGGCAAAACGCGAAGACAGCAGCGAGGCTTCGCCCAGGATCGGGAATTCTTTGACGATGAATTTGATCCCGCCATCCATCTCGATCAGCTCGGCCACTTCATCATGGGCCTTGCGGCAATAGCCACAGCGATAATCGGTGAACTCCACTAAGATGATGTCGCCTTCGGGGTTGCCGCCCTGCCAGGACCGGCCATCCTCAAAGATCTCGCCTTGCAATTCGCTCAGCAATTGCTGTTCTGCGTTGGCTTGGGCTTGGGCATCGCGGGCGCGCAGTACATCCATGGCCTCTACCAGCACTTCGGGGTTTTCCAGCAAATAGCTGCGGATTTCCTCGCGCAGGGCGGTGCGGCCCGCATCATCCAGCGCCGTGAGGTCTTGGGCATGGGCGGCCGAAAGGCTGAGGGCAGCCCCAAGGCCAAGCGCAGCAAGAGGGCGGGAAAGGGTCCGAAACATAGGGATTATCTCCGTTGCGATTTGGGCTCGGTGGCCCGCAGAATATCCTGGGCCCGCGACCAGCCGGGCGAGCCCACGGGCAGTTGATCAGAGGCGCGCGTGGCATGAAGCCTTGCATCTTCGCGCATACCCATCACCTCATAGCGTTGGGCCGTGGATAGGGCCGCCATACCGTTATTTCCCTGGCGTGCATAGGCGACAGCAAGATCGCGTAAAATCCGCTGGTTATAGCGATCCCCGGAACGCGCGCGCTCCAGCGCTTTGAGCGCTTTTTTATCGGTCTCTGGGGTGTTCAGTGTCAGCAGGCTGCGCCCATAGCCCCCTTGGATCATCGAAATGCGCGGGGCCAGGGCGATGGCTTCTTCATAAGCGGCCACTGCATGGGTGCTATTGCCGCTCTCGATTTCCATCCAGCCAAGCAATTCGTGGAAATATGGGTCTGCGGGGCGTTTTTCGATCAGCGCGGCCATTTCGGCGCGGGCGCGATCCATGTCGGAAAGCTTGAAATAGGCCACGGCGCGCTGAATGCGTGCCGCGTCGCTATCATCATTTGGGCCAACCTTATCCAGCGTGTAGCTGGGGCTGCGCAAATAGGCGGAAAGCTTCCCACGGGCCCGTTGATACCAATATTCCGTGCGGGTGCGATCTGTGGTGCGCGGGCTCAGCACAGCGGCGAAATTTTCAGCGGCGCGGGCGCGATCGCGGCTCATAGGGTGGGTGCGCGCCCAGGCCGATTGCCGCGAAGGGGAAAGCGCCTCTTGCCCGGCAAATAGAGCGAACACCTCTTGCATGGCGTCGGGCGGGATCCCGGCCCGCGCCAGATAACGCAGACCGGCCTTATCGGCCGCCGCCTCTTCGGCGCGGGTATGGGCCAGCAGCACGCCCAGAGCAGAGCCAGAGCTGCCTTGGATGATGCCCGCGCCCAGTTCTGGGCTGCCACTAAGCGCCCCTGCGGCGATGCCCGCAGCCATGCCCAAAAGGCTGTTGCGCTTGGCGTTTTGCATATTGAGCTGACGGCGCACGAAATGCCCATTGGCGATATGGGCCAATTCATGGGCGATCACCGCTTGCAGAGCCTCTGAGGATTGCAGCCGTAAAATCAGCCCCGCATGGATATAGACCGCGCGCCCATCGGTGACAAAAGCGTTCAGCCCCATGTCATTGACCACCAAAACCCTGATCCGGCTGGCCGAGAGGCCGGCGGCTTCGATGATCGGGCGGGCCATGCTGTTGAGCCCATATTCCATGCCGGCATCACGGATCAGCGATTGCGCGCGCCCTTGGATGGGCAGCAGCAGCGTGCAGATCAGCAGCAAGGGCAAGAGTGGTCGAAAGCGGGTCACGTGAGCGGTCATCGGGTCCTAAGTATGGCGCGAGCATTTCGAGATATGAGGCAAACCACAAGGGGGCCAGCGCCAGATCCCTGGAAAGTGATTTGGCCTTACCGCCACGGCAGCTTGCCGGGCCACTGATCATGGCCATGGAGGCTTTGGGCGAAGAGATGTATAACCGCCCTCGTCAGCGTGCTGGTTTCGGTGTATCCCGCGCGCCTTGAGACAAGCCTGGGCTTTGACGCGTCAGGCAGGAAAGTTGTGATTTGGATACTTTTCTCAGCGAGGATATCTCGGGGGAGAGGCAATAAAAGGACATCTGCGTGCTCCGATTCATCTTCGGTTTCTTCGGCGCGATATTCAGTTTCGTGACCATTGGGGTGGTTTTGGCCGCGCTGATCGTGGGTGCGATTTTTTGGATCTATGGCCGGGATCTGCCCAATCACGAGCAATTGGCGCAATATACGCCGCCGACCATCAGCCGGGTGTATTCCAGCGAAGGTCAGTTGATTGATGAATTTGCCCAAGAGCGGCGGATTTTCGCTCCCAGCAGCGAGATCCCAGATCTGGTGAAACAGGCCTTTATTTCGGCCGAGGATAAGAACTTTTACAGCCATAGCGGATACGACCCGGTGGGTATGGCCGCAGCCATTGTGGATATGGCCCAGGGCGGGCGGCTGCGCGGGGCTTCGACCATCACCCAGCAGGTGATGAAGAATTTCCTGCTCTCAGGAGATCGCTCGGCGGAGCGTAAGATTAAGGAATTGATCCTGGCGGTGCGGCTGGAGCAAACCTTGAGCAAGGAACAGATCCTTGAGCTGTATCTGAACGAGATTTACCTAGGTCAGAACAGCTATGGGGTGGCGGCGGCGGCCCAGACCTATTTCAACAAGCCGCTGTCGGATCTAACCCCCGAAGAGGCGGCCTATCTTGCGGCTCTGCCCAAAGCGCCATCGACCTATCACCCGGTGCGCGCCAAAACCCGCGCCACCCAGCGGCGCGATTTCGTGCTGCGGGAGATGCGCGAGAACGGGTATATCACCCAGGACGCTTATGAAGAGGCCCGGGCCCAGCCGCTGCGCTCGGTGCAAAATGGCGATTTTGAAGGGTTTCGCAGTCAGCGCCCGCCGCGGGGCTATTTCACCGATGAGATCCGCCGTCAGTTGAGCCGCAACTTTGGTGAAGAAGAATTCTTTACTGGCGGTCTTTCGATCCGCTCCACTTTCGATCCAGAATTGCAAGATCGTGCCGCAGTGGCGCTGCAACGGGGTCTGGAAAAATACGACCGTTCGAAAGGGATCTGGCGCGGCACCGGGGTGAGCATTCCGGTGGAAACCCTAAGCGATGAAGCGGCCTGGCGCGCGGCCCTGGCCGATGCGGATGTGGCCCGCGATATTGAAGGCTGGGATGTGGGCGTGATCCTATCCACCTCGGGCGGGCAAGCCTCCGTCGGGATCGAAGGTCTGCCCCGTGACGCAAGCCAAGTGATCCCCGCCAAAGATGTGCAATGGGCGCGTCTGGCTGGGCGGAACCGCGCCCAAGTGCCTGGCGATTTGGTCAGCCCTGGCGAGGTGGTGCATCTGCGCCCCATGACCAGCGATGAGGATGGTTCTTTCATTCGTTGGACCTTGCGCCAGGTGCCAGAGGTTCAAGGCGCTTTTGTGGCCATGGATGTGAATACCGGCCGCGTGATCGCTATGCAGGGCGGGTTTTCCTATCAGCATTCGGTGTTCAACCGCGCCACCCAAGCAGCCCGTCAGCCGGGCTCGTCTTTCAAACCTTTCGTCTATGCGGCGGGGCTGGATACGGGTTTCACCCCGGCCACTATCGTGGTCGATGCGCCCTTTGAACACCGGGTGGGCAGCACGGTCTGGAAGCCGAAAAACTATTCCAATAAATTCTATGGCCCGACCACGTTGCGCACGGGGATTGAGCGTTCGCGGAACCTTATGACCGTGCGTTTGGCCAAGGAAATTGGCATGGGCACTGTGGCTGAATATGCGGAAAGCTTTGGGGTTTATGACGAAGGCGAGATGCTGAAATATTTGCCGATCTCGCTCGGCTCTCAAGAAACCACGCTTTACCGGATGGTCACTGCCTATGCGATGTTCGCCAATGGCGGCGAGCGGATCTATCCCAGCTTGGTGGACCGGGTCCAAGACCGCTATGGCAACACGGTCTATCGCCATGACACCCGCGATTGTGTGGGCTGTGCCAATCCCACGGTGCAGCCAGGCAAAGGTCCTCGAATCGTTTCGGATCGCGAGCGGGTGATGGATCCGATCACCGCCTATCAGATCACCTCGATGATGCGCGGTGTGGTGGAGCGGGGCACGGCTGCCCGCACTGTCAATCTGCCGGTGCCTGCAGCAGGGAAAACCGGCACCACAAATGAGGAAAAAGATGTTTGGTTCGTGGGCTTCACATCGAATATCGCGGCGGGCTGCTATATCGGCTTTGACCAGCCGCGCCCCATGGGCAAAGGCTCTGCCGGCGGGTCCATGTGTGGGCCGGTCTTTAATGAGTTCATGAATTACGCCGTTGAGGTTTTCGGCGGCAGTGAGTTCAAAGTTCCCCCTGGCGGTGAATTCATCAAAATCGACCGGCTGAGCGGCGCGCGGCTGGCCTCGAATGCCTCTGGCCCCAATGTGGTTTCGGAATATTTCCGCCTGGATGGCAGCGAGCGGTTGTTCGGCGCCAATACGGTGGTTGTGGATGGTGGGTTCCAGATGGGGGCGGGGCTGCCGCTATATTCCCGCCAAGAGGCGCTAAGCGGTGTCTCTGAGATTGTCACCTCCACAGGTGAGAAACGGAGAATCCCGAAAAACTCGGGCTTTGGCACGATCAGCTCTGGCGGTCTTTACTAAGCTTGATCTGACCAGATCGCTTCCCTTGTGGCCTTGCTGCCTCTGGGGGAGCGAGCTATAGCGTTATGCCGCTTGCCGAGGCGGTGATGATTAGACGGTGGGGCTTCCATGCGCGCAGAGACTCAAAACGCCATCACAGCGGTTGAAAAATCCTTGGAGCTTTTGGCTCAGCGGTTGGGGCGCGACACGGCAGATCACCGTTTGGAAGAGTTCAACGCCCTCTCCGAAGATCCTGATCTGTGGAATGATCCGGCCAAGGCGCAAAAGCTCATGCGCGAGCGGCAAATGCTGGTGGATGCCATCGAGACCCATGACGGGATCAAGCAAGAGCTGTCCGACAATGTGGAGCTGATCGAGCTGGGCGAGATGGAAGAGGATGCCGAAGTGGTTTCCGAGGCCGAAGAAGCCATTGTTGCGCTCAAAGAGAAAGCCGCTCAGAAAGAGATTGAGGCGCTGCTGGATGGTGAGGCCGACAGCAATGACACCTTCCTAGAGATCAATTCCGGCGCGGGCGGTACCGAATCTTGCGATTGGGCCTCGATGCTGGCGCGGATGTATGTGCGTTGGGCCGAAGCCCATGGCTATAAGGTCGAGCTGCAATCAGAAAGCGCGGGCGAAGAAGCCGGGATCAAATCCGCCAGTTACAAAATCAGCGGCCATAACGCCTATGGCTGGCTGAAATCGGAAAGCGGTGTGCATCGGTTGGTGCGAATCTCGCCCTATGACAGTGCTGCGCGTCGCCATACCTCCTTTAGCTCGGTTTGGGTCTATCCAGTGGTGGATGACAATATCGAGATCGAGGTGAACCCGGCTGATATTCGCGTGGATACCTATCGCTCCTCTGGGGCGGGCGGTCAGCATGTGAACACCACCGACTCGGCGGTGCGGATCACCCACCATCCCACTGGGATCGTGGTGACCAGTTCGGAAAAATCCCAGCACCAGAACCGCGACATTGCCATGAAAGCCCTGAAATCAAGGCTTTACCAGATGGAGTTGGAGCGCCGTACCGCGTCGATCCAAGAGGCGCATGACGCGAAAGGCGATGCAGGCTGGGGCAATCAGATCCGGTCTTATGTGTTGCAGCCCTATCAGATGGTCAAAGATCTGCGCACCAATGTGGAAACTTCTGACACGCAAGGGGTGTTGGATGGGGATCTAGACAAATTCATGGCCGCGACTTTGGCGTTGAATGTGGCGGGCAAAAGCCGCGCCGAAGCGCAAAGCGAAGACTAAGCCTGACCTGACTTTGTAAAATCTGATCTGTCTTGTTGCGCCGCCCCAAGGGCAGCGCGACGATGCGCGCGTTCATTTTTACGTAACGACGCAAATTTGTGTCTCTTGACATTTGACAAGTGCCTGCGCGCGCGGCACCTTTTACTTATGCATGTCCGCTTTGCGCTAGACGCAAGGCTCATGGGTAGGAGGAGCCATATATGCCAGCCGATACCACAATAGCCGTCGAAATCCCGCCATCGCCGAAACCGGTGCTCAAGCCGATTACCGAAGCCACGATCAAACAAGCGCTGCATCAAGGGTTTGAAGATTTCAAAACCGCGCCCGGTTATGGTCTATTTTTCGGAGCGGTGTATTTCCTTGGCGGCATTCTCATGTGGGCGCTTGCGTCCTATACGGGCCACGCCTTTTATTTGATCCTCGCGGCCTTTGCCTTTCCCTTGATCGGGCCCTTTGCGGCGATCGGGCTTTATGAGGTCAGTCGCCGAT
This sequence comes from Mangrovicoccus sp., assembly GCA_025800345.1. GTDB lineage: Bacteria > Pseudomonadota > Alphaproteobacteria > Rhodobacterales > Rhodobacteraceae > JANSYP01. Next base: position 18,571 of record JAOXSB010000106.1, on the reverse strand, counting down.
TGCAAGAAGGCGTGCCTTTGGTCTGGTCCGAGGTTTTGGGCGTGGTCTTTTCGCAAAAGGACCGCCAGATCCCGTTCCTGGGGGCTGTGATCGTCTTTTTGGTGATGATTTGGGTGCTGCTGTCGCGGATCACCGTGGCGCTGTTTTTGGGAAATGAGCGGATCGTCAATCTGTTCAGCTCGGCTGATGTGCTGTTCACATTCAATGGTCTGACCATGCTGGCGGTTATCGGGGCGGTTGGGTTTTCCGTGGCCTTTTTGATTTTCTCGATCTCGGTGATCGGCATGCCGATGCTGCTAGAAAGAGAGATGGATTTCGTCACGGCCATGATCACCAGCTTTGAAGTTGTGACCGAAAACCTGCGCCCGATGCTGCTTTGGGCTGCGACGGTGGTGGCGTTTTTGGTGGTCGGTATGCTGCCAGCCTTTTTAGGGCTGATGGTGGTGCTGCCGATTTTGGGCCATGCCACATGGCATATTTATAAGGCTGCTGTGGAATAAGCGCGCTATTGGGGAGCTGCGCGGGGCGGATTATTCTCCGCCCCAAGAACCAAAAAAGGCTGGCCATGGGGCCAGCCTTTTTTGGTTTGATGTCCCTCAGGCGGGAGGGAATGAAATCAGCTCTTGCCCGGTGTTGGGGCAGCCGCCATGGCGGGTTTGACGGCACTGCCGCCGCCATTGGCCAATGGGTCGTCTTGGCGTTGGACGGAGCCTTCAAAATGAGCGCCGCTTTCGATCGCGATGGTTTTGTGGATGATGTCGCCTTCGACGCGGGCAGTGGCGGTCAGGCGTACTTTGAGCCCGCGCACGCGCCCGATGACGCGACCATTTACGACCACATCATCGGCGATGATCTCGCCTTTCACGGTGGCGGTGTCGCCCACGGTCAGAAGATGCGCGCGCACATCGCCTTCGACCTGGCCTTCGATTTGGATATCGCCCGAGGTGCGCAGATTGCCCTGGATATGCAGATCAGCGGACAGCACCGATGCGGGCGGCTTTGCTTTGGGCGGAGATTTCGGCACAGGGCTCGCGCCGGGGGCGGGGGCCTCGCTGGGTTTTTCGCTTGCGGCGGGCTTGGTGTCGCCCTGTTCGTTGATACGGCTCTTAGAAAACATTGCGTGCGGCCCTAATATAGGTCTGTGGATCGACCGGCCGGTCGCCGACGCGCACCTCGTAATGAAGGTGAGTTCCGGTGGAACGGCCGGAATTCCCCATAGCACCGATTCGATCCCCGCGCGAGACCCTTTGGCCAACCTTAACGTGGATTCGCGACAAATGGGCGTAGCGGGTCGATACGCCGAACTCGTGCTGAATTTTTACCAAACGTCCATAGCCCGATTGCCAGCCCGCATGGATGACCACACCATCGCCGCTGGCATGGATCGGGGTGCCATAAGCTCCGGCCCAATCCATTCCGGAATGCAGCCGTGTGCCGCCGCGGATCGGGTCTCTGCGATAGCCGAATCCCGATGTTTGCCGCACGGCCGCGCTCACAGGTTTTGCAAAGGGCAAAGATTGCGCCGCCGAGCTGAAATGGGCGATTTGCTCCATATGATCGAGGATCTCATTGGCCCTTGCGGCCATGGGATCATAAGCTTCCCCACCAGAGGTGGAAATCGCGATGGGCTCGAGCGGGCCACCTTGGCCCGAAGCGCGATCGCGCATCTGCTCTAGGATCTGTTCCGGAGGCAGGCCTACTTCGGTGAACATTTGCTCAAGCGGGGCCATGGAAACATTCACGGCCTCTTCGAGCTGGGCAAAGATGCGGTCGGCGCGTTCTTCGGCCAGGCGATTTTCATGCTGGAGCCGGGCCAATTCCGCCCGCGCGGCAGCGGCTTCTTTGCTTAGAGCATCGCGGCTGGCAGCGGTGTCTTCCAAGGCCCCATCAAGATAGGTGAGCATCGCATCGCTGCGGGCCAGCGATTCCGCGGCGCTTTCGGGGTTGTCATCGGCAATGGCGGCGAATTGCTGCGCGAGGCGATCGCGCTCGGCCATGGTCTGCACCAACAGCCGGCGCAGGGCTTCGGTGCCGCTTTGGGCTTCTTCCAGAGCCATATGGCTGTCCAAAACCATGCCTTGCTGATGCGAGACTTGCTCCAGCGCTTTGCCGTAAAGCGACATGGTGTCAGCCGCTTCGGTGGTCCGGCGATTGCGTTCTTCGGCCAAAGCATTGAGGCGGGTTTCATAGACCGCGCGGTCATTGATGGCTTGCTCGCGCAGGGTGGTGCCGGTCATGATCCCGATCATCACCATGGATGTGGCGGTGACGCTCCAGCCGAGAAAGGCGATCCCGCCCACCCAAGCGATGATCTGTTGGCCCGGGCCCAAGCGCACCATGCGGGTGGTGTCGCCGGATTTCAGGAAAACCCGTTTTTCAGGAAACACCCGGTGAAGCAGAGTCGGTTTGCTGCTTTCAGATGTTTGCAACATGTCTTTGTCTTGTACCAAGTTGCACAGGTCTCTTATGGCGAAGGTATTAATTTTGAACCGGGCTTAGAGCCATGGTCCCCGTTGCGCAAGGCGGCAGAGTCGCGATCGGCGGGGCTTTGCCGATCGCGCAAAGGCAGCTTCTATCGGGGCAACTCGTCGGCCAAGGGCCAATAGAAATCCGGAGGAATGCCTGCTTCGGCGCGTTTTTCTTCATTAAATGGTGGCTTTAGCGCCCCGTGGAAATAGCGTTTCACCAGGCTATGAAACGCCTCTTTCGGGTCGATATTGTCCCGCCCGCAGAGGAAGTGAAACCATTTCGATCCATAGGCCACGTGATGGACCTCTTCGGCATAGATCACTTTTAGGGCTTCAACTGATTCTGTGTCTTTGGCCTTTTCGAAGATCGAGATCATGCCAGGGGTCACATCCAGCCCGCGCGCCTCAAGCACCATGGGCACCACCGCCAAGCGCCCCATGAGATCCTCGGCCGTGTCTTCGGCAGCGCGCCACATGCCCGCATGGGCGGGCAGGGCACCGTAATGCGACCCGAGCCGTTCTAGGCAATCGCAAACCAGGTTGAAATGTTTGGCCTCTTCATCTGCGGCTTGCACCCAATCATCATAAAACCCCATGGGCATCGGGGTCTGGGTAAAGCGCGCGATAATATCCCAATGCAGATCCACGGCGTTGAGCTCAATATGCGCCACCGCATGGAGCAAAGCGATGCGCCCTGCCGGGCTGCCCGGTTTGCGTTTTGGAACGTCGCGGGGGGATAGCAATACCGGCTGATCCGGGCGGGCGGGATGATCAGGGGGGCTGGCGGTGCCAAGGGGCATTGGAGTGCCCGCCGCGCGGCTGTCGCGCCAGGCTTGGGCGCAGGCTTGGGCAAAGGCGGTCTTGCCGCGGCCTTCAGGGCTGCGCAGCACCGCTTCGGCGCAGCCAGCCAATGTATCGGGAATAGGGGTGTTGATCATAGGCGCGACAAGCCGGAGCGACGCGCTAAGGTCAAGAGGCGATGACCCGGCAATTTAAATTGCCGGGTCAGATCTCGCGGTTAAGCCGCTTCGCGCAACTCGTTCACGATGGCCCCATAGCCGCCATTGCCAAGGTATTGGGCTTCTGGAGCGCTGTCCTTGCGGCCCAGATCTAGGTTGCGCGTGGGGAAACGGCCAAAGCGGCGAATAACTTCGCGATGGGCTTTGGCATGCAGCAGATTATCCGCACCATGTTGAGGCATGCGTTCCTGCATCAGGCGCACGCAACGTTCCTGATCGCCCAGGCATTCCGAATGCATCAATGGCAGATAGAAAAACTGACGCTCAGGCTCATTACTGCGCAGATCCCAACCGCGATCAATCGCTTGTTTGGCCACCGCCACCGCCCGGCGATCGCTGGAATAAGCGCGGCCTTCGCCCCGGAACATATTACGCGGGAATTGATCCAGCAAGATGACCAAGGCAAGGATCGAACGAGGATGGGCGAGCCAGCCAAGGCAATCGCCCTCGGCCGCTTTGGCCCAAAGGGGCGCATAGGTATCGCGAATGCGCTGATCTAGCGCTGCATCCTGACGGTACCAGCCCGCCGATCCAACTTCGTTGAGCCAAAAATCCAAGAGCTGTTCATGGTCTGCCATGACCTTGTCCTCCTCCCACCGTAGGCGAGATACCTGGGTCATGATCGCATACAATTCAATACAACTTGTGTATTCAGGTTAATCGAAGGCGCAGAATTGCCACAGATTTTGGGAGTTCGGAGACAATGACTATACGGCAGCCGCATTGTCACCAGTGGCTTCATCGTCTTCCTGTGCGGTTTCAATAGCCACTTCTTGCGCCACTTCCATGGCCACTGGGGTGGCTGTGGGCAGAATCGGCGCATAGCTGAGCGTGTCTTCTACTGGGGTGGCCGCACGCTGGGTGGTGCGCCAGACCGCATAGCCTGCCAAGCTGGCCATAAGCACCGCGAGATAGACGAAAAACCCGGCAGGTCCAAACCGGCCCATAAGCCCGCCGGCGATCAGCGGGCCCGCCACCGCGCCCACGCCATTGACGAACATCAGCCGGCCAGAGGCCGCGGCCATATCATCGAAATCCAGATAGTCATTGGTATGGGCGATGATCAGCGCATAAAGCGGGTTAGACATGCCGCCGATGATAAAGCCTGCGGTGACAGCCACCCAATAGCCCGGCAGAACCATCGGCAAAAGCGAGGCTGCTAGGGCCGTGAGCGCGGCCCAAACCACCAATTGCCGTCGGTCCATGCGGTCTGAGATATAGCCAATAGGCGCTTGGCAAATCAGCCCGCCTAAATAGATCGCCGCCACGAATAGCGAGATCTGTCCAACGCTCATCCCTGCCTCTGATCCATAGACCGAGGCCATGCCAAACAGCGCCGAGAAGACCCCGCCCATGAGGAACATCCCCACCACGCCCAAGGGAGAATTGCGAAACAGCGCGCCCAGGCTCATGGGTTTGGTGGTGTCGAATACGGGGGTTGGCTGCACCGAGAGCAAGATCGGCGCGAAGGAGATCGAGACCAGCACTGAGGGGATGATGAAGAGGATAAAGCCCGACGGGTCGCCCATCAGCAGCACCCCTTGGGCGGAGACGATCCCGCCCATTTGCACGATCATATAAAGCGACAGAGCTTGGCCGCGATTTTCATTGCTGGCCGCATGGTTGAGCCAGCTTTCCGCGGTCACATACACGCCCGAAAAGCAAAACCCGATGGCCACGCGCAGCAAGATCCAAACCGCTGGATTGGTGATCGTGGGGTAAAGGATCAGCACCGCCGAGATAAAGGATGCCAGCGCCGCAAACACCCGCACATGGCCCACCCGGCGGATCAGTTCTGGCGCGATTTGTGAGCCGCCCAGAAACCCTGCGAAATAGGCGGACATCACCAGGGACATTTCCAGCGTGGTAAAGCCTTCAATGGCGCCGCGCACACCCAACAGCGTGCCCTGCAGGCCATTGCCGACCATAAGCAAGAACATTCCCAAAAGCAGGGCCCAGGCGCGGTTCAAAGTATCGAGCATCGTGGCGACTCAATGGCGGTTTCGAGACCTCCGCGCTATCGCCCCAAAGCCAGCGATGCCGGTCCAAAACCGACATGCTCTGGTTAATTTTATGTCGTTTTTTAGTCCGGTCTTCTTGAGCGCGCCAAAGGTCGAATTTGCGTCGCGCGGTTACCCGTTCGGCAATAAGAGCGAGGCATCCCCATAGCTAAAGAACCGGTATTTTTCGGCAATCGCATGGGCATAAATCTCGCGGATGCGCGCCTGGCCCATCAAGGCCGAAACCAACATGACCAAGGTTGATTTGGGCAGGTGGAAATTGGTCATCAGCCCATCGGCGCCGTTGAACACATGGCCTGGGCGGATGAAAATATCTGTGGGGCCGGTCCAAGGGGCGATGCGGCGATCAGATTGCGCGGCGCTTTCCATCAGGCGCAGCGCGGTGGTGCCCACAGGGATCAACCGCCCGCCTGCTGCGTGGGTCGCGTTCATCTCTGCCGCCGCAGCTTCGGTGATCTCTCCCCATTCTGAATGCATCTTATGCTCGGAGACATCATCGGTTTTCACCGGCAAGAAGGTGCCAGCGCCCACATGCAGCGTGACATGGGTAAAGCCGATCTCGCGGGCGTTCAGCGCGGCCATGAGCGCATCGTCGAAATGCAGCGAGGCTGTGGGGGCCGCGACCGAGCCTTTGTGCCGGGCCCAGATGGTTTGGTAATCTTTATGGTCTTGCGCGTCGCTCGGGCGGCGGCTGGCGATATAAGGCGGCAGGGGCATGGCGCCCACTCGGGCCAGGGCAGTGTCGAAATCGGGCGTTGCGGCAAAGCGCAGCCGGGCTTGCCCCTCGCCATCGCGCCCGATCATTTCGGCGGAAAACCCGTCGTCAAAGATGATCCGCTCCCCATCGCGGATTTTGCGCAAAGGTTTGAGCAGTGCGGTCCAATCGCCGTTGGTATCACCGCATGGGGATAACAGCGTGACTTCGATCTTGGCCTGGCCTGCGCCATCCTTGCTGGGCCGGTGGCGCAGCCCGGTCAGGCGCGCGGGCAGGACTTTGGTGTCGTTGAGCACCAGCCGGTCGCCGGGGCGCAGAAACTCTGGCAGGGCGATGGCCGTGCTGTCGGTGATGCTGCCAGGGGTGGCCACGAGCATACGGGCAGAGCTGCGCGGGCGTGCCGGACGGGTGGCGATCAACTCTTCGGGAAGGTCGAAATCAAACTCGGACAGGCGCAAGGCGGGGGCTTTCTTTGGTTCATTCGGCAGGTTCGGATTTGCGAAACATCTCGCGCAGCATGCCGGGGGTCAGCAAGGAGAGGGGAATCACCTCTACCTCAGGGGTGTTGGGGCTGCCAGTGACGCGAAACGAGACGCCGATCAACCCTTCGCCCCGGCGCGGCCCGCCCACCCGGTTGAGGAAATGCACTGGCGAGACAGCCCCTTGCAGGTCCAAGTTTTGGTTTTTGAGATCGACATGGCCATCAAGGGACAGGCCAAGCGATGGGCCTTCGGCATAGGCTGAATTCAGGATCAGCCTGCTGGGGGTGAGGCGAAATCTTGCGCCGACTTCTGTAAAGACGATCCCCTCGCCATTGATCTGATCGATTGCGCCAATGACGCTGAGCGCCGAGAGGATTTCGGCGGCGGTGCCCGCGCCATGCAGCGCGCCGTCAGTGACCGTCAGTTGCCCTTCATAATGGCCCGGCGGGCCAGCGGGGATCATGCGAAATTCCAGCGCGCCGCCTTTGGCGTTAGAGAAAAACCCCGCCGCGGCCAGCAAAGCACCCGCATCTTGGCTGCGCAGGATGCTGGCCAGCCCATCGCGCTGGCGCAGGATCTCTGCGGTGAAGGGGGCTTTGTTATTGACCTTGGCACGCAGAGTGCCGCGCCCGCCTGTGGCGCCGGGCAGCTCAGCGCGCAGATCCGTTAGGCGCAGCCCATCGCTGATGATCACTTGATCAAGGCGGATGGACAGATCCGGGTCATCGCGCCGCGGGGGGGCGGCGGTTTGCTCTGGGCTGTGACGCAGGTCGATGCTGCCGCCATTGATCTCGAGCCGCGCCCGTCGCCCTTGGCTGGGGCCATGATACCGCCCGCGCATACGCAGCCAATTGCCCAGATCTAGCCGGTCAATTTCGGCCAGTGCCAAATCGCCCCCGCTGGCCAGGCGCAACGATCCTGCGCCGCGCAGCCCGGGCATATCGAAGGCCAAATGTGTGACCTGTGGCGGGCTGCCCAAGCGCAGCTTGGCGTTCAGCGATCCTGGCGCGCTGGCGGGTTTGCGCAGGCTGGCGGCGGGAATGCGAATGCCCAAACCGGTCAGATCCGCCGCGATATTGACTTCTGGCGCGGCGTCGTTGGTGAGGATCAATTCGGTGGTGATCTCACCTGCGCCGCTCAACATCCCTGCGGGAAGATCCAAATCAAAGGCGTCGGCCAGATCTGCGCTCAAGGCACCTTGAGCGATGATTTCCGGGGCGGTGGCCCCGCCAGGGGCGCGGTCGAGATTTCGCTGAAATTCGATCTGCATCGGCGCGCCTTGCAAATATGCCAGACCCGCGATTTCAAGCCGTTCCTGGCTGGCGGTGATTTCAATGCGCTCGGCGCTCAGGGTCTTGCCTGGCAGCAAGCTGTCATTGGTGAAATCCTTGACTTCCCCATTGATGACAAACTCTGCGGCTTTCATGCCGCCGCTTGGCCCCAAGGGCAGAGCGATTTTCGCCCGGATCTCACTGGCGCCGCTGGCCTGATCCGCGGGCAAGAGATCGGGCGCGTTCGAGTCATTGCGAAAGGGCGGACGGGCCAGCACGCTGAGAAAGGCGCTGGTGGGGCCCGCCAGGCCCAGATCAAGTTCCAAAAACCCCGGTTTGCGTGTCACATTGGGCACGTGCAGTAAACTCGGGGTCACGGCGACAGGCGCAGCCCCGGCGGGGATCACCTGACCGCTATCCAATTGCAGCTCAAATCTTTTATCGATCAGGGTCGCGCGACCGCTGGCATGGGTCAGTGGCGCAACCGTATCGAGAAAGCGGATCTCGGCATTTTCAAAAGCAAAGTTTAGCGCCGCTTGCGGTTCGGGGGCCGCGGCCGCGCGCCCTGCGGGCTCTCGGCGTAGGGCAAAACTGATCTGGCGCAACTCGCCTTTTGGGAGATGGCCATCAAGCCAAGCGCGGGTGCGGGGAAATACAGCATAGGGCCATAGGTGAAACAGGCTGTCTCGGCTGAGCGCGGCGCTGCTGATATCCAAAGCAAACCGTCGCTGGGGATGTTGCACTTGACCGGGGCCATAGCTGCGCAACTGCGCGCGGATTTCTTCGTCTCCGGCACGCAGACGTAGATCGCCGTCAAGCCCAAGGGTGTCTCCCTCAAGGATCACTCGTGTATCCAGTGCCAGACTGTCATAATGCAGCGGCGCGGGCATAGGCTCGCCCGCATCCACAATCAAATCCCGAAGATCAAGCTGCCCGATAATCTCGCTGCGGTCTTCTCCAGCTGAGTGAGGTTTGCGCAGGACCTGGCCGCGCCCATGCAGGCTCAGTAGATCGGTTTCAATCTCTACATCGCTCAGATCCAGCCGGGTTAGCGCGCCATCGACGCGCAGGCGGGCGCTGACCGAGTTGATGTTGAGATCGGGCATCGGGTCGCTGAACAGGATAGGTCCGGCCCCGACGCTGAGCCGCCCGGTCAAAGGGCCGGGATCGCCCGTTTCATCCAGAGCGCCCGTCAGATCCAAGGAGATCGGGGTTTGAATGCGTTCGAGCAAATCCTCTTTTGCCCCAACAGCGCTCAGCCCGGGAAGATCAGCGGGGATGATCCCGCGCAGCGCGATGTGCAGCACCGCTTGATGGCTGCGGCGGTCCGCATCCAATTCGATTTGTGCCGTGCCCGGCGCGTCATTGCTGCCCACTTGGCCCAAATCCGCCCTCAGGCTCAGAGTTTCAGGACTATGGGTCAACACAAAATCCGCATCTGGGGTGTCTAATACGCTGCCGGCCAGGTCGTCGGTGATCCGCAGGGAAACTTCGCTGGCGCCTAGAACGCGCAGATCCGAGAAAATTCCCTGGCTCATGCCGGTTTCAAGCTGTGTGATCAGCGCGCCGGGATTGCGCACGCGCTGCAAAAGCGGGCCGCCTCCTGGTGCCGCCAAGGTGATATCGCCACTTACATCGCGGCTCAGCTCCACTTGAATGCCGCTCAATCGAATGGCCCGTGGGCGTAACGCGCCTCGCAGCAAGGCGCTGCGATCAAGCAAAACTTCGCCCGTGTCCAAATGCACTTGGGTGCCATTCTCGCGCAGCAGCCGCAGGTCACGGGCGCGCAAAAGCGGCGTGAGATTGCGCCGCAACCCAATTGCGAGATGATCAAGCTCTAGCCCCAAGCCTTGTTCGGCCAGAGCGGGGGCGACCGCACGGCTCAATTGATTGCGCAAAACCGGGCCAAGCTCTACCGGGCGCTGGCTCAAGATCCAAAGCCCCGCAAGCGTCGCCAGGATCAGCATCAGTAGCAATGCCCAAAAACCGCGCAAGATTGCGCGGGAGCGGCGGCGCTTGGCACGGCTTGGGGGCGCTTGGCCAGGGGATGGATCAGAGGGTGTAGACACGGAGCAAGTCGGTCTAGAACAAGAGCATGTGTCAAGTCAAAGCGAGGCTAAATCTTTGGATAAGATTGTTCTAGAGCCGGGTATGGATGCGCCCGATTTCACGTTGCCCCAAGATGGCGGCGAAGATGTGACCCTTTCGGCGCTGCGCCCGTCGAAAGTGGTTTTGTATTTTTACCCCCGCGACGATACCAGCGGCTGTACCAAAGAGGCGATCGGCTTCACCGAGCAACTGGCGGCTTTTGAAGCGGCTGGGGCCAAGGTGCTGGGGGTGTCCAAAGACACGGTGGCCAAGCATGGCAAGTTTCGCGCCAAACATGATCTGGGCGTGGGGCTGCTGTCGGACGCGGAAAGCGATCTGTGCGAACGCTATGGTATCTGGGTCGAGAAAAAGATGTATGGCAAAACCTATATGGGGATCGAGCGGGCGACTTTCCTGATCGATGGTGAGGGCAAGATCGCCCAGGTCTGGCGCAAAGTGAAAGTTGCTGGCCATGTGGAGGCGGTGCTTGAGGCTGTGCAAGCCCTGTAATCCACTCCCGTTTAACGGGTATTTGCGGCGGCGCCTTTTGTCAGGCGCCCCCATGCTCAACGTAAGCTTATGCGAATTAATCTTTGATTTTTGGGAGAAAATGCTGTTCTTCTTGGGTCAAAGGACAGATTATGAAGCTTACCTTAAGTCAATTGCGAAGCTTAGAGGCTTTGTTGCGCAAGCGCAGCTTTTCCGGCGCTGCGGCGGATTTAGGGATCTCACAGCCTTCGGTCTCGAACAATATCAAAGCGCTTGAAGAGTTTTGTGCCGCACCGCTTTTGATCCGGCATGGGCAAAAGCTGGAGCCCAGCGACTTATCCAAAGCGTTGATCCCGAAACTGCGCGCATTGGTGACGCTTTCAACAGAGATCGAACATCAGATGTTGGCGGCGCGAGAGCTTGAACAGGGGCTTTTGCGGATTGGGTATACCACGTACCAATATGCCATCCCGATCCTGTCGCGCTTTGCCAAAACCCACCCGTCCATGCGGATAGAGGCCAGCTCTATGGCGTCGGCGGATCTGCTGAAGCAACTGAGTATGGGCGAGATTGATGTGGCTTTCGTCACTGGGCAAACCGCTCCAAAAGGGTTGGTATCTCATGAAATCATTCATACAGAGATCGTCTTGGTGCTGCCCGAGAGACATCCTTTGGCCAAAGCACGCGAGGTGGGATGGGCCGAGTTGAGCGAACTGCAAATTCTGCGCCGGGAACGCAGCTCGGCGACGCGCCAGATTTTTGATGCGGCGGCGAAGCGGGCTGGGGTGCATCTAGAGCGCGCATTGGATCTAGGGTCTTGGGGCTCGCTGCGCGCTGCTGTGGTCGCAGGTCTTGGGGGCTGTTTGGCGCTGCGCGAAGAGATCGAAGATGCAGATGGCCTTGCTGTGTTGCGCATTCGTGATCCCAATCTCTGGGCCAAGCATTTTTTGGTCTGTGCCCCTGAGATGCGCAAATTGGCCATGGTGGATGGGGTGTTTGCCGCTTGTGAGCGCATAGATGCTGCGGTTTAACGTTTGGCCGTCATGTGTCACGCCGTAACGGCATGGGTCAGCCAGGTGATTGCCCTCGCGCTAAAGGCTTGCGATATAGCCCGAACAGCGCCCGCAATTTTCCGAGCCTTGATCCGTCGCGGCGCGATCCTATGAGAGGGTTCTAAGACCGTTGGTCTTGGCCGAGACTGCAAATGACTTCGCCCCGTCTTTCCATCATTGTGATTACCTTGAATGAGGAACAGCGTTTGCCGCGTTTGTTGGCGGATCTGGCGGCGCAAAGCTGGCAGGATTTTGAGATCTTGCATGTGGATAGCCAAAGCGATGACGACACGGTTGAGGTCTCGCGCATCGCCGGGGCCGGGTTTGCGCGCTATCGCATCATCGAAATGGATGGGCGCGGGGTGAGCCTGGGGCGCAATCGCGGCGCGGCAGAAGCGGCGGCGCAGCGGTTGCTTTTTCTGGATGCGGACACGCGACTGGCTCCGGATTTTCTGGGCCAAGCCATGGCGGAGTTGGAAGCGCAGGATTGGGATATGGCTGCGGTCTGTATGTCAGGCGAAGGGCTCGCTTGGCATCATCGGGCGGGGTTTGCGCTGTTTAATGGGGCGATCCGGCTAAGCGCGCGGTTCTTTCCAACCGCAATTGGCGCGTGCATGTTTTCCACGCCCGCGCTGCATCAAAAGATCGGCGGTTTTGATGAACGCATCAGCCTTTGTGAAGATTGCAATTACGCCCTGAAAGCCCATCGCGCTGAACCTGGTAAAACCGGCGTGCTGCAGGCAAAGTTCCGGTTTGATCCTCGACGCTTGCAACAAGACGGCACTCTGGCCACGGGGTGGATCTATTTTAAGGCCAATCTGCACCGGTTCTTCGTGGGCGAAATTTCTGATCAAAAAATCCCCTATCGGTTCGGGCATTATCGCTAGATTTTGTGCCGCTCGCCTTAAGGGCGGCACCTGATGTCAGGCGGGTCTTGGCAAAGGCAGGCTGCGGGCGAGACTCGTTTCGTTTGAACTTGCGCAACACGGGCCGCATAACGGGTTTGTGGTTGAGTAGCAGAGACCGCAGGCGATTTATTCGATCCAAGAGATTTGAAAGCAAGGTATCATGAGCGCAAAGAACCCAGATTTCCTTTTGCTTTTGAGCACACAGAGAAGCGGAACCAATTTCCTGAAGAGTCTTCTGCGGCAATCGCAGTATTTCGGCGATGCACGCGAGTGGTATAATCACCATCAGCGAAGTGGATCGTCAGTGCTTCCGCCGAATGTCTTCTTCGAGATTGCCAATGCTGGTCGAACCTCGACCTCATCCACGCCTGCATTGACCTTAATGGCCAATCAATTGCCCCATGCGACACGCGATTTTTTCAGCCTGAATACAGAGCTCAACGAGATTAAACTTTCGAAGCAAGTAGCTTTCGTTGACGCGTTTTTATCTGTGTTTAATCAGCCAGTGGTTCTGCGATTGCAGCGCACTGATAAGCTGTCTCAGGCTCTTTCAGCAGTGATACATGCGCGTACGGGTGTGTCACATGTGCGGGGCGGGGTTGAGCTTAAGTCGCCCGATGCGACGCAAAAAGAAACGCGTGAGCAGGTGATTGGCAATATTTCTGCACTCGAACTTGCTGAATATGTGCTGAAGTTCGACACATGGGAGCGGAACCTCGATCAGATCTGCGAAGGTCTGAAGCTTCCGGTAAGTCATATTGATTACAATGACCTTGTGAGCGACACGACGGGAACAATTACCCGTTTTTTTGAGTCAGTTGGGGTGGAGCCAGACCTGTCGTTTCAACGATCGGAGTTTTCGAAGACATCCGACAGCGCAGAAAATTTGCGGGTGCAGCAGGCGGTTTGCGCGCAAGTTGGTATTGCACCAAACTCCAGCCAGGAGGAATTGCTGTCGCAGCTCAGGGGCATGTCTTTATACCAACTCAGAGAGAGACAAGCCGCAAGCGAGCGGAATAAGTTGGCCTCAGAGCTGGAAAGCGCAGCGCTCAAGTTAGATAAAGCATTGCTGGACTTGGATAAAACTGCGAGCGAGCGTGACAAGCTTGCGTCAGAGTTGAATAAGATGGCGCAGGAGCGTGATGCGCTCCAATCTGATCTGAACGACCTGATGCGCTATCCTTGGAGGCGCCTAACGGCCAAAAAACACTGAGATTTAAGGCTCAATTATAGCGCTGCCAGCGCGCTATCTGCCTTGCATCGTATATTTGGCAATAAAGCTGGTGATCTGGTCGGAGTGAGAGGATTCGAACCTCCGACCCCTGCCTCCCGAAGACAGTGCTCTACCAGGCTGAGCTACACTCCGACCGAACGAGACGCAGTTAGCCCCCGCTCGCGGGATTTGCAAGCGCCTCCTGTCGCAAAGCTGTCACTTTGCCAAAACCGGGCTGCATGCGAGGATTAGGCGCGAGATGCCGTGCTATGATGCGGCGAAAGACCCCTCTGACAGGCGGGGCGCCGCGCGCCTATAAGGCCGCCAGAACCCTCTCAGGATGGATTGTAACATGACGATCAAGGTTATTGGCCATAAGGCCCCCGATACTGACAGCACCGGCTCCCCGATCATCTGGGCCTGGTATTTGTCTGAGGTCAAAGGCACCCCGGCCAGCCCCTATCTGCTGGGCGAGCCCAATACTGAGGCCGCTTTTGTGCTTGAGCGTTGGAGCCTGGACAAGCCCGAGATCATCGAAACCGTTGGCGAAGGTGAGCCGGTGGTGATCGTGGACACCAACAATCCTGCGGAGCTGCCCGACAGCATCAATGACGCCGATATCCAAGCGATCATCGATCACCACAAGCTGGTGGGCGGTTTGGAGACCAAAGGCCCGATCGAGATCACCGTGCGCCCGGTTGCTTGTACCGCCACGCTGATGGTGGATCTGATGGGCGATGACGCGGCCAAGATGCCCGAGGCGATCAAAGGCGCGGCCCTGTCCTGCATCCTGTCGGACACGTTGGAATTCCGTTCGCCCACCACCACCGATCTGGATCGCGACGTGGCCACCAAATTGGCTGGCGAGTTGGGCGTTGATATGACTGCTTATGCCAGCGAAATGTTCGCGGCCAAATCCGATGTATCGGCCTTTTCCGATGCGGAGCTGATCCGCATGGACAGCAAGAAATACGAAGTGGGCGGCAAAAACTTCCGCGTTTCCGTGCTGGAGACCACCGCGCCGGATATCCCGCTCTCGCGCAAAGCCTCGCTGATGGAGTCCATGCCAGCAGTGGCCTCCGAAGACGGTGTGGATGAAGTGCTGCTCTTCGTGGTGGATATCATCAAAGAAGAAGCCACGCTTCTCGTGCCCAATGATATCGTCAAAACCGTGGCCGAAAAAAGCTTTGGCGCAACCGTTGACGGCGACAGCGTGGTTCTGCCCGGTATCATGAGCCGTAAAAAGCAGATCATTCCGAATTTGGCGCTCTGAGCCGCTAAGACGATAGGCAGCGGGTTATGCCCCTGCAGGAATGACATTTCGGGATGCGCTGCGGCGCGTCCCGTTCTATATTTGGGGCAACGGTATTTCCGCTGGGGAGCGCGTGATGAAACTTGTCCTTGCCACGCTTGGGGTGATCGGGGTTTTGGCCTTGCCCTTGGCCGCAGAAGATCGTGCTGCCAACCCGGCGACAACTGACAATGCTGACGCGATGGATGAGGCGTTGGATGACGCGGCCCGCGCGGTGCGCGGCTTGGGCGCGGCGCTCTTGGCCGGAGCGCAAGACGCGTTGGACCAAGCGGAAGATGCGCTTACGGAAGCTTCCCATGATATGCGCGATTCCATGGCCGAGAGCATGACCGTGATGGCGCTTAGCTCGGCCGGTGAGCTGGACGCTACCAGCGCTTGGCTGAAGCAGGAAAAGATCGTCTCTGCCGATGGGGTGGATTTCGACAAAGCCCTGGCCGTGATTGAAGCCTCGGATATGGATCCGGCGGAAAAGGCAGAATTGACCAAAGCTTTGGGTTCGGTGCGCGCGGGCATCGCCGAGGCGCGTGCCGGGCTTTTGGCCTTTGAAGCGACGCTCGAAAGCGCTCAAGAGGCGCCCCAAAGCATGGCGCCGCAAGAGACCAAACAGTAACCTGGCCAGGTGTAGTCTTATTGGCCAAATGTGATGTAACCAGTGTGAGGCCCCTATGAGTAAAGTGATTTCTTCGCTGTCCGAGATTGCGAGCAATTATGATGCGGTGCTGTGTGATCTTTGGGGCTGTTTGCACAATGGCGTGCAAGTCTTCCCCGAAGCGGTGGCCGCGCTGCAAGCCTATCGCGCGGGGGGCGGCACGGTGATGCTGTTGACCAATTCGCCCCGACCCAAAGACAAGGTTGTGACCCAGCTTGATGGGCTTGGCGCGCCGCGCGATTGCTATGATGGGGTGACCACTTCGGGCGATAGTGCGCAAGCGGCTCTGATGGCCGGGGTGGTTGGGCGCAAAGTCTATCATATCGGGCCAGAGCGCGATTTGCATTTCTTCACGGACCTGGCCGAGGATCTGCGGGATGCGGCCCCGGTGGAGCGGGTGCCGCTAGATCAAGCCGAAGGCATCGTGTGTACCGGGCTTTTTGACGATGAGACCGAAAAACCGGAAGATTACCGCGCCAGTTTCTTATCCGCTAAGGCCCGTGGGCTCGATTTTCTATGCGCCAATCCTGATGTGGTGGTGGATCGCGGCCATAAGCGGATCTTTTGCGCCGGAGCGCTGGCCCAGCTTTACACGGATATGGGGGGGCAGAGCCTCTATTTCGGCAAACCCCATGCGCCGATATATGAATTGGCGCTGCGCCGCTTGGCAGCGCTGCGGGATGTGCCCCGGGACCGGATCCTTGCCATTGGTGATGGGCCCGCCACCGATGTGGCCGGCGGTTTGGGCGAGGGGTTTGACACGCTCTTTGTCACGGGCGGTTTGGCGGCGGCGGAAACCGGCACTCTGCCCGGTGGGCAGCCGGACCCGGATCAACTGAAAGCCTATCTGGCGGCGCAAAAACTCGCCCCCAGCCATGCCATCGGCCAACTGCGTTAAGCTACCCCCTGGCAACCGCTGCCCATAGGCAGTAGAGGGGCGCGGAATGGGTAGAATACACAAGGAACAGTCATGAGCGTTGGGACGGTCTATCTCGAAGATCTCGAAATTGGCATGAGCCGGTCGATCACCAAAATCATCACTTTGGACATGATCGAGAAATTCGCGGATGTGAGCGAAGACCGCAATCCGATCCACCTGGATGAAGCGGCGGGCAAAGCCTCGATCTTTGGCGAGCGTATCGCCCATGGGATGCTTTGTGCCAGCCTGTTTTCAGCGCTGCTCGGGGAACGCCTGCCAGGCCATGGCACCATCTATATGGGCCAGAACCTGAAATTCCTGGCGCCGGTGAAAATCGGCCAAGAGGTCACCGCCTCTGTCACGGTCAATGATATCCTGGCCGAGCGCAAACGGGTGACCCTGACCTGCGAGGCCACGGTGAATGACAAGCTGGTGATCACTGGCGAAGCCACCGTCATGGCTCCTAGCAAGGGCTGAGTCGTACCTCCCTATGCGCATCATCCGAAGCTTTACTGCCAGCGAGCCCCAAGATCGCGGTGCCAGCGCCGCGATTGGCAATTTTGATGGGGTGCATCGCGGTCACCGCTCGGTGATCGAATTGGCGCGTAGAGCGGGCGAGGGTATCGGCGCGCCTTTGGGGGTGATGACGTTTGATCCCCATCCGCGGGCCTTTTTCGCTCCCGATGCGCCAGCCTTTCGGTTGATGAATGTGGAGGCCAAGGAAAACCGCCTGGCTCAGATCGGGGTGGAACGCCTCTATTCATTGCCCTTCAACGATCAATTGGCAGCGCTCACAGCGCGGGATTTTGCCCAAGAGGTGATCGCGGATGGTCTGGGTCTGGCCCATGTGGTTGTGGGGGCGGATTTCTGCTTTGGCAAAGGTCGTAAAGGCACCGCCGAAGATCTCGTGGCGTTTGGCCAAGAGATGGGCTTTGGCGTGACCATCGCGCCGCTTTTGACCATCGAGACCGAGGCCGGGCCTGTGTCATCCACCCGGATCCGCGAAGCTTTGGCCGAAGGTCGCCCGCGGGATGCACAAGCGATGCTGGGCCATTGGCACCGCATTGATGGGCCAGTGATCCATGGGGAAAAGCGTGGCCGCACCCTGGGTTATCCCACGGCGAATATGTCTTTGGCGGGGCTGCATTTGCCGCGCTTTGGCGTTTATGCGGTGACGGTCGAGATCCGCACAGGCCCCCATGCGGGCCATTACCCAGGGGTTGCTTCTCTGGGCGTGCGCCCCATGTTTGGGGAGAACATGCCCAATCTAGAAACCCATATCTTCGATTTCTCCGGTGATCTTTACGGCACTCATCTGTCGGTGGGGCTGGTAGAATATCTGCGTCCAGAGCAGCGCTTTGACGGGGTCGAGGCGCTGGTGGCGCAGATGGATGCCGATAGCCTGCGGGCCCGCGCCTGCCTGGCGGAGCTGTGAAACCGCGCAGTGGCTCTGCCTCCGCACCCGAAGAGATGCCGGTGGCCGAGCTGCGCCCAAGATTTTGGGAACGCCATCGCTTATCGGATCTGACCCATGGGGAATGGGAGGCGCTTTGCGATGGCTGCGGGCGCTGTTGTCTGAACAAGCTTGAAGACGAAGATAGCGGCGCTTTGGCCTTCACCCGCGTGTCTTGCCGCCTGCTGGATGGGGAAAGTTGCCGCTGCTCCAATTACCCAGACCGCAAACGCTATGTCCCCGAATGCGTGGTGCTAACCCCGGCCAATCTGGCCCAGCACGCCTATTGGATGCCCTCCAATTGT
Organism: Mangrovicoccus sp.; assembly: GCA_025800345.1. Classification (GTDB taxonomy): domain Bacteria; phylum Pseudomonadota; class Alphaproteobacteria; order Rhodobacterales; family Rhodobacteraceae; genus JANSYP01. The sequence goes on along the minus strand of JAOXSB010000106.1, from coordinate 207 downwards.
GCCTATCGCTTGCTTTATGAAGGCCATGAATTGCCGCAATGGCACCCGCTGATCACCGGCCGCGCCGACAGCACCCATGAAGCGGGGTTCTCGGTGCAGGGCTGGTGCGTTAGCGAGGCCAGCCTCTCGGAAGAGGACTGGGAAGATTACATTATCGAGGATCTGTAATGCGTTATGCTTCTGACAATGCGGGGCCCATCCATCCTG
>JAOXSB010000093.1 GCA_025800345.1 Mangrovicoccus sp. | reverse complement strand
TGCCCCAAGCCCCCAGCCAAGCACTGGCCCGAGCACATAAAGCGCGCCCAATGCATATAGCGGCCAGGTCCAAATCAGCCCGTGCCAGACCAATGCCTCGGCGGGGTTTTGGGGGCGCTGCCGCATCACAGCGCGCTTTGTTTTGGGTCTTTCAAGAGCTTTGACACCAGGGGATCGCGGATCCAGGCCAAAGCGAGCCCTAGCAAAAGCATCAAACTCGCCGCGCCTCCGGCAGCAAATGTCACCGCATGGTTCGGGGAAGATGGATGCTGCGGCAGCGAGGGGTTCTCCAGCACTTGGATCAGCGGATATGAGGCATAGATATCGGTCTTTTTGGATTCCGAACGGGCAATGGCAGAGGCAAAGACGGCTTCTGCCACAGCAAAATCCCGCTGCCGGTCCTCAAGCTCTGCTGCCGCGGGCGCCAGCCGTGCGAGCCGCTTTGCTTCTTGCGCTACCTGGCCAGACAAGGTGGCGACCTGCTGCGCCAGCCCCGATCGCAAGGCGTCTTCGCGCACCAATTCGCTGAGCAAACGCGCGCGCTGACCCTCTGGGGCCCGGTCCAAGCCTGGCAATTGATCTATGGCCAGACCGGTTACGTCGCCCGCGCGTTGCAGCGCCATTTTGCGCGCACCTTCATATTCTTTTTGGGCTCTGACAAAGACCGGATGGTGCGACCCGTAAGATGCATCTGCTTGAGCCAATTGGGCTGCCCCCGCTGACACATCTTTGAGCAAGGAAAGATATTGCGCATCCGCATAGAGTTTCAATGTCACCGCCGCAGCATCCGGTGGCAGGGCCAATGCGCTTTGCAAGGCCGCGACCCGCTCGGTTTGCCGCGCCAATTCACTTTCGTGACTGCGCAATAACTGTTTGGCGCGATCCCGCGCCGCGATCTGTTCT
>JAOXSB010000082.1 GCA_025800345.1 Mangrovicoccus sp. | reverse complement strand
CCGATCCGGTCCCGCCGGGCCATCATCTCGACCACGCGCATATCATCGGTTTCGCTCAGCAGCTTGGTGCCGCCAGCCCGGGCCAGGGCCTGGCGCACGGTCATGCCGGGCCGAAAGCTGACCTCGCCGGGCAATTCCACGGTGCCAGACACATAGACCGGACGATATTCCGCCACATCAATCACGATGTCATGGGGCAAAAGCCCATGCCAAACATCATCGCCGCTCATATTGGGAATGCGGATCGGGCTGCGTTGCACCACCCCATCCACCGCATCGCGCAATTCCGCCGGGGTCAGACCTTCGGCGGGCACCGACCCGATCATAGGCAAGAACACATTGCCATCCAAACCGATGGTGACATCGCGGCTGATATCGGGGGCTCCAACGATGGAAAAGCTCAGCACATCGCCTTTGCCCAAACGAAATTGCGGTGCCTCCTGCGCCAGAGCCACGCCGCTGGTCAGCAGGGCCCCAAGCAGTGGAAGAAAACAGAAACGGCGAACACTCGGGATCATCAAGGACACCCACAAAACACTACAAGGAATTCTCAGCATAAAGCGGGTTTATGCCAATGAGCAATCTTAGATCATTTAAATGCCGATATCAAAATGCCTCAGGTTGTCGCCGCCGCCGCGTGAAATCTTTAGTTATTTGGAAAACCTATACTTTTTCGGATGACGCTTTTTTCATCGAAAATCACACGTTATCGCCTTTAGGTTGCATCCCGACCCGTTTTGAAATACCCGGGAAGAAAATCGCGCGAAAACAATGTAGTATAAAGAAAATAAACGATTTTAATGCATCAACGCCTATTGGGCGCCATATGAGGGCGTGATCCGTTAACATGAAAGCCGCATTAAGACATTCCGCTGCATTAAGAGTTCTTGATCGAATCCGTTAAATTTGATTAGCCTGCATATTAGAAGTGAGTTTGGAGTTACCCTATGAAATCCTACATCAAGCCTCAGATTACGCAGCACGGTTCCG
>JAOXSB010000081.1 GCA_025800345.1 Mangrovicoccus sp. | reverse complement strand
GTCAAAGCCTTTGAGGCGCAGGATGTCCTTGCAAAGCTCCGATATCGCCTGAAGCAGCATCAGAAAGATGCCGACAACCATGATGGTCTTGATCGGCCAGATATAGGGCCGCCAAGCCGAGGAGGAGCGCTCACCGCCATACTGGAGCGAATACATCAGGCTGTCCCAGCCACCCCAGAGCAAAAAGGCGAGATAGGTAATCAGGAACAACACGGTCAGCGCGTCGATCTGGCTTTTCTTGCGGTCCGTCCATTCACCATAGAGCAGGTCCATCCGAACATTCGCGCCCATCTGCATCGCGTAAGGCCCGCCCAGCATGTAATAGGCTACCATCGCGAATTGGGCCATTTCCAGCGTCCAGAGGGATGGCACGAAGAACGTCTTGGAAACCGAGGAATAGAGCAGGATCGCCATGATCACGAAGATGCCATACATGATGACGCGACCCAGCATCCGGTTGGCGCGGTCGATGAACCGCACATAAGTCATCATGGGTCCCGTCACGAGAGGCAGACTCTCAGGCGTTCGGGGTCATCAGACCAAACGCAACCATGCCGAGAATGCCGCTGACAGCAGCGCGTGATCCGGGCAATGCATTGGTTTGATTCAGTGTTTTTGCTCACGCTGGTATCAGAGCGAGATGGGTGGATTCTGTCAAGCGCGGGTTCGGTTCAGGGCTTGCAAAACCCGGCTCGGTGGTGACGGCTCGGAATTGGCCTGCCATTTGGGCGAAACGAAACAGTTGACGCTGCGCTGCCATCTGAGAAGGTGACAAGACCCAAACGCCATCGCAGAGCAGGTAGGACATGGCCAATCAATCCCAAGGCGAAGCCGTTTTCCTCAGTGGCAGCCTGATGCGACATGTCACGCGCATGTCCCTGACAACCAGCATCGGTCTGATGGCGATCTTTGCGGTCGATTTCGTTGATATGGTGTTCATCTCGATGCTCGGCAATGATGCGTTGGCCGCCGCCGTGGGCTATGCCGGAACGCTGCTGTTCTTTACCAATGCGATCAATATCGGCCTGTCGATCTCGGCCGGAGCGTTGGCGGCACGGGCCTTGGGGGGCGGGCGGCCGGAAGAGGCGCGGAGATATGCCACCAGCGTGGCAACGCTGGGTCTGGGCGTCGGACTGATAACGCCGGTGCTGGTGCTGTGGAATCTCAGCGCACTGTTGTCGCTACTGGGGGCCGAGGGTGAGGTGTTGAGGCTCGCCACACGTTACGTTTCGATCATTTTACCGACCATGTGGGTGATGGCGATTGCGATGGTGGCCATGGGGGTTTTGCGGGCGCATGGGGATGCGCGGCGATCCATGATGGCCACGATCTATGGCGGCGTGGTGAATGCGGTTCTCGACCCGATCCTGATCTTTGGGGTTGGTTTGGGGCTGGACGGCGCGGCCATCGCATCGGTGCTGGCGCGGATCTGCATGCTGGCCGCCGCGCTTTGGCCCGCCCTGCGCGTTCACCGAGGCTTTGCCCGCCCATCGCTGCGGCAGGTCGCAACCGATCTGAAACCGGTGCGGGCCATCGCAATCCCGGCGGTGCTGACCAATGTGGCAACACCGATTGGCAATGCCATCGTCGTGCGTGAAATCGCCGAGTATGGAACGGATGCCGTGGCCGGAATGGCGGTGATCGGGCGGCTTTTGCCTGTGGCGTTCTCGGTCATTTTTGCGCTGTCTGGAGCAATCGGTCCCATCATCGGGCAAAACTTCGGGGCCGAGCAGTTCACCCGCGTGCGCGAAGCCTTTCTGGCCGGTATCAAATTCACGGCAATCTACGTTCTCGGGATGGCGACGGTCCTTTTCCTGTTGCGCGCACCAATCGCGGATCTGTTCGCAGCCGAGGGCGAAACCCGCGTGCTGATCTACCTGTTCTGCGGACCGCTGGCGCTGGCGTCATTCTTCAACGGGGTCATCTTCGTCGCCAATGCGAGCTTCAATAATCTGGGCCACCCGGTCTATTCCACATGGATCAACTGGGGCCGCCACACCGTGGGCACCTGGGTCTTTGTCTCGATTGGGTCCGCGCTGGCCGGGGCGTCCGGCGTTCTGCTGGGGCAGGCTTTCGGAGGCATCCTCTTCGCCGCGATCAGCTGGATTCTGGTGGGCCGCGTTGTGTCGGGGCTGGAACGCTCGCAGGAGATCGACCCGTTTGCCGGTCAGAACCGCCTGCAATCCCTGTTCGGCCGTCGCGGCTGGTAGCACCCGGCAAGTGCCGGTGAACCATGGCACCGCACCTGCCATCGGTTCAACGAACTGTTTGTGGTAGAAACGGTCGAAGGGCGTGACACGCTGGCGGAGGTTTGGGGTTCTGGAACAAAAGGTTGCGAGAGTGTTTTGCACGAACAGTTCTATGGCAACAACAACTGGAAAAGCGCCGATAGAAGCCGCAGCGAGATGCAACAAAGAGAAAACAATTAAAGATTGAAGCCGGACTTCTGATTTTCTTCTAAATATCGAATGCAAGCAAAATGGTAGCCCGTAGGGGACGGCACAAATCTAATAAGAACATTAGAGTCAAGGTGGCTAACTCTGCCGTAAATGTAGATATGCTTTGGCCAACCGATGTTGGTTCAAATCTCACGAGACTTTCCTACTGTAAAGTCTGCGCGCGGTACATTGTAGCAAGAATGCCTCGGACAATAGTGCACAACGAGAGATTGAAATGGCACCTCCAAAGCAGGCCTGAGAAGTTAGCATTGGAGGTGCCCAGTCGGGACGTGGCTACAGGCGAACCTGTCCCGTCGCACGGCTGACAAGCCCAGAAATCGTCTAAGTAATCTACGCGCAACCAGAAAAAGAAGCGGTAACAAATTTTCTGCCCAAAGCTGAAGAATTGGCTGGTGCGGAGAGGAAAGTACGAGGGAAAGGCCCAAACAGGACCATAAGGCCTACGGTAAATTGCTGTTTTTAAGGGTAAAAATCGGTGCATAGATTTTACATGGCTAACCGACTTGTAAGTCATTGAAATCAATGAATTGTGGTAGCCCGTAGGGGAATCGAACCCCTCTTTCCAGGTTGAAAACCTGGCGTCCTAACCGATAGACGAACGGGCCACATTGGCTAACCTACAAAATCCCCAGGTTAGCCAGCGCCAACCTGTTGGAAAATAGGTAAAAATCAAGCTGGTAGCCCGTAGGGGAATCGAACCCCTCTTTCCAGGTTGAAAACCTGGCGTCCTAACCGATAGACGAACGGGCCACGCTAGCTTGTGGAGGGCCTTTTACGGTTTCACCCCGACCCCCGCAAGCCGAAAAATGCAGGGAT
>JAOXSB010000073.1 GCA_025800345.1 Mangrovicoccus sp. | reverse complement strand
GATGGTGATGCCTGGTGACAACCTGAAATTCGACGTTGAGCTGATCGCGCCCATCGCCATGGAAGAGAAGCTCCGCTTCGCTATCCGTGAAGGCGGCCGCACCGTTGGCGCTGGCGTCGTCTCCAAAATCATCGAGTGATCAGTCTTTGCCGAGCCTTCCTTTTGGGAAGGCTTGGCGCTGATGTCTCGACCGGGCGGCCCGCCGCCCCAGTAAAATTCGACGGGACTGCATGTGGGGCGCCCGCTAATGGGCGCTCCACCTCTCTTTTCCGAAGCCCGAAAGGCCCAACCGATGCAAAGTCAGAATATCCGCATCCGGCTGAAGGCGTTCGATTACCGCGTGCTGGATGCCAGCACCCAGGAAATCGTCAACACCGCTAAGCGCACGGGTGCTCAAGTGCGCGGCCCGATCCCGCTGCCCAATAAAATTGAGAAATTCACCGTTCTGCGTGGTCCGCATATCGACAAGAAATCGCGCGACCAGTTCGAGATCCGCACCCATAAGCGGCTGCTCGACATCGTCGATCCGACGCCGCAAACCGTGGATGCACTGATGAAGCTCGACCTCGCCGCTGGCGTGGATGTCGAGATCAAGGTCTAAGGGAGGGCACGTCCAATGCGCTCCGGCGTGATCGCTAAGAAAGTCGGGATGACCCGGCTGTTCCTGGAGGATGGCAAGCAAGTGCCTGTCACGGTTCTCCAGCTCGATAACCTGCAAGTGGTTGCTCAGCGCACCACCGAGAAAGACGGCTACACTGCTGTTCAGCTCGGTGCTGGCGCGGCCAAAGCGAAGCGCGTATCCCAAGCGATGCGCGGTCATTTCGCTGTGGCCAAAGTGGCCCCGAAACGCAAGCTCGCGGAATTCCGCGTGGATGCGGACAACCTGATCGAAGTGGGTGCCGAAATCTCGGCGGAGCATTTCGTAGAAGGCCAAAAGGTCGATGTGTCCGGCACCTCGATCGGTAAAGGCTTCGCCGGTGCCATGAAACGGCACAATTTCGGCGGTCTGCGTGCCTCGCACGGTGTGTCCATCAGCCACCGTTCCCACGGCTCCACCGGTCAGTGTCAGGATCCTGGTCGCGTGTTCAAAGGCAAGAAAATGGCCGGTCACATGGGCGCTGCCCGGGTGACGACCCAGAATCTTGAAGTTGTGCGCACCGATGCCGATCGTGGTCTGATCATGGTCAAAGGCGCGGTGCCCGGCTCCAAAGGTGGTTGGGTGACCGTCAAGGACGCGGTGAAGAAAAAGCTGCCCGAAGGCGTGCCGTTCCCGGCCGCAATCAAGGCTGCTGCCGCTGTTGAAGCTCCGGCCGAGGCCCCTGCCGAAGCCCCCGAAGGAGGCGCTGAAGAATGAAACTCGACGTGATCAAACTGGACGCAGGCGCGGCCGGCGAGGTCGAGCTCGATGATGCCATCTTCGGGCTGGAACCGCGCGCGGACATTCTGCACCGTGTGGTCCGCTGGCAGCGCAACAAAGCGCAAGCTGGCACCCATAAGGTAAAGACTCGCTCGGAAACCTCCTATTCGACCAAGAAGATCTATCGCCAAAAAGGCACCGGTGGCGCACGCCATGGTGACCGTAACGCGCCGATCTTCCGCAAAGGTGGTATCTACAAGGGTCCGACCCCACGTAGCCACGGCCATGACCTGCCGAAAAAGTTCCGCAAACTGGGCCTGCGCCACGCGCTGTCCTCGAAAGCGGCAACTGGCAACCTGGTGGTGATCGACGAGGCCGCGCTGGCCGATGCGAAAACCAAAAGCTTGGCCACTGCGGTTAAGAACCTGGGTTGGAAACGCGCTCTGGTCATCGATGGTGCCGAGGTGAATGAAAACTTCGCCCGCGCGGCTGCGAACATCCAAGGTCTGGATGTGCTGCCAAGCCAGGGTGCCAATGTTTATGACATCCTCAAGCGTGACACTTTGGTGATCACCAAAGCGGGTGTCGAAGCGCTGGAGGCTCGCCTGAAATGAGCACGAAATCGGAACATTACGACGTGATCCGCAAGCCGATCATCACCGAGAAAGCGACCTTGGCCTCTGAAGCCAATGGAGTGGTTTTCGAAGTGGCGATCGACGCCAACAAACCGCAGATCAAAGAAGCGGTTGAGGCACTGTTCGGGGTCAAGGTGAAGGCGGTCAACACCACCATCACCAAAGGCAAACAGAAGCGTTTTCGCGGCATGCTTGGCCGCCGCAAAGACGTGAAGAAAGCCTATGTGACCCTCGAAGAGGGCAACACGATCGACGTCTCCACCGGTCTTTGATCGGTCGGCTGATCAAAATGCTTCGGGCCTCGGCGACAGATGTTGCCGGGGCCTCTTCTGTTTCAGGCCCCAGTGTCGCGGGGCCGTCGCCGCTGCGTGAACTGGGCAAAGATCCCTATCTGCATGTGGCCGATTGGGATCTTAATCTGATCTCGGTCTTTGACGAGCTGCGCTATGATCGGGCCGACGGGGATTTTCTGTCCACCGCCATGCGGGCCTATGGCGCGCGTAAGCTCAAACCGCTCGGGTTTCGTCAGGTCTCGGGCGCAGTGATCGAGAACCGCGAACGCGATGTGCGTGTGTTGATGCCAAAATTCCACGCGCTCGGAGCCTCGCCCTTCGATGCGGCGCGCTATACCGAGAAACGCCCGCAGGATTTCTATCTGCTCACCCCCACCCAGACCGCCTGTCAATTCGTGGACCACTATGACACCGAAGAGGCGGTGGAGCGGATCAAAGCGCTAATCATTCGCCACCCAGCCAATCTGTTACGGCTTTTCGATTTTCTCGAGGACAAACCCGCTCATCACCGGGTCAAAGAGGCGATTGGACATCTGAAATATGTGCAACGCCAGGCGATTGAAACCGAACCGCTGAAAGGGCGGCGCGGGCTGGGATAGCATTACCTTTTTACGAACTGGGTGCACTATTTATAAGCGTTATGTCGCTTCGGATGGTGATGTAGGTGAGAATCACCGGCAGGCGAGTGATTTACCGGAAGTGCGCGTTGTCTCTAGCCATCTAGATACAAAGCGCTTTGTTACTTTGGTGTTGCCTTGGAAAGCAACAAGGTTGTTTGTTGTTAGTTTGCTTGATACAAGATATTTTATGACTAGCGGACAAACGATTAGTATCCACAACACTATATATGACTGTTCCAGCGCGGCTAACTACCACTATGGGGGCTTTCCGCCTTCTCCGGTCGACATAAATCAAGTGTTTGAGCCGTTAACGGAAGCGCTCCAAAAGCTCACTCGCTATGATGAAAAGCTGCAACATATGCCAAACTCGGAGTTGCTTCTTGCCCCATTAAGGCAACGAGATGCTGTTGTTTCGTCAAGAATGGAAGGAACCATCTCTACCCTTGAGGAAGTGTTGAGACTGGAAGCAAGCGCCAGTGCAAAGCGTACAGAAGGCACCACTCACAATGAAGCTATTGAAGTTGCTTTGTACGCTCGCGCTTTGAAACTAGCTGAAGGCCAACTGTCAGATGGTTATGGTTTGTCTGAGTATCTCATTAAGTCCGCTCATGAGACGCTGCTAAGTTATGGCCGGGGTGCTGAAAAGAGCCCAGGCCAGTACAAGTCGCAGCAGAATTACATCGGAGAGCGGACTCGAAAGCGTGTGGATTTCATTCCGATTGCTCCAGAAAAGTTGCAACGTGGAATGCAAGATTTGCTACTTTTTATTAATAATGACACGCAGCACGCGCTAGTCAAGACGGCTATTTTCCACGCGGAGTTTGAGGCTCTTCACCCATTCGAAGATGGCAACGGCCGCGTTGGCAGGATGCTCATACCGTTGATGCTCTGGACGCAGCGTATTCTAAGCGCACCGCATTTCTTTGTAAGTGATTACTTTGAAAGAAATAAAGAAGAGTATGTAGAACGGCTGAGAGGGGTATCTTTAACGGGCGATTGGAGTAACTGGTGCGCTTTCTTTATGGTGGCACTTGACGCCCAGGCATCGTCGAACATCAGCGTTGTTTCTCAGATGCAAGCACATTACGAAGAAATGACAGAACGTTTCAGGCAGGTTTTGCGATCCCAGTATTTCTCGGCGGCGGTAGACTACATGTTTGCGCGCCCAGTGTTTTGGAATAATCACTTTGTTGAAACCGCGCAGGCCCCATCTTCGACATTACGCAACTTCACGCCTAAACTGGTCGACGAGGGATTGCTTGATGTGTTGATTCCACCGGCGGGTCGTGCACCCGGCCTGTATGCGCTTTCATCGCTGCTAAAGATAATCGATGCCTCATAGATCTTGACGTTCTTCAATTCCCCGCCTAAACGCAGCCATCTTGTCGGCCTCGGATTCGTTCCGGGGCCGATGATTTTTGAATTCGGGCATTTTCAATGCCCATACCCATGGGACCTACGGGGCCCTCTAACAACGGAAGACAGAAAGCATGGCACTCAAGTCGTACAAGCCGACGACGCCTGGCCAGCGTGGGCTGGTTCTGATCGACCGTTCGGAGCTTTGGAAAGGGCGTCCGGTCAAATCTCTCACCGAGGGTTTGACCAAATCGGGCGGCCGGAACAACACCGGACGGATCACCTCGCGCCGCCGCGGCGGTGGGGCAAAGCGTCTTTACCGCATCGTTGACTTCAAGCGCACCAAGCGCGACGTGGTCGGCACGGTGACCCGCATCGAATATGACCCGAACCGGACCGCGTTTATCGCGCTGGTGGTCTATACCGATGGCGAACAGGCCTATATCCTTGCACCTCAGCGTCTGGCTGTGGGCGATAAGGTCGTTTCCTCGGAAAAAGCGGATATCAAACCCGGCAACGCAATGCCTTTCTCGGGCATGCCCATCGGGACGATCGTGCACAATATCGAGCTTAAGCCCGGAAAAGGCGGTCAGATCGCCCGCGCTGCAGGCACTTATGCTCAGTTTGTTGGTCGCGATGGCGGTTACGCTCAGATCCGTCTGAGCTCGGGCGAACTGCGCCTGGTGCGCCAGGAATGCATGGCCACCGTCGGTGCCGTGTCCAACCCCGACAACTCGAACCAGAACTTCGGTAAAGCTGGCCGTATGCGTCACAAGGGCAAGCGTCCTTCTGTGCGTGGTGTGGTTATGAACCCGATCGATCACCCTCATGGTGGTGGTGAAGGCCGGACTTCGGGTGGTCGTCACCCGGTGACCCCTTGGGGTAAGCCGACCAAGGGTGCGCGCACCCGCGATACGAACAAGGCGTCGCAGAAGCTCATCATCCGCTCGCGTCACGCTAAGAAGAAGGGCCGCTAAGCATGGCACGTTCCGTCTGGAAAGGCCCCTTTGTGGACTCTTACGTCCTCAAAAAGGCCGAGAAATCCCGCGAGAGCGGCAAGAACGAGGTCATCAAGATCTGGTCGCGCCGTTCCACCATTCTGCCGCAATTCGTTGGCCTCACCTTTGGTGTCTATAACGGTCACAAGCACATCCCTGTGATGGTGTCCGAAGACATGATCGGCCAGAAATTCGGCGAGTATTCTCCGACCCGGACCTATTATGGTCACGCGGCCGATAAAAAAGCGAAACGGAAGTAAGTCATGGGCAAGGATAAAAACCCCCGCCGCGTGGCTGAAAACGAAGCTCTGGCGAAAGCCCGGATGCTCCGCACCAGCCCGCAGAAACTGAATCTCGTTGCAGCGATGATCCGCGGCAAGAAGGTGGAAAAGGCTCTGTCCGATCTGACCTTCTCTAAGCGCCGTATCGCTATGGACGTGAAGAAATGCCTGCAATCGGCCATCGCCAATGCTGAGAACAACCACAATCTTGATGTGGATGAGCTCATCGTGGCCGAAGCCTATGTCGGCAAGAACCTGACCATGAAGCGCGGTCGCCCGCGGGCCCGTGGTCGGTTTGGTAAAATCCACAAGCCGTTCGCCGAGCTCACCATCAAGGTGCGCCAGATCGAGGAGCAAGCCTAATGGGTCAGAAGGTTAATCCGATCGGCATGCGCCTCCAGGTCAACCGCACCTGGGACAGCCGCTGGTACGCCGACACCAAGGATTACGGGGATCTTCTTCTGGAAGACCTGAAAATCCGTGAGTTCATTCACAAAGAGTGCAAGCAGGCCGGCGTCAGCCGCGTCATCATCGAGCGCCCGCATAAAAAATGCCGCGTGACGGTTCACACCGCACGTCCGGGTGTGATCATCGGCAAAAAAGGCGCCGATATCGAAACCCTGCGCAAGAAGCTGGCGAATATGACCGACAGCGAGCTGCACTTGAACATCGTGGAAGTGCGCAAGCCTGAACTGGACGCACAGTTGGTTGGCGAAAGCATCGCCCAGCAGCTGGAACGCCGGGTCAGCTTCCGTCGTGCCATGAAGCGCGCCGTGCAAAACGCCATGCGCATGGGGGCCCTGGGCATCCGTGTGAATGTGGCCGGTCGTCTTGGCGGTGCCGAGATCGCACGGACTGAATGGTATCGCGAAGGCCGTGTGCCTCTGCACACCCTGCGCGCCGACATCGATTATGCCCATTCCGAGGCGGTAACGCCCTATGGGATCATCGGGATCAAGGTCTGGATCTTCAAAGGCGAGATCATGGAGCACGATCCTTCTGCGCGCGACCGGAAATCGCAAGAGCTGCAAGACGGGCCTGCCCCGCGCGGCGCTGGCGGCGGCCGTCGTGATCGCGACCGCTGAGGAGTAAGAAACAATGCTTCAGCCAAAGCGTACAAAATTCCGCAAGCAGCATAAGGGCCGGATCCACGGCGAAGCCAAGGGTGGTTCCACCCTGGCCTTCGGGACCTATGGCCTGAAAGCGATCCAGCCTGAGCGTATCACTGCGCGTCAGATCGAAGCCGCCCGCCGGGCCATGACGCGTCACATGAAGCGTCAAGGCCGGGTCTGGATCCGGATCTTCCCTGACCTGCCCGTGACCTCGAAGCCCACCGAAGTTCGGATGGGTAAAGGTAAGGGTTCGGTTGATTTCTGGGCGTGCAAGGTCAAGCCTGGCCGCGTGATGTTCGAATTGGACGGTGTGTCCGAAGACATCGCCCGCGAGGCCCTGCGCCTGGCAGCCATGAAACTGCCGATCAAAACTCGGATCGTGGTCCGCGAGGATTGGTAATTCCGCAGGTCTTGTGACCGGATGAAAATCAAACCCCTGCCAGAAATGGCGGGGGTTTTTCTTTTTCGGGTGCCAGAAGGGCGGGTTTTAATGGCTGCGCAATTGCGCCCGCAATTGCCGCAACCCATCGCTGAGCGATTGCCCGGCGCTGCTTTGCTCTTGCGGTGCCATGCCTTGCCAAGTGGGGCCAAGGCGATACCAGCGCGAGGCAGTGCGCGCCCAGCGGACTTCCAGATCGAATGCCAAAAGCGGCGAGGTGTTCACTGGCCCATCGGGCAGCAGGGGATGGCCTTGCACCAGCCCGTGCAAATGCAAGAACTGATCGTCGAGCTCCACCCACCAGGGCTCGATCATCGGCGCGTCTTTCAGATCCTGAGGTGCGGGCGGGCGGCTGGCGATTTCGATCGCCGCAAGGAATTCAGCGCGGGTCATGCGTGGCCTTTGGGGGGGAATCATTGAACGGGCGAGCAATTCCTTTTTAAGGGCGGGGCAGGGCGGCGTCTTGGGGTTTTTCCCGCCGCGCCCATGCTCTAGGAAGAGCCCATGGCACAGATCACATCGCTTTTCGTTACCCGTCTTTACCGCGCCAAGCTTTCCGAGTTCGGCGATAAGGTCGATCCGCAGGAATTGGAAAACTCTTGCCTGGTTATCGCCGAGGATGACAGCGCCGGTCAGATCTGGTGCGAGGAAAACGGCTATCCGGGCTATACCAGCTATGCCTCCCTGACCGATCTGCCCTGGCGCTTTCCAATTTTTGCCGATGTGGTGACTGCGCTGGATAAACATGTGGCGGCCTTTGCCGAAGATCTGGAATTTGATCTTGATGGGCGCGAACTCAAGCTCGAAGATCTGTGGATCAATATCCTGCCCGAAGGCGGCACCCATAGCTCGCATTTGCACCCGCATTCGGTGATCTCGGGCACCACCTATGTCTCCATGCCCGAGGGCACCAGCGCGCTAAAGCTTGAAGATCCCCGTTCGGGCCGGTTGATGGCCGCCCCGGCGCGGCGCAAATCCGCCCGCGAAGAGATGCAGACCTTTGTTTATGCCAAACCGGCGGTGGGGGATGTGCTGCTATGGGAAAGCTGGCTGCGCCATGAAGTGCCCATGAATATGGCCGAAGAAGAGCGCATCAGCGTCAGCTTTAACTATCGCTGGGACTGATTGTGTAAGTGAACAGCCGCCCCGAGAGGCGGCTGCGTTAGTAGCTTTTAACCTGATCTAAGCTGAAAAGCGCGTTCACGCGAGCCTATATGGGCCTTTTCGTTGAGGATTTCAGCGATCCGGCCCTGATTGACGCCGAACTTCGCGGCTATCAGGCTATTGAAGTTTTCATCCCAGTGCATGTGCCATACAGCTACCGCTTCGTCGAAAGTTAAGCGCGTGCGCGTGATTTTTATTTGGTTCAGTTCGAACTGGTTTAGGTATTCTTGCTGGTTCATTGGTTCTTTCAAAAGTCTAACCATGTGGAAAAAATAATAATTATACCCCTTAATCCCGTAAACTCATCACGGATAATTGATAAATAGTGAGTGGCTGTTCCGTTTACAAGGGGTGCCCGCTGCCTGGGCCGCGTTGTCGTTGTCGTTGTCGTTGTCGTTGTCGTTGTCGTTGTCGTTGTCGTTACGGAATGGATCGCAGCAACCTTGTGCGCCCAAAGTTGTCCTATTCAGTTCCTCATTCATCTGCTGCGGGAAAGGCTTGCTATCCTTGGCGCTTGGGCCTATACGCGCGCTTCATCCACGATCTCCACTGGAATCAGGGTGACCCGGCACTTACCGGTCGGGGCCCCCCAGTGATGTTGTAAAAAAGGAATAGGCGATGAACGCCCAAGAACTGCGTGATAAAACGCCTGACGAGCTGCGCGATGCCCTCGCCACTCTGAAGAAAGAGGCTTTCAACCTGCGTTTCCAGCAGGCCACCAGCCAAATTGAGAACACCGCCCGTATGCGCACCGTCCGTCGTGACGTGGCTCGCGTGATGACTGTTCTTAATGAAAAGGCCGCTGCTGCGGCTGCAAGCGAATAAGGAGGCTGGTTCTATGCCCAAACGCATCCTGCAAGGCACTGTGACCAGCGCCAAGAATGACCAAACCGTGACCGTTTCCGTGGAACGCCGCTTCAAGCACCCGGTTCTGCAGAAAACCATCCGGAAGTCGAAGAAGTACCGCGCCCATGATGAGGCGAATACGTACAAAGAAGGCGACAGCGTCCGCATCATCGAATGCGCGCCGAAGTCGAAAACGAAACGCTGGGAGGTGTTGACCGCCTAAGGCGATCACACCGCTCAGTTTGAGCGAAACCCTGGGACCAGTTCCCAAAGGTCGGGAGAAACCCCATGATCCAGATGCAGACCAATCTGGATGTCGCTGATAACTCCGGTGCTCGCCGGGTTCAGTGCATCAAGGTTCTCGGCGGATCCAAGCGGAAATACGCCTCTGTGGGCGACATCATTGTGGTGTCGGTCAAAGAAGCCATTCCGCGCGGCCGTGTGAAAAAAGGCGATGTCCGTAAGGCTGTCGTTGTGCGCACTGCTAAGGAAGTCCGTCGTGAGGATGGCACCGCCATCCGTTTTGATCGCAACGCCGCTGTGATCCTCAACAACAACATGGAGCCGATCGGCACCCGTATCTTCGGACCAGTGGTCCGCGAGCTGCGCGCCAAGAACTTCATGAAGATCATCAGCCTCGCGCCGGAGGTGCTCTGACCATGGCTGCGAAACTGAAAAAAGGCGACAAGGTCGTCGTGCTGGCCGGTAAGGACAAGGGCAAAGAGGGTGAGATCACCCAAGTGATGCCCAAAGCCGGGAAAGCCGTTGTGGAAGGCATCAATATCGCCATCCGCCACCAGCGTCAGACCCAGGCAAGCCAAGGTGGCCGCGTGCCGACCGCAATGCCTGTTGATCTGTCCAACCTCGCGCTGCTTGACAGCAATGGCAAAGCCACTCGCGTTGGCTTCCGTGTGGAAGACGGCAAGAAAGTGCGTTTCGCCAAGACCACTGGGGAGGCTGTCTGATGCTTGACACTGCAAGCTACACGCCGCGTCTCAAATCGCTCTATCGCGAAACCATCCGCGCTGCGCTGAAAGAAGAATTCAGCTATAAGAACGAGATGATGATCCCGCGTCTGGACAAAATCGTCCTGAACATGGGTGTTGGCGAAGCCGTCAACGACACCAAAAAGGTGAAGTCGGCTCAGGAAGATCTGACCGCCATCGCAGGTCAAAAAGCTCTGGTGACACGCGCCAAGAAATCCATCGCGGGTTTCCGGGTTCGTGAAGGCATGCCGCTGGGCACCAAAGTGACCCTGCGCAATGACCGGATGTATGAATTCCTGGATCGTCTGATCACCATCGCCATGCCTCGCATCCGCGACTTCCGCGGCGTGTCCGGCAAGTCCTTCGATGGGCGCGGCAACTATGCCATGGGCCTCAAAGAGCACATCGTGTTCCCTGAGATCGATTTCGACAAAGTCGATACCGTTCGCGGCATGGATATCATCATCTGCACCACCGCGCCCACCGACGCGGAAGCAAAGGCGCTGTTGAAGCAGTTCAACATGCCGTTCAACAGCTGAGCCCGGAGAGATCACATGGCTAAAAAAGCAATGATCGAACGCGAGGTGAAGCGCGCCAAGCTGGTGGAGAAATATGCCGCCAAGCGCGCCGCGCTGAAGGAAATCGCCAACGATGAAAGCCGGCCCATGGAAGAGCGCTTCAAAGCGCGTCTGAAGCTGGCCAAACTGCCGCGCAACAGCTCGGCAACCCGTATTCACAACCGCTGCCAGCTCACCGGCCGTCCGCATGCGTATTACCGCAAGCTCAAGGTTAGCCGGATCGCCCTGCGCGATTTGGGCAGCAAAGGCCAGATCCCCGGTCTGGTTAAGTCGAGCTGGTAAGGAGGAGACGATATGAACGATCCTCTCGGAGATATGCTCACCCGTATCCGCAACGCGCAGATGCGTGGTAAATCCACCGTATCCACTCCGGCTTCTAAGCTGCGGGCTTGGGTTTTGGATGTGCTGGCCGATGAAGGCTACATCCGCGGTTACGAGCACACCACCACCGAGGCTGGCCTTCCAGCTCTGGAAATCTCGCTGAAATATTTCGACGGCACCCCGGTGATCCGCGAATTGCAGCGTGTGTCCAAGCCTGGCCGCCGCGTCTATATGGGCGTCAAGGAAATCCCGCAGGTCCGTCAGGGTCTGGGCGTTTCCATCGTGTCGACCCCCAAAGGCGTTATGTCCGATGCCAATGCACGCGCTTCCAATGTTGGCGGCGAAGTGCTCTGCACCGTGTTCTAAGGAGGGAAAGATGTCGCGTATCGGGAAAAAACCCGTCGATCTGCCCTCTGGCGTCACTGCAGAGGTGAAAGCGCAGACGGTTGAAGTGAAAGGGCCCAAGGGCACCCGCAGCTTCACCGCCACTGACGATGTCACCTTGGCTGTGGAAGACGGCAAGATCTCTGTCACCCCGCGAGGCAAGTCCAAGCGGGCGCGTCAGCAATGGGGCATGAGCCGCACCATGATCCAGAACCTCGTCACTGGCGTGACCGAGGGCTTCAAAAAAGAGCTGGAAATCCAAGGTGTGGGTTACCGGGCACAGATGCAGGGCACCACGCTCAAACTGGCGCTCGGCTATAGCCATGACGTGAATTTCGAAGTGCCCAAAGGCATCACGGTAACCTGCCCCAAGCAGACCGAGATTGTCATTGAAGGCGATGATCAGCAGCTCGTCGGCCAAGTGGCCGCCAATATCCGCGAATGGCGCGCACCCGAGCCCTATAAAGGCAAAGGTATTCGCTACAAGGATGAGTATATCTTCCGCAAGGAAGGTAAGAAGAAGTAAGGACCGGACAGATGGCCAACAGCAAACGGACCCTGTTCCTGAAGCGCCGCCTGCGCGTCCGGAACAAACTGAAGCGCGAAGCCGGCGTAAAGCCGCGCTTGAGCGTTCATCGCAGCAACAAGAACATCAGCGTTCAGCTGATCGACGACGTCCAGGGCGTGACCCTGGCCGCCGCCTCCTCGCTGGAAAAAGATCTCGGCGTGGTCGGTACCAACAATGTGGAAGCCGCTGCCAAAGTGGGCACCGCTATTGCCGAACGGGCGAAAGCAAAGGGCGTGGAAGAATGCTACTTCGATCGGGGTGGTTTTCTCTTTCACGGCAAGGTCAAGGCGCTCGCCGATGCCGCCCGTGAGGGCGGTCTGAAGTTCTAAGGAGACGGATATGGCAGAACGTGAAAACCGTCGGGACCGTCGCGATCGCGACGAAACCCCGGAATTCGCCGATCGTCTCGTGGCGATCAACCGCGTGTCGAAAACCGTGAAAGGTGGTAAGCGCTTTGGCTTCGCCGCTCTCGTGGTTGTCGGCGACCAAAAAGGCCGCGTGGGTTTCGGCAAGGGTAAAGCCAAAGAGGTGCCCGAGGCGATCCGCAAAGCCACCGAGCAGGCCAAGCGTGGTCTGGTTCGTGTGCCTCTGCGCGAAGGCCGCACCCTGCATCACGACATCGAAGGTCGTTGGGGCGCAGGTAAAGTGGTCATGCGCACGGCACCGACCGGTACTGGTATCATTGCCGGTGGTCCGATGCGTGCGGTGTTTGAAATGTTGGGTGTTCAGGACGTGGTGGCGAAATCCATCGGGTCTCAGAACCCTTACAACATGATCCGCGCCACCATCGACGGGCTGACCAAAGAATCCAGCCCCCGTATGGTTGCTCAGCGTCGTGGTAAAAAGGTCGCCGATATCCTGCCCAAGCGGGATGAGGCACCGGCACCCGTTGCAGAAGCTGCTCCTGAAGCAGCCGAGCAAGCGTCCGCCTGAGGAGACTGACCCATGGCTAAGACCATCGTTGTAAAGCAGATCGGCAGCCCGATCCGCCGTCCCGCCGACCAGCGTCAAACGCTGATCGGTCTGGGCCTGAACAAGATGCACAAAACCCGCGAGCTGGAAGATACCCCTTCCGTGCGCGGCATGGTCAATAAGATCCCGCATCTGGTGGAGATCGTGGAAGAGCGCGGCTAAGCGCTCCCCACAGCTTCAGACAAGAAAACGCCCCGTCCGATTGGATGGGGCGTTTTCTTTTGTTTGGATGTTTGGGCAAACGGGGCCTTAGCCCCGACCGCTGCCCTCTAGCCGTGTCACCCCCAGCACCTCCAGCACTTTGGCCTCAATATCTGGGGCGTTCATCGCCGCGGCCGCATACATGTCTTTCGGGCTGGCTTGATCTTGGAACGTGTCCGGCAGCACCATGGAACGGAATTTCAGCCCAGTGTCGAACACGCCTGCATCGGCCAGGCATTGCGCCACATGGGAGCCAAAGCCGCCAATGGCGCCTTCCTCGATGGTGATCAAGGCCTCATGCTCGGCAGCCAGGCGCAGCACCAGATCCCGGTCCAGTGGCTTGGCAAAGCGCGCATCGGCAACAGTTGGGGAAAGCCCATAGGCCCCCAGATTCTCGCAGGCCACCATAACCTCGGACAAGCGCGCCCCAAAACTCAGGATCGCCACGCCTTTGCCTTCGCGGATCATGCGGCCTTTGCCGATCTCAAGCGGGCTGCCGCGCTCGGGCATTTCCACGCCAGCGCCTTCGCCGCGCGGGAAGCGGAAGGCCGAGGGCTGATCATCAATCGCCACAGCAGTGGCCACCATATGCACCAGCTCGGCTTCATCGGCGGCGGCCATCACCACCATATCTGGCAGATTGGCCAGGAAGGCGATGTCGAAACTGCCCGCATGGGTGGGGCCATCGGCGCCCACAAGCCCGGCCCGGTCAATGGCAAAGCGCACGGGCAAGCGCTGGATCGCCACATCATGCACCACCTGGTCATAGCCGCGCTGCAAGAAGGTGGAATACATGGCGCAGAAGGGTTTCATCCCCGCCGCCGCGATGCCTGCGCAGAAGGTCACCCCATGTTGCTCGGCAATACCCACATCGAAACAGCGCTCGGGGAAGCGCTCGGCAAAAAGATCCAGCCCAGTGCCATCGGGCATGGCCGCTGTGACCGCCACGATATCATCATCGCGGCTGGCCTCATCAATCAGCGATTGGGCAAAGACTTTGGTATAGCTTGGGGCGTTTGAGGGCGGTTTTTGCTGCTTGCCGGTGACCACATCGAATCGCGCCCGCGCATGGCCGCGATCGGCGCTGTCTTCGGCAGGGGCATAGCCTTTGCCCTTTTTGGTGATGGCGTGGATCAGCACTGGCCCATTGGCGCGGGCTTTGACGCTGCGCAGCACCGGCAGGATCTGGTTCAGATCATGGCCATCGATAGGGCCGATATAGCTAAAGCCCAGTTCTTCGAACAATGTGCCATGGCCGATCACCGAATGCTTGATCAGATCGCGGGCCCGTTTTGCCCCTTCTTGGAAGGGCGGGGGCAGCAAGCGCACGGCATCCTTGGCCACTTGTGCCAGATCTTGGATCGGGGCCTCAGCATAAAGCCGCGAAAGGTAATTGGACATCGCGCCGGTGGGCGGGGCGATGGACATTTCATTATCGTTGAGAATCACAATGAGCCGATTGCCCATATGGCCGGCATTGTTCATGGCCTCATAGGCCATGCCAGCGCTCATGGAGCCATCGCCAATCACCGCGATGCAATCGCCCACGCCCTTCGCGCCCAGATCCCGGGCCGTGGCCAGGCCCAGAGCCGCAGAGATCGAGGTGGAGCTATGGGCCGCCCCGAACGGGTCATAAGGGCTTTCCTTGCGCTTGGTGAAGCCTGACAGCCCGTCCTTTTGGCGCAGGGTGCGAATGCGATCACGGCGCCCGGTCAAGATCTTATGGGGATAGCATTGATGGCTCACATCCCAGATCAACTGATCGCGGGGGGTGTCGAACACCGCATGGAGCCCCACGGTTAGTTCCACCACGCCCAGCCCCGCGCCCAAATGCCCGCCGGTCACAGAAACCGCGCTGACGGTTTCGGCGCGCAGCTCATGGGCGAGCTGGATCAGCTCGGCATCAGAGAAGTTTTTCATATCCGCCGGGATATGCACCCGGTCGAGTAGGGGGGTCTTGGGGCGGTCGCTCATGACGTTTCCTCGCGGACGGTCAGTGATCGCGCGAAATAACGAAGCGCGCTGCCTGACGCAACTGCTCTGCCGCCGCGCCATAGGGCGCCAGAGCGGCTTCGGCGTCTTCTATAAGGGATGTGGCCCGCGCGCGCGCGCCGTCCAGGCCCAAAAGCCCAACAAAGGTGGCTTTGCCCGCCGCCGCGTCCTTTTGCACCTGTTTGCCGGTCACCTCGGCGCTGCCGGTCACATCCAGCACATCATCGGCGATTTGAAAGGCCAGGCCCAGGGCCTGGGCATAAGCGCGCATGGGGGCGGGGTCGGCCCCGGCCAAGCGCGCCCCTGCCTCCGCAGACCAGGCAATCAGCGCGCCGGTTTTATTGCGCTGCAAGGCGATGATCTGATCCAGATCCAGCGGTTGGGCGGCGGTTTCCGCAGCAATGTCCTGGGCCTGGCCCAAAACCATACCGGTGATACCCGCGGCCCGGGCCAGGCTAGCCACCAGATCGGCGCGAATGGCCGGATCAGGGGCGCAATCGGGGCGCGATAGCAGATCAAAGGCGAGGCTTTGCAGCGCGTCGCCCACCAAAACCGCGCTGCCTTCATCCCATTTCACATGCACAGTAGGGCGGCCCCGGCGCAGATCATCATCATCCATACAGGGCAGATCATCATGCACCAGGCTATAGGCGTGCAGCGCTTCAATCGCGGCGGCGGCGAGTTCGGCCTGGGCCGGGTCGAGCCCATGTAGCCGGGCGCTTTCCAGCACCAGATAGCCGCGCAGGGTTTTGCCCCCTTCTAGGGCATAGCGCATGCCTTCGGTGATCGGGTTTTGCGGCAAATCTGCAAAAATCACATCGAAACGTGCCTGCACGCGGGCAGTAGCGGCGGCCAATTCGGTCTTGAACATCGGTTTTAGAGATCTTCTGCCGGTTTGGTGCCTGTGGGTTTGCCCGCACCATCCAAAGTGATGGCTTCGACCTTTTCCTCGGCCGCTTTCAGCTTCGCATCGCAATGGGCCTTCAGCGCCGCGCCGCGCTCATACAGCGCGATCGAGGCTTCTAGGGGTACATCGCCCCGCTCGAGCTGTCCCACAACTGCCTCAAGCGCGGCCATGGCTTCTTCAAAGCTCATTTCCGACACGGGTTTTTCAGAGGATTGGGTCATTGAGGGGCAACTCCACGGCGCATCAAAACGGAAATATGGGCGGCTGTTGCGGCCGCGAGCGCTTCAAGATCATAGCCGCCTTCGAGGCTCGATACCACCCGGCCTTGGCATACCCGATCCGCCAGATCGCAAATCCGTTCGGTGATCCAGGTGAAATCATCGGTGCTCAGGCGCAGATCTGCCAGCGTGTCGGCCTGATGGGCGTCGAACCCCGCCGAGACCAAGATCAAATCGGGCAAAAACTCTTCGATCTGCCGCAGGATCACATTGTCATAGATCTGGCGAAACATCTCGCTGCCGGTGCCCGCAGGCAGAGGCGCGTTTAAGATCTGACCATGAGCGCCGCGCTCGCTGGGCAGGCCGGTGCCAGGAAAAAGCGGTGATTGATGGCTCGAGGCGAAAAACACCCGTGCCTCATCCCAAAGCAGATCTTGGGTGCCATTGCCGTGATGTACGTCGAAATCGATCACCGCAACGCGGCTGAGCCCGCGATTCTCCAAAGCGTGTTTGGCGCCGATGGCCACATTGCCGTAAAGGCAGAACCCCATGGCGGTTTCATGTTCCGCATGATGGCCTGGCGGACGGCCTGCACAGAAAGCGTTTTGGTTGCGCCCATCCAGCACCCGATCCACGGCCTCCACCACACCGCCCACCGCATGGCGCGCGGCCTCTGGGGTGGCTTTGACCAAATGGGTGTCGCCATCCAGCGCGGCCCAGCCGCTCTCCGGTGCAGCGGCCTCGATCCGGTCAATATAATGCTGCGGATGGCATAATCTTAGCGTTGCGTCATCTGCCCGTGGCGCTGTGACTTGTTCGAGATCATTGAAAGCAGCGCTAGACAATGCGGTGTAAATGGCGTCCAAGCGTCCCGTCTGTTCGGGATGTCCGGGCGGTGTGATATGGGCAAGGCCCAACGGGTGGCTGATCAAAGCTGTGGACATGGCCCAGGGCTATGCCATGGGGATTGGCTTAACAAGTGGTAGTAGGTCGTGGGTATGAAACTGCTGGCTGCGTCTTTTGTTCTCGCCTGTCTGGCGATGACGGCGGGCTCGATTTGTTCTGCTCAGAATTTTCTCGTCGCCGATCTCGATGGGGATGGCGCGATGGATCAGGCCGTGCTGGCCATGAGCGCTGATGCGCCCAATGCCGATCTGATCATCAAAGCCGGCGGCAAGCTCTATTTCTACCCTGATCTGGTGTTTTCCAGCGTTATGGCCGGACAAGAGGCGCGGCTGCAAATCAGCGCCGATGGGGCCCTAGAGGTGCTGTCGGGCAATCATGCGGTGGGCCGCACCCGTTGGGATCAGGGCCTGACCATCGCTTGGTTCGATAATGCTTTCCGGCTGGCCAAAATCACCCGGTCTTGGTGGGATTCCATGGCCAGCGGTGATGATGGCCATTGCGAAGTCGATCTGCGCAGCGGTTGGGGGATCACCAATGGCCCCAATGGGGCGCGGGAAATGCGCATTGATTTGGGCGCGCCGCGCTTGGAGGAATGGAACCGCGTTCTGCCCGAAGGTTGCCGCAGCTCCTAAACCCAGCAGTGCGATCAGCGGGTGGCGACGATGGCGCTGCCCTCGCGCCAAGCGGCCCAGCGTTCCGGTGAGCCTGCGAAGGCGTTGATATCCACATCCCCGGTGATCCCAGGCACCCGGCCAGTGCCGGTATATTGCCAGAAGCTCCAGCGGGCTTTTTCATAGACATCCCGCGGGTGCCCAGCCACGGAGCGCAGCCAGAAATCCGCGCCGCGCACCTGGCCAATGGGGGTTTCACGATAAAAATCCACCGTGGTGTAGATGATCGGGCGTTTGCCGTAATGGGCGGTCAGCAGCGCGATAAACCGATCCGCTTTGGATTTGATCGTGGCGCTATCGGGCCGGTAGGTGCAGGTTTTCGAAGTATGGGTCCATTCCATATCCAATACCGGCGGCAAGGCGCGCGGATCTTTGGGCACATTGCGGAAGAACCATTTCGCCTGCTCTTCCGGGCTGCGGCAGAAATAATAGTAATGATACGCCCCGCGCGGCACCCCGGCACGTTTCGCATCGCGCCAATTTTGCTCGAACATCGGGTCGATATAATCGCCGCCCTCAGTGGCTTTGATAAAGGCAAAGCTCACGCCGCTATGGGCAACGCGGTGCCAATCAATCTCGCCCTGCCAGCGGGACACATCAATGCCGTGAATCGGATAGTAATCTGGGCTGCGGCCGTCCCATTCATGGGGAGCGCTATCGCCAAATTTCGGGAAATGGGCCGAAGCCGGGGCAGAGGTCGCATAATAGCCAGTGGTTGCGGCACGTTCTGCCGCGCGGTCTTTATTGCCGCCACAACCGGCCAGGATCACGGCCAGACTCAATAGCAAAAGCGCACGTAACATCGCCTGTCTCCGGGTTGCTCTGTCTCAAGGAAAGAGGCCCTTAATTGGGCCTTTATTGGTTAAGACAAGTTTAGCATAGCTGCGCTGCGGGATCACCCGGTGATGCATAAAGCGGGGGAGAGTAACGCAAATTGTGATCGCCCGGACCGTGCAGGGCGCGGGACGCGCTAGGGCCGCGCCATCAGCAATTGGGCCGCGCCGCGCAACAGCATCGTGCCGGAGCGCTCTGTGATATCCAAACCCAGCTGCACCAGCCCATTTGCGCCCGCTTCTCGTGTTGCGGTGATTTCATAGCGCCCGCGTAAAGGCTGACCAAGCGTGCCGGGGGCGCAAGAGGTGATCTCCCAGCGGCGAATCAAGCGGCCTTGGATCTGCACGGGCCCTGATTGCTTTGCCCCTTCCACCATGGAAAGGATCAATAGGGCGGGCAGGTTTTGGGGATTTGCCTGCGCGCCGGTCAGGGCGCCGAATCGCGCGCATGCCTCGGGGCTCGGGCACAGCCAAGCGGTGGCAAAGCCATCGCCAGGGCGCAGATCCGTAAAACCATATTCACCTGGGGCCAATTCCATGGCGGCGTTCTGCCATGGGGCGCGGAAAAGGGATAGGATTTATGAACAGCCATCCCGCCTGAGGGCTAAGGAGATCTCATGCTCGCCACCACGCTTCATGGAGAGGCCCGTCCGGGCCAGCTGCCCTTGCTGATCGTGCATGGGCTTTATGGCTCTGCGCGCAATTGGGGGGTGATTGCCAAACGGTTGTCCGATACGCGCCAAGTGATCGCGGTGGATATGCGCAATCACGGGGCCAGCGCCTGGACCGACAGCCATAGCTATCCGGAGATGGCGCAAGATTTGGCAGAGGTGATCGCCGCCCATGGCGGGCGGGCAGATGTCCTGGGCCATTCCATGGGGGGCAAAGCGGCCATGGTTCTGGCGGCTGGGCAGCCTGAAATGGTGGCGCGGCTGATCGTGGCCGATATCGCGCCAGTGGCCTATACCCATTCCCAGATCCAATATGCCCGGGCTATGGCTGATCTGGATCTGAACGGCATCACCAC
This sequence comes from Mangrovicoccus sp., assembly GCA_025800345.1. Taxonomy (GTDB): domain Bacteria; phylum Pseudomonadota; class Alphaproteobacteria; order Rhodobacterales; family Rhodobacteraceae; genus JANSYP01. Next base: position 70,209 of record JAOXSB010000073.1, on the reverse strand, counting down.
CCGCAAAGAGGCCGATACCCGCCTGGCGGAAACAGTGCCCGAGCCCGCGATTCGCGCCTTTTTGCTGCAAAGTCTGGATGTGGCCGCCCGGCGCTGGCGGCTTAATCTGCAGGTCTTGGCCCGAGATATGGATCAGATCGTGGGCTTTGTGCCGCTGCAAGGCGTGTTTGAAGGGCCGACGCTGTTTCTATCTGGCGGAGCCTCGGATTATGTGCGCCCAGAACATCGCCCCGAGATCCGCGCTCATTTCCCCAAAGCCCGTTTCGTGAAAATTCCCGGGGCAGGGCATTGGCTCCATGCGGAAAAGCCCCGCGAATTCGAGGCCGCAGTGCGGGTCTTTCTAGATGCGGCAGCAATAGCGGGCGATTAACCCCTTCTTTCAGACCACTTCCCGGCGCGTTGCAGGCTTGCGCGATGGGCGTGCTTGGGCTAAAGGCCGGGCTTCCCCGATCTTGGGGAGAGACGCAAAGCCGAGGCCGCCCCATTCCCGTCGCTGGCGGGGCGCGTCCGGCATGAAGGAGAAGCGACATGAAATTGAATGAACTTCGGGACAATCCCGGCGCGACCAAGAAGCGCAAGCGCGTTGGCCGTGGCCCTGGTTCGGGCACCGGTAAAATGGGTGGCCGCGGGATCAAAGGTCAGAAATCCCGTTCGGGTGTGGCCATCAATGGCTATGAAGGCGGCCAGATGCCGCTCTATCAGCGCCTGCCCAAGCGCGGCTTTAACAAGCCGAACCGCAAGAAATTTGCAGTGGTCAATCTGGGCCTGATCCAGAAATTCGTTGAAGCGGGTAAGCTGGATGCTGCGCAGCCCATCGATGAGGACGCCCTGGTGGCCTCTGGTCTGGTGCGCCGTAAGCTTGACGGTGTGCGGATCCTGGCAAAAGGCGAAGTGACCAGCGCTTTGACGCTGACTGTCACCGGCGCCAGCCAAGCGGCTGTGGACGCGGTGGCCAAAGCGGGCGGCAGCCTGACGGTCACGAAAGCGGCAGAACCGGCCGACGCGACCGCCTAACCGCTTGTGGGCGGAGACAGCTCCGCTTACATCACCTTAGGTTTTCCAGCGCCGCCGGTCGGGATCCCGCCCGGCGGCGCCTTTGCGAAAGAGGATGCGCATGGCATCGGCAGCGGAACAGATGGCCGCCAATATGAGTTGGGGGGCCTTTGGCAAGGCCACCGAACTGCGGCAGCGGATTGTATTCACTATTGGGCTTTTGATCGTCTATCGCCTGGGGACGTATATTCCCGTCCCTGGCATTGATGGCGGTGAATTGCGTGCCTTCATGGAACAGGCAGCGGCCGGGATCGGCGGCATTCTGAACATGTTCACCGGCGGCGCGATCTCGCGGATGGGGATCTTTGCCCTGGGCATCATGCCCTATATTTCGGCCTCGATCATCGTGCAGCTATTGGGGGCCATGTGGGGTCCGCTCATGCAGCTCAAGAAAGAGGGCGAGCAAGGGCGCAAAAAGCTCAATCAATACACCCGCTATGGCACGGTGTTTTTGGCTACGTTCCAGGCCTATGGCCTGGCGGTCAGCCTTGAATCTGGTGGTTTGGTCACCGATCCGGGCTGGTTCTTCCGCGCGGCCTGCGTGATCACCCTGGTGGGCGGCACCATGTTCTTGATGTGGCTGGGCGAGCAAATCACCCAGCGGGGCATCGGCAACGGCATTTCGCTGATCATCTTTGTGGGGATCATCGCAGAGGTTCCCGCTGCTCTGGCGCAGTTCTTTAGCCAAGGCCGCTCTGGCGCCATCAGCCCCGCCGTGATCCTCGGAGTGCTCTTGATGGTGGTGATCACCATCGCCTTCGTGGTCTTTATGGAGCGCGCCTTGCGCAAGATCACGATCCAATATCCGCGCCGCCAGGTGGGGATGAAGGTCTATGATGGTGGTCAGAGCCATTTGCCCATCAAAGTGAACCCCGCAGGAGTGATCCCGGCGATCTTTGCCTCCTCGCTGCTGCTGCTGCCCACGACGCTTGCTGCATTTTCGGGCAGCCAGACCGGGCCAGTGATGTCGACGATTTTGGCCTATTTCGGGCCAGGCCAGCCGCTTTACCTGTTGTTCTTTGCGGTGATGATCGTCTTCTTCACCTATTTCTACACGGAAAACGTCGCCTTCAAGACCGACGATGTGGCCGATAACCTCAAGAACCAGAACGGCTTTATCCCGGGCATTCGCCCTGGCAAGCGGACCCAGGATTACCTGGATTACGTGGTGCGCCGGGTGCTGGTGATCGGGGCGGGCTATCTGACTTTGGTCTGTTTGTTACCCGAGGTCATGAGGTCGCAATTGGCCATTCCGTTCTATTTCGGCGGCACATCTGTCCTTATTGTCGTGTCGGTCACCATGGATACCATCCAACAGGTGCAGTCACATCTCCTCGCGCACCAATATGAGGGGCTGATCGAGAAATCGCAGCTCAGGGGCAAGAAGCGGGGCAAAAAGGGGACAGCAAGACGATGAACATTATTCTGCTTGGACCGCCCGGCGCGGGCAAAGGCACCCAGGCGGCCCGCCTGATCGAAAGCCACGGAATGGTGCAGCTTTCTACGGGCGACATGCTGCGTGCTGCGGTGAAAGCGGGTAGCGAAGTGGGCCTGAAAGCCAAAGCCGTCATGGAGGCGGGCGATCTGGTCTCTGATGAGATCGTGATCGGCGTCGTCTCTGAGCGTCTTGATCAGCCGGACACCAAAGCCGGCGTGATCTTTGATGGCTTTCCGCGCACCACGGCCCAGGCCGAAGCGCTGGACAATCTGCTGGCGGAGAAGGGCATGAGCCTGGATGCGGTGGTGGAGATGCAAGTGCCGGACGAGCTGCTGATCGGGCGGATCGAAAAGCGCGCGGCAGAAACCGGCGGCACCCGCGCCGATGACAATGCCGAGACCTTAAAAAAGCGTCTGGTGAATTACCATAAAGACACCGCGCCTTTGGTCGAATATTACAAAGGCACTGGCAAACTAAAGACCGTGGATGGCGCCCAGGAAATGGATGCGGTGACCACGGCAATCGCTGCCGCTTTGGCGGTGAGCGCCTAAGACCCGCAAGCTGTGGGTTTAAAAAGCCTTGACAGAGCCCGTTCGGGCTCTTGACGGTTTGGCAATGAAACATTATCCCGCAACTTCCCGATGAGAATCGGGTCGTTTGCGGGTGCTTCCCCAATCGACAGAAATCTAGCCTAACGCAGCCCCGGCGCCCGCCGTGGGCTTTGTTGTGAAAAAAGGTTCTGGGGCTACGGAACCGCAACGAAAAGGAAAAGCCACGTGGCACGTATCGCCGGCGTCAACATTCCGACGCATAAGCGCGTCCCTATCGCGCTCACTTATATCCACGGGATTGGCCCGACCACCGCAGCCAGCATTTGCGAAGCTGTGGGAATCGACAATACCCGCCGGGTCAATGAACTCTCTGACGCAGAAGTTCTGCAAATCCGTGAACATATCGATGCCACTCTGACCGTCGAAGGCGATCTGCGCCGCGAAGTTCAGATGAACATCAAGCGTCTGATGGATCTGGGCTGCTATCGCGGTCTGCGCCATCGCCGCAACCTGCCTGTGCGCGGTCAGCGTACCCATACCAACGCCCGTACCCGTAAGGGCCCGGCCAAGCCGATTGCCGGCAAGAAGAAGTAAGGAAGGGCAGAGTTAATGGCACGCGATCCTCGCCGTTCTGGCGGCAAGAAAAAAGAGCGTAAGAACATTGCTGCCGGTGTGGCGCATGTGAACAGCTCGTTCAACAACACCAAAATTCTGATCTCCGACGTGCAAGGCAATGCGATCTCTTGGTCGTCCGCTGGCACCATGGGCTTCAAAGGCTCCCGGAAATCCACCCCTTACGCGGCTCAGATGGCTGCGGAAGATGCGGGCCGCAAAGCCCAAGAGCATGGGGTGAAGACTCTGGAAGTCGAAGTGCAAGGTCCCGGTTCGGGCCGTGAGAGCGCCCTGCGGGCTCTGGCCGCGATCGGTTTCAACATCACCTCGATCCGTGATGTGACCCCGATTGCTCATAACGGCTGCCGCCCTCCCAAACGCCGCCGCGTCTAAGAGCTGCAAATTCTGTCTGTCGATCCGCGGTTTCGTGGGTCGGCGGCGCATTTTCATTTTTTCCTCGGGAGTCACTTTCCCCCGATCATGGGTAGGTGACGGGCATGGAGGCCAAGCAGCATGATCCAGAAAAACTGGCAGGAACTCATCAAGCCGACCCAGCTTGACGTTAAGCCCGGCAATGATCCGGCGCGTCAGGCCACTGTGGTGGCAGAGCCGCTTGAGCGCGGTTTTGGCTTGACCATGGGCAATGCCCTGCGCCGAGTGTTGATGAGCTCGCTCCAAGGGGCGGCGATCACCAGCGTGCAAATCGACAATGTGCTGCATGAGTTTTCTTCGGTTGCTGGTGTGCGTGAAGATGTCACCGACATCGTGCTGAACCTCAAAGGTGTGGCGCTGCGCATGGATAACGAAGGCCCCAAGCGGGTGACCATCCAGGCCGAAGGCCCGGGCGTTGTCACTGCGGGCAATATCTCGGAAAGTGCCGGGATCGAGATCCTGAACACCGATCACGTGATCTGCCATTTGGATGACGGCGCGAGCCTCTTCATGGAACTCACCGTGAACACTGGCAAAGGCTATGTGGCGGCTGATAAAAACCGCCCCGAAGACAGCCCCATTGGCCTGATCCCGATCGATGCGATCTATTCGCCGGTGAAAAAGGTTTCTTACGATGTTCAGCCCACCCGTGAGGGCCAGGTGCTGGATTACGACAAGCTGACCTTGAAGCTGGAAACCGACGGCTCTGTGACCCCGGATGATGCGGTGGCCTATGCGGCGCGTATCCTTCAGGATCAGTTGCAGATCTTCGTGAATTTCGAAGAACCCGAACAGGCCCGCGCCGAAGCCGAAGACGAAGGTCTCGAGTTCAACCCGCTTCTGCTCAAGAAAGTGGACGAGCTGGAACTGTCCGTGCGTTCGGCCAACTGCCTGAAGAACGACAATATCGTTTATATCGGCGATCTGATCCAGAAAACCGAAGCCGAGATGCTGCGCACGCCAAACTTTGGCCGCAAATCGCTCAACGAGATCAAAGAAGTGCTCTCGGGCATGGGCCTGCATCTGGGCATGGATGTCGAAGATTGGCCACCGGACAATATCGAAGACCTGGCCAAGAAATTCGAAGACCAGTTCTGATGAATTCGAGAGCGGTGGTCTGATCGCCGCCGCGCTCACCCTGGGCAATCCCGCCCCAATAAGGAGCGCTCCGCCAACGCAGCGGGGCCGGACAAAGCATAGCAAAGGATCAAAACAATGCGTCACGCTCGCGGCTATCGCCGGTTGAACCGTACTCATGAGCACCGCAAAGCCCTGTTCGCCAACATGGCTGGCTCGCTCATCGAACATGAACAGATCAAAACCACCCTGCCCAAGGCCAAAGAATTGCGCCGCGTGGCCGAAAAGCTGGTGACCCTGGCCAAGCGTGGCGATCTGCATGCCCGTCGTCAGGCCGCATCGCGCCTGAAGCAAGATGACCATGTGGCCAAGCTGTTTGAAGTGCTGGGCCCGCGCTATGCCGAGCGTAACGGCGGCTATGTGCGCGTGCTGAAAGCTGGTTTCCGCACCGGCGATATGGCGCCCATGGCGATCATCGAATTCGTGGATCGCGACCCGGCCGCCAAAGGCGCTGCCGACCGCGCCCGTTTGGAGGCCGAAGAGGCCGTCGAAGAATAAGCTGCTCTGACAGTTTGACGAAAGCCCCGCTTCTGGCGGGGTTTTTGCATTTTTGGGGCGGCGTATCTTTGCGCGGGCACGCTCGGGGCAAAACCGGTATGAGGGGCCATGGCTGATTTATTCGATCCACCATTTGATCCCGCTCAAGCGGCTGCGCCCGAGCTAGAGCAGCCCGGAGGCCATCGCCCGTTAGCGGACCGGCTGCGCCCGCAAAGCCTTGGCGAGGTGATCGGCCAGGATGCAGCGCTTGGCCCTGACAGCCCTTTGGGCGGCATGCTGGCCTCGGGGCATTTATCCTCGCTGATCCTTTGGGGCCCGCCTGGGGTGGGTAAAACCACCATTGCCCGGCTGCTGGCCCGGGAGGCGGGGCTTGAGATGGTGGCGATTTCAGCGATTTTCTCGGGCGTGGCGGATCTGAAAAAGATCTTTGAGAATGCCCGCAAACTGCATCAGGCCGGGCGGCGAACATTGCTGTTTGTGGACGAGATCCACCGCTTTAACAAAGCCCAGCAGGACGGGTTTTTGCCCCATATGGAGGATGGCACCATCGTTTTGGTGGGGGCCACCACGGAAAACCCAAGCTTTGAGCTCAACGCCGCGCTGTTGTCTCGCGCCCAGGTGATTGTGCTGGAACGGCTGGATGAGGCGGCGCTTGGGGCGCTGACCGCACGGGCCGAGGCGCATCTTGGCGCCCCCTTGCCCCTGACCGATGCGGCCCGCGAAAGCTTGATCACCATGGCCGATGGCGATGGGCGCGCCTTGCTGAACCTGATTGAGATCTTGGTCGAGGCCCCGCCCGGCGCGCCGCTGGATGTGGAGGGGCTGGGCCAGCGCCTTTCCCGGCGGGCGGCACAATATGACAAATCCGGGGATGGGCATTACAACCTGATCTCGGCCTTGCATAAATCCGTGCGCGGATCGGATCCTGATGGGGCGCTTTATTGGTTCGCGCGCATGCTCGAAGGGGGCGAGGATCCGCGCTATCTGGCGCGGCGGCTTACGCGCATGGCGGTGGAGGATATCGGCCTGGCCGATCCTGACGCGCAGCGGCACTGCCTGGATGCTTGGGCCAGCTATGAACGCCTAGGCAGCCCCGAAGGCGAACTGGCGCTGGCGCAGGCGGTGATTTATCTGGCGCTGGCTCCGAAATCCAATGCGGGCTATGTGGCCTATAAAGCGGCGCGGGTCGCGGCGCGCAAAACCGGCTCGCTGATGCCACCGAAACATATCCTGAACGCGCCCACAGGCTTGATGAAGGATCAAGGCTATGGCGCGGGCTATGCCTATGATCATGATGCCGAAGATGGGTTTTCCGGGCAGAATTATTTCCCCGAGGCCATGGAGCGCCCGCAATTTTATCATCCGGTGGAGCGCGGCCATGAGCGCGAGCTAGGCAAACGTGTGGCCTATTTCGCCAAGCTGCGCGCCCGTCGCCAGGATGGTTGACAAGCCCGCCCACCCGCGAAAGACCACGCCCATGATGATCACCCCCCATATATTCCGCCTCACCTGCGCCGCGGCGCCTGGCATTATCCCTGCGCAGGCCCTGTCATGAGCGGCGTTCAGATGATCACAATCGGTGCCGATGAGGCCGATCAGCGGCTTGACCGGTGGTTTCGCAAACAATTTCCCCATGTGAGCCAGGGGCGGATCGAGAAAATGTGCCGCAAAGGCGAGATCCGCGTCGATGGGGGCCGGGTCAAAGCCAATAGCCGTGTGAGCCCCGGCCAGATTGTGCGGGTGCCCCCGCTGCAGGCCAGCGATCAGCGCCGGGCGCCGATGCCCACGCGCCGCGGGCCGTCAGAGGCAGATGCAGAGATGATCCGCCGGGCGGTGATCTATCGCGATGAACATATCCTGGCGCTGAACAAACCGCCGGGCCTGCCCAGCCAGGGCGGCTCGGGGCAAGGGGATCGCCATGTGGCGGGACTGGCCGAGGCGCTGTGTTTTGAACGCGAGGATGCGCCGCGCCTGGTACATCGTCTGGATAAGGACACTTCGGGCGTGTTGATCATGGCGCGCACGGGCCGAGTGGCCTCGGCCCTGACCACGGCTTTTCGCGCCCGCGAGACCCGCAAGATCTATTGGGCGGCCCTGGCCGGTGTGCCGCATCCGCCCATGGGCACTGTGCGCTATGGGTTGGTTAAGGCAGGCGGGAGCGGCTCTGGCGGCGAGAAAATGCATTGCATGCACCCTGATGCGGTGGCCAGAACGCCAGGGGCAAAGCGGGCAACCACCGATTACGCGGTGATGTCTTCCTTGGGCAAACGGGTGTCTTGGGCGGCTCTGGTGCCGATCACCGGGCGCACCCATCAGCTGCGCGCCCATATGGCCGAGTTGGGCCATCCGATCATTGGCGATGGCAAATATGGCGGCTCGGGCCAGGAAAACCTGGGCGATGGTTGGGGCGCGCAATTGGGCGGCGAGCTGTCGCGCAAGCTGCATTTGCACGCACGCTCCTTGCGCCTGACCCATCCGATCACCGGCGCGATTCTATCGCTGACCGCGCCGCTGCCCGATCACATGGCGCGCACTTGGCAAGAGTTCGATTGGCACGCTTCGGATGTGCCCGATGACCCGTTTGAGGATGTACAATGAGTGCCCTGCCAAAGCTGGTGATTTTCGACGTGGATGGCACTTTGGTGGACAGCCAGGGCCATATTTATGAGGCGATGTGCGCCGCCTTTGCGGGGCAGGGCCTGGCGCTGCCCGAGCGTGACGCGGTGCGCGCGATTGTTGGGCTTTCCCTGCCCGAGGCGATTGCCCGCCTGGCCCCTGAGCTCAGTGCTGAGGCGGTGGCGCGGCTCGTGGAGGGGTACAAAAGCAGCTACACCACCATGCGCGCAGCGGATGCGGCGGCCTCCTCGCCGCTTTTCCCGGGCATCAGCGCGGCGCTTGAGACCCTATTGGCGCGCGATGATCTGCTGGTGGCTCTGGCCACGGGTAAATCCCGGCGGGGGCTTGATTTCCTGCTGGAAGCCCATGGGCTGACCGGGCGGTTTGTGTCCGAGCAAGTGGCGGATTTTCATCCTTCCAAACCCCACCCGGCGATGATCCATGCGGCCTTGTCGGACACCGGGGTCGAAGCGGCAAATGCGGTGATGATCGGGGATACCAGCTTTGACATGGAAATGGGCCATGCGGCGGGGTGCCTGACCTTGGCGGTGGATTGGGGCTATCACCCGCGCGCGGCGCTCGAAGCCTGTGCGCCCCATGCCTATGTCACCGAAGTGCCTGCGATGATCCCGGCGCTGCTAGAGCTGTTGGAGTTGAGCGCATGAGCGAATGGATCCCCCGCCGGTTTTGGACAAAGGCCGAGGTCACCACAGCGCCCGAAGGCTATGGCATTGCTTTGGATGGCCGAGCGCTGCGCACACCGGCCAAAGCCCAGATGATCCTGCCCAGCCGCCCATTGGCCGAAGCTGTGGCTGCGGAATGGCGCGCCCAAGAGGAAAAGATCGACCCGCTTTCCATGCCATTCACCCGCACGGTGAATTCAGCCATCGACAATGTGGCCAAGAACCATTCTCAGATTGCTGAGATGATCGCTGCTTATGGGGAAAGCGATCTGCTGTGTTATCGCGCCGAGAGCCCGGCAGAGCTGGTGGCGCGCCAAGCGGCGGCTTGGGATCCGCTGCTAGATTGGGCCGCAGGCGAGTTTGGCGCGCCATTGGAAATTGGGGCCGGGTTGATCCATGTGGCTCAGCCCGAAAGCAGCCTGAAAATCCTGGCGCAAAAGGTGCATGATTTGGATGCCTTCCGCATGGCGGCGTTTCACGATCTGGTCGCGCTGTCGGGATCCTTGATCATCGGTTTTGCTGTTTTGGACAAATTTTTGCCGGCCGACACATTATGGGAGCGCTCGCGCCTGGATGAGATTTGGCAGCAAGAACATTGGGGCGAAGATGAGGATGCGGCCCACATCATCGCGCGGAAACGGGAAGAATTTTTCCATGCGGTCGCGGTCGTGGAAAAACTTGCGGAATAATGCGTTTTTTCAGCGCTTTGAATTTAAGCGCATGACTATGTTCTTGGCAATTTTGTAGGTCTGATCTGCAGTTTTCCGTATAACTAACCTTGACCAATGCGATTCCTGCTGCCCAAATTCACCGCGGTGAGGGGTCACCAGTTAGTTAGTCGGTACCGGAAAGAGAGATGCCCCAAAACCTTTGAGCCGGGGCAAGTCTGCCGAAAAATGCAACTCATCAAGGTGAGGTAATCATGAAAAATTCGCTTTTGCTTGGCGCGGTCGCTGCCGCAGGTCTGGTCGCTGGTGCGGCAGGCGCAGGCACCCTGGAAGACGTCAAGGAACGCGGTAAGCTGAACTGTGGGATCTCCACGGGTCTCGTTGGCTTTGCATCGCAAGATGCCAATGGCGAGTGGCAAGGGTTCGACGTGGCTGTGTGCCAAGCGGTGGCCGCAGCGGTCTTTGGCGATCCTAAGGCGGTTGAATTCACGCCGGTCACCAACAAAGTGCGTTTCGAGGTGCTGAACTCTGGTGAGATCGACATGCTGTCCCGGAACACCACCTGGACCTTCTCGCGCGATGTGGATCTCAAGCTCGATTTCCTGGGCGTGAACTACTACGATGGTCAGGGCTTTATGGTGCCCACCGAGCTGGGGGTTTCCTCGGCCAAAGAACTGGATGGCGCCACCGTCTGCATCCAGCAAGGGACCACCACCGAGCTGAACCTCGCCGATTACTTCCGCGTCAACAATATCAGCTATGAGCCGGTGCCGATCACCACAGCCTCGGAAGCCCAGCAGCAATATCTGGCCGGCGCTTGTGACGTCTACACCACCGATGCTTCTGGTCTGGCTGCAACCCGCGCCGCCTTTGAAGATCCCTCCGCCCATGTGATTCTGCCTGAGATCATCTCCAAAGAGCCTCTGGGCCCGCTGGTGCGTCACGGCGATGACGAATGGGGCGATGTGGTGCGCTGGAGCCTGAACGCTCTGATCGCCGCTGAAGAGCTCGACATCACCTCGGCCAATATCGATGAGCTGGCTGCTGGTACCGACAATCCAGAAATCAACCGTCTGCTGGGCTCCGAAGGCACCCTGGGCGAGATGCTGGGCCTGTCGGCGGATTGGGCCGCATCGGCGATCAAAGCCAATGGTAACTATGGCGAGATCTTTGAAAAATACATCGGCGAGACCACTCCGATTGGTCTGGCACGGGGCCTGAACGCCCAATGGACCGATGGTGGCCTGCTTTACGCACCGCCGTTCCGGTAATCTGATCTAGAGGGGGTGCGGCCAAGGCTGCGCCCCTTTCTCTATGGCCGCGCTGCCATAGATCCGCATTCCCCCGCGCCGCGCCCGATATTGCCGCGAAAGAGGACCCCCCTATATGAGCCTTGCCACAGACCCGCCGTCACAGAGCTTTCGTTTAAGCATGCTGCTCAATGATACTCGGTATCGCGGCTATACATTCCAAGTGATCGCGCTTTTGGCGCTTGTGGCATTGTTCACATGGCTCATATCCAACGCCATCACCAATTTGGCGGCTCTGGGCCAGGATATTGATTTTGGCTTTCTCGGTCAGCCCGCGGGCTATGATATCAACCAGCAGCTGATCCCTTTTGTCAGCACCAACACCCATATGCGCGCGGCCATCGTCGGCGTGCTCAACACCCTGCTCGTGGCGATTCTGGGCTGTATCTTGGCGACGATTGTTGGGGTTGTGGTCGGTGTTTTGCGCCTGTCCAGTAACTGGCTCGTGGCCAAGATCATGTCGATCTATGTGGAGATTTTCCGCAATGTGCCGGTGCTGATCTGGATCTTGATCGTTTTCAACGTGATGGCCAATGCGCTGCCCAGCCCGCGCGCCTTTCGCGGGGATGATCCCGATGCCAGCATGTTGTTCAACGCTTTTGCCTTTACCAATCGCGGGGTCTATGTGCCCAAGCCGGTTTGGTTGGATGGCTCAAGCATCGTGGTGGGCGTCTTTATCGCCTCGATCATCGCGATTTTTGCTCTGCGCCGCTATGCGCGCCATTTGCTATATAGCCAAGGGCGCGAGCTGCCGGTGCTGCCCCTAAGCCTGGCGCTGTTTTTCCTGCCCACGCTTGCGGCGTTTTTCGCCATGGGCCAGCCGATCAGCCTGGATTACCCGGCGCTGAAAGGGTTCAATTTCCAAGGCGGGTTGCAAATCCGCGGCTCTTTCCTGGCTCTGTGGTTGGCCTTGTCGCTTTATACCGGCGCCTTCATTGCGGAAAATGTGCGCGGCGCGATCTTATCCGTGAGCAAAGGCCAAAGCGAAGCGGCGGCCTCTCTTGGGTTGCGCCCTGGCCGGATCATGAGCCTGGTGGTGTTGCCGCAAGCGCTGCGGGTGATGATCCCGCCAAATATCAGCCAATATTTGAACCTGACCAAGAACAGCTCTTTGGCCGCTGCGGTGGGCTATATGGATATCACCGGCACGCTGGGGGGGATCACCTTGAACCAGACCGGGCGCAGCTTTGAAGCGATCTTGCTGCTCATGGGGTTCTATCTGGCGATTTCGCTCGCGATTTCGGGGATCATGAATCTCTATAACAATTCGGTTAAGCTGAAGGAGCGCTAAGATGGTTCATACTCCCGAACAGCTTGCCTTTGTGCGCACTGAAACCTTGCCGGCCCAGGCCCCGCCTGCCACAGCCGCAGGGCCGGTGCATTGGCTGCGCGCCAATCTATTTTCATCGATCCCCCAAGGGATCATGACGCTGATCGCGCTGTATCTGATCTATTCCTTTTTGGTGGCGGTGATCCCCTGGTTTGCCAATGGGGTCTGGGACGCCACCTCGATCCGCGATTGCCGCGAGCAGCTTGATGGCGCGCGCGGCGGGTGTTTCGCGGTGCTAAGCGAGCGCTGGCCACAGCTGTTGTTCGGCAACTACCCGTCCGAACATTATGGCCGGGCCACATTGGCCTTTGTGCTGCTCTTTGTGGCTTTGGCACCGCTGCTCTTTTCCGAATTGCCGCGCAAAATGCTCTGGTTCACTGGGTTGTTCCCTTTCCTGGCCTATTGGCTGATCTGGGGCGGGTCGATCTGGGTGCCGGTGCTGGCTCTGCTGGGGGTTGTGCTGGGCTTTGTGGTCTATCAGCTGCTCGCGGACCGGTCCTTTTTCGGAGCGATCATCGCAGGTGTTGCCGCCAGCATGCTGTTTTGGGTCTATCTGGTGGGCCCGCTCGATAGTGCGCTTTCCGCGATTGCCAATATTTCCCTAGATAAGGTGGAAAGCCGCGAGATCGGCGGCTTTATGATCAACTTTATCCTGGGCATCTCCTCTATGGCGCTGGCCTTGCCTTTGGGCATTGCCCTTGCGCTGGGGCGGCAATCGGATCTGCCGATTATCAAAACCATCTGTGTGGTCTTTATCGAATTCATCCGCGGTGTGCCGCTGATCACCTTGCTATTCGTGGCCTCGGTGATGCTGGCTTATTTCCTGCCGCCAGGCTCGAATTTCGATCTGATCTTGCGGGTGATCATCATGATCACGCTCTTTGCTGCTGCGTATATGGCCGAAGCGATCCGGGGCGGCCTGGCGGCCCTGCCGCGAGGCCAATATGAGGCCGGGGCCTCTATCGGGTTGGATTATTGGCAATCCATGCGCCTGATTATCCTGCCGCAAGCGCTAAAGATCTCGATCCCGTCCATCGTGAATATCGCGCTGAGCCTGTTCAAAGACACCACGCTGGTGTCGATCATTTCCATGTTCGATGTGCTGGGGATGATTGGCGGGCCGATCCTGTCTTCAACCGCTTGGTTTGGGGTCTATTGGGAGCTCTATATCGCCGCTGCCGCGATGTTCTTTGTCTTCTGCTACGGCATCAGCCAGTATTCTCAATATCTCGAGCGCAAGCTCGCCACCGATCGCCGCTAAGGAGGCATCCATGACCGACACGGCCACCAATACCGTATCCAGCCCGTCGCAAATGACCGTCTCTGATGAGGTGGCGATTGAGATCCAGGGGATGAATAAATGGTATGGCGCATTCCACGTGCTGCGCGATATCAATCTCACGGTCTATCGCGGTGAGCGTATCGTGATCTGCGGCCCATCTGGGTCGGGGAAATCCACTTTGATCCGCTGTATCAACGCGCTGGAAGAGCACCAGCAAGGCAGCATTGTTGTGGATGGCACCCGCCTGTCATCGGATCTAAAGAATATTGATAAGATCCGCTCTGAGGTTGGCATGTGCTTTCAGCATTTCAACCTGTTCCCGCATCTGACGATCTTGGAGAATTGCACCCTGGCCCCGATCTGGGTGCGGAAGATCCCCAAGAAAGAGGCCGAAGAAACGGCGATGCATTTCCTGGAAAAGGTCAAGATCCCTGATCAGGCCAATAAATATCCGGGCATGCTCTCAGGCGGGCAACAACAGCGTGTGGCCATCGCCCGCTCGCTTTGTATGAAGCCGCGGATCATGCTGTTTGACGAGCCCACTTCGGCGCTTGACCCAGAGATGATCAAAGAAGTGCTCGACACGATGATCGAGCTGGCCGAGGAAGGCATGACCATGCTTTGCGTGACCCATGAGATGGGCTTTGCGCGCCAGGTGGCCAACCGCGTGATTTTCATGGATCAGGGCCAAATCGTTGAGCAAAACGAGCCCGAACAGTTCTTTGAGAACCCGCAAAGCGACCGGACCAAATTGTTCCTCAGCCAGATCTTGGGGCATTAAACTGCGCTTTACGGCGCGGCTGCGGGTTTACCATTCGTGGCCGTGCTGATCCTTGTGCTTGCCGTCATGGCCCTTTTCGCGCTGACAGCGCCCGGTGCAGTTCGGGTTGGTATCGGCGTGATAGCTTGGGCATTTCTCGCTATTTGGTAGATCGGACATTCTGCCCCCTCCTTCTAGGTTGAAGGGCGCAACCATAGCATGTTTTTGCTATTTTGTCAGGGTGGCCTCCCAATAGCCGTTTATTACCTGTGATGAATGTTAATCTGTCAATTCGCGGGGCACGATGAAACCCAGCACCCGACCTTGGCGGGCATGGATTTCGGCCCAATGCTCGACATCAAATTCAAGCACCAAAGTGGCCGCGGTGGGGTATGTCGTGAATTTGGGGTGGGCCGGGGCGGCTTCGGCAAGCTCGGCGGCGAAAGCGGCAATGCCGGGGTTATGGCCAATCATCAGGACTGTGTTGCCGCTGGCCTCATCTAATTCCGCGCGCATCGCCTCTGGCGGGGCGTGATAGAGGGTTTTGCGATAGCTGATTGGCGCGGATGGTTGGGCAAGTTCTGGCCCGAGAAGATCCCAGGTTTGCCGGGTGCGCACCGCAGTAGAACACAGCACCTGATCGGGCAGATAGTCTTGCGCCATGAGCCATCCGCCAATGGCTTTGGCCGAACGCACGCCGCGTTCATTCAGCGGGCGGTCGTGATCCTCTAGCTCGGGATGATCCCAAGCAGATTTCGCATGGCGCAAAAGGATCAGACGGCGGATTGGCATAGGCAGTCTCCCAAAGGGTTTCAGCCCTTCCTAACGCTCAGTTGCCCTAGGGGCCAGAGTGACAATTACCCGCTTTCTGGGCTGCCCAGGCGTTTGCGCGCCATGGTTTCGCGTTGGGTGTCTTCCACGCCTTTGCGCATGGAGGCCGCGACAAAATCCAGATGGTCCAGAGCCGCTTGCCGTGCGGCGTCGGGATGCCCGTCGAGAATCGCAGCCCCGATGGCTTTATGCTGTTCCAGCAATGCCAATCCTGAACCATCAATGGCCCGCAGATAGCGCCGGTTATAAAACAGCCCCTTTTGCGTCAGTTCATAGATCGATCCCATCATATGGATCAGCGTGGCGTTGTGGCTGGCATCGACAATGGCGCTGTGAAAGGTGACATCGGCCTCGCGCGCGGCAAGGTCATCCCCGTTCTCCCAGGCTTTTTGCAGCCGGGAGATGCTGGCCGAGATCCGTCGATGATCCGAGGCCGTGGCTCGCTGCGCCGCCAATTCCGCGGCAAAGGCTTCTTGGGCGCGGCGATATTCGAGATAGTCAAAAAACGCATGGCTGTGACGGGCGTAAAGCTCCATCAAGGCCGGAGACATAGCGCTGCCCGTAAGCCGGGCGATGAAACTGCCTTCGCCATGGCGCACTTCGACCAATTGGCGGGTTTCAAGGGTTTTCAGTGCTTCGCGTATTTTCGGGCGCGAGACATCAAGCGCTTCGGCCAGATCGCGTTCCGAGGGCAGGCGTTCGCCTTGCTTGAGCACACCGGCCACCAGCATGCTTTCGATCTGATGCACCACCGCATCGGCGACGCTCACATGGTCGATCGGGTCAAATAAGGAAAGTGTATCCGCCATAGAGCCCAGAATAGGGGCGCAGATCAAAGATGGTCAATAAAATGTGCCAGAACGCTGCGGCGCAGGTGGGGCGGACTGTAAATC
The DNA here is from genome assembly GCA_025800345.1 of Mangrovicoccus sp. Taxonomy (GTDB): domain Bacteria; phylum Pseudomonadota; class Alphaproteobacteria; order Rhodobacterales; family Rhodobacteraceae; genus JANSYP01. The sequence goes on along the minus strand of JAOXSB010000073.1, from coordinate 54,115 downwards.
AGCCGTGTGAAATGTGCCTTTGGCCCGCGGCGATTTTCTCTCGCATGAGGCTTTATTTGAGGAATCTTCTGTGTATGGTGCTATCAAGCTTGCTTGCGTTGCATGGCGGGCTTGCCTGGGATGGCTGGCTCATTCGGGCAAGGGGGAGGCTGTGCAAATGGTGGTAATTTAATTGAACCACTGCCGGAGGTGAGTGCCGTTTTTTGTGGCTCACAAGAGCCCGCTTTGGAGGAATACAATGAAAACCATTCTCACCGGTCTCGCGGTTGCGGCGGCTGCTGTCACTGCTGCCATTCCCGCAATGGCCGACGATCTGAAATGGAAGATGCCCATTGCCTTTGCATCCAATCTGCCAGGCCTTGGCTCGCCTGCGCCTTGGGTGGCCGACACGCTGAACACCGCGTCCGATGGCAGTTTCAAAGTGAAAATCTACGAGCCGGGCAAATTGGTACCGCCGTTCGATATCCTGCAATCGGTCAGCGATGGCAAAGTGCAGGCAGGCTATACTTGGATCGGCTATGACCAGGGTAAAGTGCCTGCGCTGCCGCTCTTTGCGGCGGTGCCCTTTGGGCTTAAGCCCTGGGCCTATACGGGCTGGTATTACTACGGCGGCGGCCATGACATGCTGCAAGAGGTCTATGACGCCAAAGGCTTTAATGTGCATGCGCAGCTTTGCGGGATCATTGGACCGGAAACCGCGGGTTGGTTCAAAGAGCCCATCGAGAACTTGGAAGATTACCAAGGCATGAAGATCCGCTTTGCCGGTCTGGGCGGTAAGGTGATGGAGCGTTTGGGCGCTAGCGTCACCATGATGCCCGGCGGCGAGCTGTTCCAAGCCCTGGAAAAAGGCACGATCGACGCCACCGAATTCTCCATGCCGGCAATCGATCAGATCCTCGGCTTCAACCAGATTGTGAAATACAATCTCTTCCCCGGTTGGCATCAGCCCTTCACGGCGCAGTATATGCTGATCAACAAGGATGAATGGGCCAAGGCAAGCGACGCGCAGAAAATGCTGGTCGAAGCCACTTGCACGGCGGCAGTGACCCGCGGTCTGGCGGAAGGCGAGTATAAAAACGGTGAAGTGCTCGCAGGCTTCCAAGAGGGCGGCGTGAATGCGGATCAGATCCCGGTGGAGATCCTGCGCCAGCTGAAAACCCTGACCGAAGAGGTTCTGGCGGAAGAAGCGGCCAATGACGCTGATTTCGCGCGGATCTATGAAAGCCAGCAGGCATTCCAGAAAAACTACGCCATCTGGGATGAGCGGGCCTATCTGCCGGCCAATCTCGACGCGGAATAAACCGCGTTCATATGACGGCCTATGGCTGCCCGCGTGATCGGGTGGCCATAGGGTTTCTTGGCGCAAGCGTGGCGCACGCCAAGCCTTTTCAGCGATAAGGGGTGGCCTATGCAGGAGTCAGAGTTCAAGACCGGCGAACGCGAACAGATGCATATCGCGGATGCTGACGAGTTGCTGCATCACCATACCCAATTGCCGCAAACCGCGCTGAGCCAGCGGATCGATGCCGGGTTCGTCTGGTTCGGCAAATTGGTGTCCTGGGCCTGGCTCGCGGTGGTGGGTGTGATCATCTATGCGGTGGTGGGACGCTACGCTTTCGGTCAGGGCTCTGTGACCTTGGAAGAATGGCAATGGCATATTGCGGGCGGGGCCTGGCTGCTGGGCCTGTCTTATGCGTTGACCGCGGATGATCATGTGCGCGTGGATGTGCTGCATGAGCGCATGAGCCTGAAAACCCAAGGCTGGGTCGAATTTTTCGGGATCACATTGCTGTTGCTGCCTTTCCTGGGCGCCGCGCTCTATGAGGCGATGCCTTATGCTTATGCCTCATTTACCCAAGGCGAGCGCAGCCAAGCCCCGGCGGGGCTTGATCATCGCTGGATCTTGAAAGGCATTGTAGCGCTGTCCTTTGCGCTGCTGATCCTGGCGGCGCTGTCGCGCCTGTTGCGCGTCACCGCCCTGTTATTTGGGCTGCCAACCCCTGTGAAAACCTCCGAGTCCAAGGAAGCCGCCTAATGTCCACGGAACAGATTTTTGTCATCGGTTTGTTCGGCACTTTCGGGATGCTGTTGATGACCGGTTTTCCCGTGGCCTGGGTTTTGGGCGGCACCGCTGTGATCTGGACCGTGATCGGTGTGGTCGCGGTGGAAAATTTCGGCGCTGATCTTTGGTTTGATTACCCATCCTCGCTGGCGCTGGTGCCCGAGCGGGTTTGGAGCTTGGTGGAAAGCGAAACCCTGGTGGCGCTGCCCATGTTCATCTTTATGGGCATCATGCTGGATCAATCCGGCGTGGCCGAGCGGCTCATGAACAATATGGTCAAGCTCTTTGGCGCGGTGCGCGGCGGCTATGCGGTGACGGTGATCATCATCGGCGTGTTGCTGGCGGCGACCACCGGGATCATCGGGGCCTCTGTGGTGCTGCTGGGCATGCTCTCGCTGCCAGTGATGATGGAGCATAATTACGACAAGGGCTTTGCCGTCGGCACGGCTTGCGCCACGGGGACATTGGGGATTTTGATCCCGCCATCGATCATGCTGGTGCTGATGGCTGACCGTTTGGCGGTGCCCGAAGCCTCGGTGGGCGATCTGTTCATGGGCGCGTTTTTCCCCGGTCTGATGCTTGGGGCGCTTTATGTGATCTATGCGCTGGCCCGCCCGGCATTGCAGCCTTCGGTCGCCCCGGTGCCTAAGGATCTGCCCAAGATCGATGGCAAAGTGGTGTTTGATGTGGTGCTTGCGGTGATCCCCACCGCCGCGCTGATCCTGGGGGTGTTGGGCTCGATCTTTGCTGGTCTGGCCACGCCGACCGAGGCCTCGGGCGTGGGCGCATTGGGCGCGATGTTGTTGGCGGCGGCCTCTGGGCGGCTGTCTTTGCCGGTGCTCAGCGAGTCGCTTTATTCCACCACCCGCACCGCGGCCTTTATCTTTGCCATCTTCCTTGGGGCCACGGCCTTTTCGGTGGTGCTGCGGGGCTTGGGCGGCGACGAGGTGATCGAAGAGCTGCTTCTTGGTCTGCCCTTTGGCCCGGCGGGGATTGTGATTGCTATCCTAGGCGGGGTCTTCCTTCTGGGGTTTTTCCTGGATTGGGTCGAGATCACCTTGATCATTCTGCCGCTTGTGGCCCCGGTGGTGCAGCAACTGGGCTTTGATCTGGTCTGGTTCACCATTCTCTTTGCCATGTGTTTGCAAACCTCGTTCCTGACCCCGCCAGTAGGCTTTGCGCTGTTCTATATCAAAGGTGTGGCCCCGCCCGAGATTAAGGTCACCGACATCTATCGCGGTGTGGTGCCCTTTATCCTGATCCAGCTTTTCGCTTTGGCGCTGGTCTTTATCTGGCCCGAGATCGCCACCTGGCTGCCATCGGTGGCCTATTAAGACGGCGCAGGGAGGGCGCCCCATATGACAGACCGAGAGTTGATTGCAGCGTTACAATCTATTGTCGGGTCTGGCCATGTGTTGACGGGCGCGCGCGAGACCGAGCGGTTTCGCAAAGGCTTTCGCTCTGGCGAAGGCGAGGCTCTGGCGGTGGTCCGCCCGGGCAGTTTGTTGGAACAATGGCAGGTGCTCCAAGCCTGTGTTGCCGCCGATAAGATCATCATTTTGCAAGCGGCCAATACGGGGCTGACCGAAGGCTCGACCCCGAAAGGGCGCTATGATCGCGATGTGGTGCTGATCAACACCAACCGCATGGATGCGATCCAGCCCTTGCAAGGGGGCAAGCAGGTGATCGGCTTTCCCGGCGCGACGCTTTTTGCTCTGGAAAAGCTGCTGGCCCCGCTGGGGCGTCAACCGCATTCGGTGATCGGCTCGTCTTGTATCGGGGCCTCGATCATCGGCGGGGTGTGCAACAATTCCGGGGGATCGCTGATCGAACGCGGCCCCAGCTATACAGAACTTTCCCTTTACGCGCAGATCACCGCCAGCGGTACGCTGGAACTGGTCAATCATCTGGGCATTCGCCTTGGGGAAACGCCCGAAGAGATCCTGACCCGGCTAGAGGCGGGGGAATATGGCCCTGAGGATATCGAGACCAGCAATTTCAAAGCCTCTGACACGGATTATGTGACCCGCGTGTGCGATGTGGATGCGGCCACACCAGCGCGGTTCAATGCGGATAAATCGCGCCTTTTTGAATCCGCGGGCTGTGCTGGGAAGCTGGCGGTGTTTGCGGTGCGCCTGGACAGTTATCCGCTCAATCAGGCGGAACAGGTCTTTTATATCGGCACCAATGATCCCGGCGTGCTGACTGATTTGCGCCGCCATATCCTGACCGAGTTTGAAAGCCTGCCGGTGAGTGCTGAATATCTTGAGGCGGAATGCTTTGATATTGCGGAGCGCTACGGCAAAGACACAGTGGCGATGATCGACAAGCTCGGCACTGACCGTTTGCCGGGGATTTTTGCGCTCAAAGGCGCGGTGGATGCACGGTTGAATAAGATCCCCGGGCTGCGCCACGCCACGGACCGGTTCATGCAATTGGCGATGCGGGTTTATCCCAATTTGCTGCCCAAACGCATGACGGGCTTTCGGGCTCAGTTTCGCCATCATCTGATCTTGAAAATGCATGACGAGGGCATTGCCGAGGCGCGGGGTTTTCTGCCGGAGTTTTTCGCGGCCCGGGATGGCGATTATTTCGAATGCACCCCGCGCGAGGCAAAAATCGCCGGGCTGCACCGTTTCGCAGCCGCCGGGGCGGCCATTCGCTATGGCGCGGTTCATGCGGATGAGGTCGAAGACATCTTAGCGCTGGATATCGCCTTGCGGCGCAATGATCGCGATTGGTTAGAGGTCTTGCCCCCCGAGATCGAAGAGCAGCTCGTGGCCAAGCTCTATTACGGCCATTTCTTCTGCCATGTGCTGCACCAAGATTATATCGTGAAGAAAGGCGCAGATCCCGCCGCGCTGAAGGCGCAGATGCTGGCGCTGCTGGATGCGCGCGGGGCGGAATATCCGGCGGAACATAATGTGGGCCATCTTTATGCGGCCAAGCCGGATTTGGCAGCGCATTACCGGGCCTGTGATCCCACCAATAGTCTCAATCCCGGCATCGGGAAAATGTCGCGCGATAAATTCTATGGCGGGGGCTGTTGCGATGGGCCTGGGCATGCGGCTGAGTAAGATCAGCTATGCGTGACGTAAGGTAGGCAAAGCCGGTGTTTTGGGTTAGGTAATAAGTGTTGACGTGAAGACTTGCAAAGTACTGAATGTGAAGCATAAAATCTGAGCGGGATGGAAATAATCTTGCGCGCAAGATCCGAATAAGAACCATAACTGGCGCGTAATTTTCTGACCTACTCAACCTGGAATTCCGGTATTTGGGCCGCTGAGCCTGGCCGGATCACATGCAAGGGGAGGCGCCGCGAGCGGTATCTTTCCCCATGCCTGAAGGACGGGAAGAGATGCCATGAAAGACCAATCCGATATTGATCCGGTGGAAAGCCAGGAATGGCAGGAAGCGGTCGCTGATGTGATCGAACGCGACGGGGCGGACCGGGCGCATTTTCTGCTGGACAAAGCGGTGCAGCAGGCCCGCGCTGCGGGGGCGATGCTGCCCTTTTCGGCCACCACGCCTTATCAAAACACCATTCCCGTAGATGATCAGCCCGAGTTTCCTGGCGATCTGGAAATGGAATGGCGTATCCGCACCATCAATCGCTGGAACGCCATGGCCACGGTGGTGCGCCGCAATAAGGAAAGCAGTGAATATGGCGGCCATATTGCCAGCTTTGCCTCCTCGGCGGCGCTCTATGATGTGGGGCTGAACCATTTCTGGCGGGCACGCTCGGCGCTGCATGGGGGCGATTTGGTGTTTTTCCAGGGCCATGTGATCCCTGGCATTTACGCGCGCTCCTTTATGGAAGGCCGGATCAGCGAAGAGCAGCTGGAGAATTTCCGTTCCGAGGTCGCGGGCGGTGGGCTGAGCTCTTACCCGCACCCATGGCTGATGCCCGATTATTGGCAATTCCCTACGGTTTCGATGGGGCTGGGGCCCCTTTGCGCCATCTATCAGGCGCGGTTCATGAAATACCTGCATAATCGCGGGCTCATTGATATGGCCGATCGCAAGGTCTGGTGTTTCCTGGGCGATGGCGAGATGGACGAGCCGGAATCCCTTGGCGCGATCAGCCTGGCCGCGCGGGAAGGGCTCGATAACCTGATCTTTGTGATCAATTGCAATTTGCAGCGTCTTGACGGGCCGGTGCGGGGCAATTCCAAGATCGTGCAAGAGCTTGAAGGCGGCTTTCGCGGCGCGGGCTGGGAAGTGATCAAACTGCTCTGGGGCCGGGGCTGGGATGAGCTGTTGGAAAAAGACACCTCTGGGCGGTTGCGTCAGCTCATGGATGAAACCCTTGATGGGGATTATCAGACCTTTAAATCCAAAGATGGCGCTTATATCCGCGAGAATTTCTTTGGCAAATATCCCGAAACCGCGGCGCTGGTCGAAGATTGGAGCGATGAGCAAATCTGGGATCTGCGCCGGGGCGGGCATGATGTGCAAAAGGTCTATACCGCCTTTAAACGCGCCACCCAGGTCAAAGGCCAGCCCACTTGCCTGCTGGTGAAAACCGTCAAAGGCTATGGCATGGGCAGCGCGGGTGAGGGGCAAAACACCACCCATCAGCAAAAGAAAATGGCCGAAGATCAGTTGCGCGATATGCGTGACCGGTTCCAGATCCCGGTATCAGACGAGGATCTGCCCAAAGCGCCCTTTGTCAAACTCAACAACGCGCAGAAAGCCTATCTGTCAGATCGGCGCAAAGCATTGGGCGGGGAGTTCCCCAAACGCCATTGGCGCGATGCTCCTAAGCTCGAGATCCCGGGGCTCGATAAATTCGAGGCGCAGCTCAAAGGCACCGGGGATCGCGAGATTTCCACCACCATGGGCTTTGTGCGGATCTTAACAACCCTGCTGCGGGACAAGAAAATCGGCAAGCAAGTGGTGCCAATCGTACCCGATGAAAGCCGCACTTTCGGCATGGAAGGGCTCTTCCGCTCGGTGGGGATCTACAATCCCAAAGGGCAGCAATACACGCCCGAAGACGCTGATCAGATGATGTTCTACAAGGAGACAGAGAACGGTCAGGTGCTGCAAGAGGGCATCAACGAGGCCGGGGCTATGGCCGATTGGATCGCCGCGGCCACATCCTATTCGGTGCATGGGGTGCCGATGATCCCGTTCTTCATCTATTATTCAATGTTCGGCTTCCAGCGGATCGGGGATCTGGCCTGGGCGGCGGGCGATAGCCGGGCGCGGGGCTTTATGCTGGGGGGCACCGCTGGGCGCACCACGCTCAATGGTGAGGGGCTTCAACATGAGGATGGCCATAGCCATATCCTGGCGGGGACCATTCCCAATTGCATCACCTATGATCCCACCTTCCAATATGAGGTGGCGGTGATTGTGCAGCATGGGCTGAGGCGCATGTATGAGGATCAGGAAGATGTGTTCTTCTATCTCACGCTGATGAATGAAAACTACGCCCATCCCGATATGCCCATGGGGGTGGAGGCCGATATTATCCGCGGGCTTTACAAGCTCTCCGGTCCGTCCAAAGCGCCGAAAAAGCATGTCACGCTGATGGGGTCTGGCACGATCTTGGTGCAGGCGATGAAAGCGGCGCAAATGCTCAAGGAAGATTTCGGGGTCAGCGCCGAGATCTGGTCGGCCACATCCTTCAACGAGCTGGCCCGCGATGGCCAGGATGCGGAGCGGTTTAACCGGCTTAATCCTTTGGCAGAGCCGCGCAGCGCCTTTGTCACGGACCAGCTGGCGAAATCGCGCGGACCCATCGTGGCGGCCACCGATTACATGAAAAACTATGCCGAACAGATCCGGGGCTTCATCCCTGAAGGGCGCAGTTTCTCGGTGCTGGGCACTGATGGGTTTGGTCGTTCGGACAGCCGGGTCAATCTGCGGCGCTTCTTTGAGGTGGACGCCAATCATATCGCCGCTGCGGCCATGGTGGATCTGTGGAAGGCGAAAGCCATCACCAAAGCGGATCTGACCAAAGCCCTGAGCAAATACGACATCGACGGCAATAAGCCGAACCCCCGGTTGGTGTGAGCGCGGGAGGAGGAGACAAGACATGACGATCGAAGTAACCGTACCCGATATTGGTGATTTCTCCGATGTGCCCGTGGTCAGCGTGCTGGTCAGTGTGGGCGATAGCATCGCGGTTGAGGATCCGCTGATCGAGCTGGAAAGCGATAAGGCGACGCTGGAAGTGCCCAGCCCCGCCGCTGGCGTGGTCAAAGAGATCAAGCTTGCGGAAGGGGATAAAGTCTCGGAAGGGGCGTTGATCTTGATCCTTGAAGCCGATGGCGCTGCGGCAGCGCTCGCTCCGGCCCCGGCGCCGGCTGCGGCGCCCGCTCCGGCGGCACCAGCACCCGCGCCTGCCCCAGTGGCCAGCGCTGGGGCGGTGACCGATGCGGGCTTTGGCAAAGCCCATGCCTCGCCGTCGGTGCGTGCCTTTGCCCGCAATCTTGGGGTGGAACTGGCCCAGGTGAATGGCACCGGCCGCAAGGGCCGCATCCTGCGCGAGGATGTGACCAAGTTCTTCAAATCCACCCAGGCCCCGGCCAGCGGCCCTGGCGCGGCTCAGGGCGGTATGGGTATCCCGCCCATTCCGGCGGTGGATTTCTCGAAATTCGGTCCGGTGGAAGATGTGGAGATGTCTCGGATCAAAAAGATCTCGGGGCCCGCGCTGCACCGCTCATGGCTCAACATCCCCCATGTCACCCATAATGACGAGGCCGATATCACGGATCTTGATGGGTATCGCAAAGAGATGGATACGATGGCCAAAGAAGAAGGCTATCGGGTCACGCTGCTGAGCTTTGTGATCAAAGCCTCGGTGAGCGCGCTGAAAACCCATTGGGAGTTCAACAGCTCGCTGCATCCTGATGGCGATAAGCTGATCAAGAAGCGCTATTACAATATCGGCTTTGCCGCGGACACGCCCAATGGGCTTGTGGTGCCGGTGATCAAAGATGCGGACCGCAAAGGCATTGTGGAGATCTCGCAAGAGCTTGGCGCGCTCTCTGCCAAAGCCCGCGCCGGGGAGCTCAAAGGCGGGGATATGTCCGGGGCGAGCTTTACGATTTCCTCGCTGGGCGGGATTGGGGGGACCAGTTTCACCCCGATCGTGAATGCGCCAGAGGTTGCAATCTTGGGCCTGACCCGGTCGAAAATCGCGCCGGTCTGGAACAAGGCGACAGAGAGCTTTGAGCCGCGGCTGATGCAGCCTTTGTCGCTGAGCTATGATCACCGGGCCGTGGATGGGGCATTGGCAGCGCGGTTCTGCGTGACGCTGAAAACCCTGCTCGGCGATATGCGCAAATTGATGTGGTAAGGAGAAACACCGATGGACGTGAAAGTTCCCGATATTGGTGATTTCACCGATGTGCCTGTGGTCAGTGTGCTGGTCTCTGTGGGCGATGTTGTCGCCGCAGAAGACCCGTTGATCGAGATCGAAAGCGACAAAGCCACAATGGAAGTGCCCAGCCCTGCGGCGGGCAAGGTCACAGCAATTGCCGTGGGCGAGGGCGATAAGGTCTCGGAAGGCAGTGTGATCTTGACCTTGGAAATGGCAGGGGCGGCAGAGGCGGCCATCGAGGCCCCCTCTGCCGCATCGGCGCCTGCCGCGCCTCAGGCCCTGGCGGCTGCCGGCAGCGCCACAGGGCCAGGGGATCTGCATGGCGAGGTCGTGGTGCTGGGCTCTGGCCCTGGCGGGTATACGGCGGCTTTCCGGGCGGCGGATCTGGGCAAGAAGGTGATCTTGATCGAGCGCAACCCCACCCTTGGGGGTGTGTGTCTCAATGTGGGCTGTATCCCCTCCAAAGCGCTGCTCCATGCGGCCAAGGTGATCACTGAGACCGAAGAGATGGGCGATCACGGCATTCGCTTTGCCAAGCCCAAGATCGATCTGGATGCTCTGCGGTCTTGGAAGGACACGGTGGTCGGCCAGCTCACAGGCGGGCTTTCGGGTCTGGCCAAGGGCCGCAAAGTGCAGGTGGTTGAGGGGCTAGGGCGTTTCACCGGGCCCAATATGATCGCGGTGCAGACCGCTGAGGGCAGCAAAACCGTCAGCTTTGACACTTGCATCATCGCTGCGGGCTCAGAGCCGGTGGAGCTGCCTTTCCTGCCCCATGATGACCCGCGGGTGATCGACAGCACCGGGGCGCTGGAACTGGCCGACATTCCCAAGCGGATGCTGATCCTGGGCGGCGGTATCATCGGGCTAGAGATGGCCTGTGTCTATGATGCTCTGGGCTCTCAGATCAGTGTTGTGGAACTGATGGATCAGATCATGCCCGGCGCCGATAAGGATATGGTAAAGCCGCTCCATAAACGCATCGAGGCCCGGTATGAAAATATCTGGCTCAAGACCAAGGTCACCGGCATCGAGCCTCAGAAAAAGGCGCTGAAAGTGCATTTCGAGGATGAGAAAGGCGATGCTTTCACTGAGAGCTTTGACAAGGTTCTGGTGGCGGTGGGGCGCACACCCAATGGCAAGCTGATTGATGCGGAACAGGCCGGTGTCGCAGTGGATGAGCGCGGCTTTATCGCTGTGGACAGCCAGCAGCGCACAGGCCAGCCGCATATCTTTGCCATTGGCGATGTGGTCGGCCAGCCGATGCTGGCCCATAAGGCGGTGCATGAGGGCAAAGTGGCGGCCGAGGCAGCTGCGGGCCATAATCGCCATTTCGACGCCCGTGTGATCCCTTCAGTGGCCTATACGGACCCCGAGGTTGCCTGGTGCGGCCTGACCGAGACCGAAGCCCGCGCCAAAGGGGTGAAGGTCGAAAAAGGCGTCTTTCCCTGGGCGGCCTCTGGGCGCTCGCTCAGCAATGGGCGCAGCGAGGGGATCACCAAGCTGCTGTTTGATCCAAGCGATGATCGCGTGCTTGGGGCGGCGATTGTGGGAACCAATGCGGGGGATCTGATCGCCGAGGTGGCGCTGGCCATTGAGATGGGCGCCGATGCGGTGGATCTGGGCCATACGATTCACCCCCATCCCACGCTGTCAGAAACGGTGAATTTCGCTGCCGAGATGTTCGAAGGCACGATCACCGATCTGATGCCGCCGAAAAAGAAAAAGGCCTAACAGGCGAAACACTGACAAATCCAAGGGGCGGCAGGGATCTGTCGCCCTTTTTTTGCGCATGATGGCCCGCGGGCGCGCTGAGCGGGCGTAATCGGCGTAGGGGCTTAAACGGCAAAAGGCCGCGCAAAGCACGGCCCTAATCCATCCAAAAAAGGCGCAAGATTACTTGATCTTGCCTTCTTTGTATTCAACGTGCTTACGCGCAACGGGGTCGTATTTCTTGACCACCATTTTCTCGGTCATGGTGCGGGCGTTTTTCTTGGTCACGTAGAAATGCCCGGTATCCGCGGTCGAGTTCAGGCGGATCTTGATCGTGGTCGGCTTCGCCATGGTGTGCTCCTGACACAGGCGGTGCTCTCCGCCCGGAAATCTATGAAGGCCGCCTTGTAGAGAACGCGCGGTCTCTGTCAAGTAGATTCGCGCGGCGCAGGCTCGGGCAGGCTGCGATAAAGGTGATCCGCCCGATTTTTGGGGCGGTGCGATGGCGCGCTGGTGATTGCTTTTGGCGAAGACATCAAGCGCGCGGATGGCCTGTAAGCCGGATTCTGTCCTGGGGCAGGGCCCCATGGATGACCATTCCTCTGGCCCCGCCATTGCTGACGGGGTCTAGCTGCCAACCCGGATCCCTGGGCTGAAGCGGCCTGCGGGCAAGCCCGCGCAGGATCCCTATTCGGCATTGCTCCCGGTGGGGCTTGCCATGCCGGTCCGGTTACCCGTCCCGCGGTGGGCTCTTACCCCACCGTTTCACCCTTACCCCGCAAGCGGGGCGGTCTGTTTTCTGTGGCGCTTTCCCTCGGGTTTCCCCGGCCGGGCGTTACCCGGCACCGATGCTTCTTGGAGTCCGGACTTTCCTCGACCCAAAGGCCGCGGCCATCCAGCCATCCGCGCGCCCGGCGGCTTAGGCGCTCTGGGCGTCGGGGTCAACGGCCAGCTGCGCAAGGGCGCGGGCAAGGGCCATATCTTTGGGGGTAAGCGGCCCGCTGGCCCAGGGACGAAAGCGCTGGCGCATCGCATCAAGCAGTATCTCAGGCGGGGCCTTGGGATAGCCAAAGGCGCGCAGATTGGCGGCGAAGAGTTCTGGATCAATGGCGGCGGCCTCAGGGGGCGATATGGGGGCGGGCCAAAGCGCCAGCCCTTGCCGTGCCAGCCGCGCCCAATCAAAGCGCCGGCCAGGATCGCATTTGCGCTCGGGCGCCATATCCGAATGGCCGATCACCGCGCTCGGGCCAAGATCGTGCCGGGCCATGAGATCGCGGAGCAACGCTTCCAGCCGGTCCATTTGCGCGGCAGAAAATGGGTGATCGCCGCGATTGTCGAGCTCTATTCCGATGGAGCGGGAATTCACATCGCCCTCGCCCGCCCATTCCCCCAGGCCCGCATGCCAAGCGCGCTCTTGATCGCGGACCATCTGCCAGATCCTGCCATCGCTGCCGATCAGGTAATGGGCGGAAACTTCCACAGCGGGATCGCATAGCCGCTCTAGGGCGGCCTCGGCGCTGTCCATAGCGGTGTAATGGATCACAATGACAGAGATTTTCCCATCCCCGCGGCGCGGGCCGAAACTGGGCGAAGGGTACCATTGGGCCAGGGCTGTGTCAGGGCCATTGGCGCGGCCCTGAGCATTTTCTGGAGGCGCAGGCTTAGCTGGCACTGGCGCTGCGGAACGCGGCCGGATCCCAGCCGCAAACATAGCCATCCCCATCCGGGTCCATGCCTTTGGGATCTTGCTGCGGCCCGCCTGCGGCCAAAAAGGCGGTTTGCGCTTGATCAGCGCTGGCATAGCGGGCGCAAGCGCGCTCGGCCCGTTCCGGCGAGCTAAAGCTGCGCCCATAAGCAGCGGCCCCAGGGGCATGGGTATTGGATTTGGCAAAGGCTGCCAGCGCGGCCCCATCAGCGGCCACCACAGCGGTCTCTTGGCTCTCTGCGGGCTCGGTCACAGCGGCGGTGGCGGCTGCGGCCAGTTCCGTTGAGGCATCCGCGGTCGGGGTGACGGCCCCAGGGGCAGAGCTGGCAATGGGCGAGGCATCGGGGCGCATCGCATCCAATGGCGCGCCGCCACCAGTGGATTGCGTCGTTGCGCCGCCGCGATCCTCGGGGTTCATGATCGGGATCAATTGCACCCGGGTATCTGCAGGTCCTGCGGGATCACAGGCCGCCAGCAATCCGATGGCTGCCACAGCAATCAAAGCGCTGCGCATCATCATGCCCACCAGCGCGCGGGTTTGGCATCAAACCCAGCGGCCCGTTCCAGAACCTGCGCTTGGTTGAGCAGATCGCCTTCTTCCCAAGGCTTGCCGATCAATTGCAGCCCCAGGGGCAGGCCCTGGGAATCGCGCCCAGCAGGCACCGAGATCGCGGGCAAACCGGCCAGGTTCACGGTCACGGTAAAGACATCATTAAGATACATCTGCACCGGATCGGCCTCAGTCATCTCGCCCAGGCCAAAGGCCGCCGAAGGCGTGGCTGGGGTCAGGATCGCATCAATGCCATCGGAAAAGACGGTCTCAAAATCGCGCTTGATCAGGCTGCGCACCTTGCGGGCGCGATTGTAATAGGCGTCATAGAAACCAGCCGAGAGCACATAAGTGCCCACCATCACCCGGCGCTGCACCTCATGGCCAAAGCCTTCGGCGCGGGTTTTTTCATACATCTCGGTGATGCCATCGCCCTGGGCCAGCTTGGCGCGGTGGCCATAGCGCACCCCGTCATAGCGTGCCAGGTTCGACGAGGCCTCTGCCGGCGCGATGACGTAATAGGTGGGCAGTGCGTATTTCGTATGGGGCAGGGAGATCTCGACAATCTCGGCACCTGCATCGCGCAGCATATCCGCGCCTTGCGCCCAGAGCGCTTCGATCTCGGCGGGCATGCCTTCCATATGGTATTCTTTGGGGATGCCGATTTTCTTGCCGCGAATATCACCGGTGAGCATGGCTTCGAAATCTGGCACTGCCAGATCCGCCGAAGTGCTGTCTTTGGCGTCATGACCGGCAATCGCGTTCAGGAAAATCGCCGCATCCTGCACGGTTTTGGTCATGGGGCCTGCTTGGTCCAGCGAAGAGGCAAAGGCGACAATGCCCCAACGGGAGCAGCGCCCATAGGTGGGTTTGAGCCCAACAATGCCGGTAAAGGCCGCAGGCTGGCGGATCGAGCCGCCCGTATCGGTGCCTGTGGCCGCAAGGCACAGATCAGCGGCCACAGCCGCAGCCGAGCCCCCCGAAGAGCCCCCAGGCGTCAGATCCGCCCCGTCGCCATCCCGGCGCCAAGGGTTGATCGCATTGCCATAAACCGAGGTTTCATTGGACGAGCCCATGGCGAATTCGTCCATATTCAGCTTGCCCAGCATAACCGCGCCTTGATCCCAAAGCTTAGAGGTCACGGTGCTTTCATATTCCGGGCTGAAGCCCTCAAGGATGCGCGATGCCGCCTGGGAGGCCACGCCCTTGGTGCAAAACAGATCTTTGATGCCCAGGGGAATGCCGCACAGATCCGGCGCATCGCCAGATTTCAGGCGCGCATCCGCCGCAGCGGCTTGCTCGCGGGCCAGATCGGGGGTGTTGTGCACAAAAGCGTTCAGGGCGCTGGCACCCTCGATCTCGCTCAGGCAGGCCTCGGTCAGCTCGGTGGCGGTGATCTCGCCTTTGCGCAGCCCGTCGCGGGCGGCGGCCAGGGTTAGGGAAGACAGCTCGCTCATCACTCAACCACCTTTGGCACCGCAAAAAAGCCCTCGCGCGCATCGGGCGCATTGGCCAAAACCTTGTCTTGGATATCGCCGTCACTCACCGCGTCTTCGCGGCGTTTCAGGCGCATGGGGGTGACGCTCACCATGGGCTCTACGTCGTCTACATCCACCTCGCTCAATTGCTCGATAAAGCCGAGGATGGTGTTGAATTCCGCAGCCAGCGCCGGGAGCGCGTCGTCTTCCACGCGGATCCGCGCGAGCTTGGCCACTTTTGCAGCGGTCTCGATGTCGATGGACATGGGGGCCGGCCTCCGTCTGTCAAATCACTCGCCGCTTTACCCCTGTGCCTGCGCGGCTGCAACCGCTGCGCGGCGTTGCATATGCGCGCGATAGGTTTCAATCACCAAGCCCAGCATTACCGCATTGAGCAAATGCCAAAGAAAATGTGTTCCTACGGGCAGTTGCGGGCAAAGCGGCATGTCCAGGCTGCGAAAGCTCAAAGACAGCGCCAAGAGCGCCGCGCCTATGCCAAGCCCCTTTGCGGTCTGCGGTGCTCGGTTTCGCAGCAAAATCGCATAAATCGCGATCAAAAGCGGCACGGGCCAATAGGCGGCAGAGATGTGGAAAAACGGCAGGGCTGAAAACACCGGCAGCAACAGCGCCGCATAGGGCAAAAACAGCCCCGTCAGGGCCAAGGCAGCCCATGGCCCCAATTCCCAGTAATGGCGATTGGCCACATAGATATAAAGCAGGATGAAAATCCCGATCGGGAGAACATCGGCGATCATGGCCCAAATCTGCGCATGGGTGTGAAACAGATAAGACCCCACCCCGATTGCCGCCAGAACCACGCAAAGCGCTCGGGCCAAAGGCAGCCCCGCCACCCGCGGCCATAGGATCACAGCGGCAATGACAAAACCGGCATTTGTAATGGCATTGATGGGCTCGGCCCAATAGCCTGGATCAAGCCTTTCGCAATAGCCATTTACGGCGCGCGTGAGTTCCATTTCGGCGAGCTTTCCTTAGACTGCGAGCGAGTCACTGGGGAGAGAATGATGAAATTTACATGGCTTGGCCATTCTGGTTTTCGCATTGAGATTGGCGATCAAATTTTGCTGGTGGATCCGTGGTTGAGCAATCCGCTCTTTGATCCGGAAAAGCGCGCCGAGGCGATTGCCGGGGCGACCCATATCCTGCTGACCCATGGCCATTTTGACCATAGCGATGGGATCCTGGCCCTGGCCAAGGAATGCGATCTGCCCATCGTCGGGATCTTTGATCTGATCAGCTATTGGGAAAGCGCCGAGGGCATCAAGGGCGTGGGCTTTAACAAGGGCGGCACTGTGATGCTGGGCGATGTGGCCGTGACCATGGTGCATGCGGTGCATTCCTCTTCGCTGCCCTCAGATCACGGGCCGGTCTATGCGGGGGGTGAGGCAGGTTTTGTGCTCAGCCATGGGGGCCGCTCGGTCTATATTTCCGGCGATACGGATCTGCATATGGATATGGAGCTGATCCAAGCGCTGCATGCGCCCGAGATTGGCATTCTTTGCGCGGGCGGGCATTTCACCATGGATATGGCGCGGGCTGGCTATGCGGCAAAGCGGTTTTTCAAGTTCAAAACCGTGATCCCCTGCCATTACAAAACCTTTCCTTTGCTCGAGCAATCGGCGGAAAAACTGGTGGCGGCCTTGCCAGGGGTGGATGTGATCGAACCAGTGGTGATGGAGCCCATCAGTTTGTGATTTGCGCCCTTGGTCGGGCTTGATCGGGCCGGGGCCAGTTGGGCAGGGTGGCGCTATGGTTGCGCGCTTTTCCCGATCTCAACTGGCACGGCCCTTTCGCGTGGGCGGGGTTGGCTTGTGGCTTTCCGCGGCGCTGGCCGGGGCGTTGGGGGCAGGCCCGCAATGCACCGAAGACGCGATGATCGTCTTTGATGGCTCTGGCTCCATGTCGGAAATGGGGTTCAACCATTTAGACGAGCCGCGCATATTCGATGCCCGCCGCGCCATGCGCCAGGTGATGCCCGATATCGCTCTGCATCGGCGCTTGGGGTTGATCATCTATGGTCCGGGGCAAGGGGGCGCTTGCGAGAATATCGATCTACGCTTCCCGCCGCTGCCCCGCGCTGATGGCCCGATTATCGAAGCTGTGGACGGGCTCGAACCCGATGGGCGCACCCCTTTGACCGAGGCTGTGCGCCAGGCCGCCGGGGCGCTTGACCCGGCAGCGCAATCAAGCACCATTGTTCTGGTCACTGATGGCAAAGAAACCTGTGGCGGCGCGCCCTGCGCTTTGGCGGCGCAGCTTGCGGCCGAACGACCGGGACTGACCGTGCATGTGATCGGCTTTAAAATGCGCGGCGATTACTTTTCCTGGGACCGGCAAGATCCCGGATATACCGATGGGCAAAGCGCCACGCGCTGTTTGGCCGATCACACCGGCGGGCGCTATGTGGATGCCGAAACCCTGGATGAACTGGTGGCAGCCCTGCGGGAAACACTGGGCTGCGCCTTGTTCAGCGCCCGGCCGTCTAACCCCGTGCGGTGATCTGCTTAGCCACAAAGAGCGAGACCGGGATCGACAGCACAGCGCCGATAACAGCGGCGGCGAGGATGCCTTGCAGATCGTCAAACCCTGCCACCAAAGCCACCACCACTAAGCTGCCCGCCAAGGTGGTGCCAATCAAAGAATAAAGAATCATCGCAAGCCGGATCATTTGAGGCCTCCATTAATTGATACGCAGAAAATACAGCTTTGAATATATGCATGCTTTGACCTGAGTCAGATTGCGTTAAGAAAATTTAGTTTAATCTTGTGAAGTAAGGTCAGTGTTTTTTGGGGGGAGCCAAAAATGATTACAAAAGACGATATTGTGGGCATGACGGATTTAACCGCCGCTGAGGTCAATGCCATTGCTGAACATGAGCATATTCCGCAAGTTTCGGCGGCCTGCTTGGCCAATTATCTCTTGCACAGCCATAAAGGCCCGCAGCGGGTGCAAGAAATGATTTGCGATGATATTCGCGCCGCGCTGCATGATGATAATCTCACCCATGCGCGCCAGCTTTATTCCACGCTGCATCGCTTTATGTCAGATCATCCAGAAGCCGCCCAAGGGGTGAGTTGATCACCGCACGCCGATCTCGGCCAAGGCGGCTTGGAGTTCGGGGGGCAAAGGGGCCTCGCTATCGCGCTGGCTCCCCAGATCCGGCGGCGCATCCTCATGGGCCAGATAGCGCCAGCCTTGAAAAGGGCGTTTGCGCCGGGGCGTGGTGAGAATCACATGGGGGTCCAATACGATGCCGCAGCGCCGGATTTCATCCTCGCCAATGACTTCATCAAAGGCGCAGATCCGCTGCCGGGCCAAAATCTGACCTTTGAAAACCCAATAGAGCGCGCCGCCCTCAAGCAATTGCGCGGCGCGTTTGGGCCACATGCGGGTGACATGGCGCGGGCGTCCATCAGGGCCTTTGGCGGCGGCGCTGGCCTGCCAAGCGATCAGATCTTCGACCTTTTCCGCGCCCACGCAAAGCTTTATCAGATGCAGCTTGCCTGCCATTTTTCTCTAGTCCTTGTTGTCTGCGCTTTATGGTAGACTAGCTATAGCGGGTTGCAATAGGGTGGGGCCTCTTTCACCGCATCCGACGATTCTGACAGGACCGCCCACCATGAGCCGATTCTCTGCGCCCATTGCCGAGCAGATTTGGGATATGAAATACCGCCTTAAGGACGCCGACGGTGCCCCGGTAGATCATAGTATCGAAGACAGTTGGCAGCGCATTGCCAAGGCCTTGGCCGAGCAGGAAAAAGATCCCGCCGCTTGGGAGCCGAAATTTTATGAGGCGCTTGAGGATTTCAAATTCCTGCCAGCGGGGCGGATCACCGCCGGTGCGGGCACTGGCCGGGCGGTAACGCTGTTTAACTGTTTTGTTATGGGCACGATTCCCGACACGATGTCGGGGATTTTCGATATGCTCAAAGAAGCCGCCCTGACCATGCAGCAAGGGGGCGGGATCGGCTATGATTTCTCCACCATCCGGCCCAAAGGCGCGCCAGTACATGGGGTGGCGGCGGATGCGTCTGGCCCGCTGAGCTTTATGGATGTTTGGGATGCGATGTGCCGGACCATCATGTCCGCGGGCTCGCGCCGGGGCGCGATGATGGCCACCATGCGCTGTGACCACCCTGATATCGAGGCGTTTATCTCGGCCAAATCCGATCCGGCGCGGCTGCGCATGTTCAATCTTTCGGTGCTGATCACCGATCCGTTCATGGAAGCGGTGAAAGCGGACCGGGCTTGGGATCTGGTGTTTGACGGGACGGTCTATCGCACGGTGCAGGCCCGGGCGCTGTGGGATGCGATCATGCAATCCACTTATGATTTCGCCGAGCCCGGGGTGATTTTCATCGACCGGATCAACACCGCCAATAACCTGGCCTATTGCGAAAGCATCGCCGCCACCAATCCTTGCGGCGAGCAGCCATTGCCGCCCTATGGGGCCTGTTTGCTGGGCTCGATCAATCTGGCGCGGCTGGTCAAAGACCCGTTTGGCCCCGATGCAGGGCTTGATGAGGCGGCGTTGGATGATCTGGTGCGCCTCGCCGTGCGCATGATGGATAATGTGGTGGATGCCAGCCAATTCCCCTTGGAAGCGCAGGCGCAAGAAGCCGCGGCCAAGCGCCGGATCGGCCTTGGGGTGACCGGGCTGGCCGATGCTTTGCTGATGGTAGGGGAGCGTTATGGATCCGAGGAAGCGGCGCGTCTGACCGATCAATGGTTGGGGGCGCTTGCCCGCGCCGCTTATCTGGCCTCGGTCGATCTGGCGGCGGAAAAAGGCCCCTTCCCCCTGTTTGACCGCGACGCTTATTTGGCCAGCGGCACTATGCAAGGCATGGGCGAGGATGTGCGCGCGGCGGTGAGCGAGCATGGCATTCGCAACGCGCTGCTGACCTCGATCGCGCCCACTGGCACCATCAGCCTTTACGCGGGCAATGTGTCCAGCGGGATCGAGCCGGTCTTTGCCTATAGCTACACCCGCAAAGTGCTGCAAAAAGATGGCACCCGCACCGAAGAAGAAGTGACCGATTACGCGGTGCAGATGTGGCGCGAGCTCAAGGGCGATGCGCCGCTGCCCGATCATTTCGTCAATGCGCAGACCCTGGCACCTATGGATCATGTGCGCATGCAGGCCGCCGCGCAGCGCTGGATCGATTCCAGCATCTCCAAAACTATCAACTGCCCCGAAGATATCAGCTTTGAGGATTTCAAAGATGTTTATCTGGCCGCTTGGGATCAGGGCTGCAAAGGCTGCACCACCTACCGGCCCAATGATGTGACCGGCTCGGTGCTGAGCGTTGCCGAAGAAAAGCCCAAGGAAACCGCCGCCCCCGCCCCGGTGGTGAGCGGCGATGTGGTGCATCTGACCGAGCCGCTGGATCGGCCCCGTGCTCTCGAAGGGCATACCTATAAGCTGCGTTGGCCCGAAAGCGAGCACGCGATCTATATCACTCTCAACGATATTGAGGTGAACGGGCGCCGCCGGCCCTTTGAGGTTTTCATCAACTCCAAGAATATGGAGCATTACGCCTGGACCGTGGCGCTGACCCGGATGATTTCGGCGGTGTTCCGGCGCGGCGGCGATGTGTCTTTCGTGGTGGAAGAGCTCAAAGCCGTGTTCGACCCGCGCGGCGGGGCCTGGATGGAAGGCAAATATGTGCCCTCGATCCTGGCGGCGATCGGCGGCGTGGTGGAGCGCCATATGGTGGCCATCGGCTTTATCGATGGCGAAGGCCAAGGGCTGAAATCTGATCCCCATGACATGATTGATACGGCCCGCCCACGGGGCAAAGCCTGTGACAGTTGCGGGGCCTATGAGATGCGGATGCTTGAAGGCTGCATGACCTGCGGCAGTTGCGGCTATTCCAAATGTAGCGGCTAAACTGCGCCGGTAATGTGCGTGTGGCGTTTCACGTGACATGACCTAAACGTTTCAATAGGTCATTTTGGCAGATGATATGAGAAAACGGCCCCGAATTCCTTCCGGGGCTGTTCGCAAACCTGATAGGGATCGACGATTGAGATTGCGCTGGGCTGAAGACATTATCAGGCGTTGATACGGGGCGGAGAGTCGCCATTCGCTGCACGTGCGGAATGACTAACCTCACAACCTAAAAGCTGACATTGAGAAGCCAATCTAGGAATCGCTTCAGGCACCAGACAATCAGCCGCTAAGAAGCCGCCTTATTAGTCAAAATCTGGCCCGGCGGCGACGGTATCTTGCTGTCCGACGTTCAGGCTGGCCAAATAACACATCGGGGATGGGCCTGCTTTCAGAGATATGCTCGACCAGTTTGAGTTTCGGGTACTCAAATCCATATACCCAATCGTTCTTAATTCGACGGAGGATCCAAACTGTGTCTTTGCCAAAATCGAATGCAACGATTACTCCGACGTGAACCCATTCTTTGATCAGCCGTGAATCATAGACCCAAATCTGTTGAACAAGCCCATCCTTCGTTGGATGTTCTAAGCCGTCTTTCAGTGCTGTTTGAAACTGCTTGGGATCCGTCTTTCGCCTAGTTCCATCGACAACCCAAAACATCGGGTTGTGAAACTCTGTTCTCTTACAGGCCTCTGTTGGCTTGATGTAAGAGTGCTGAAACTCGACAACCAAACCCTTTGGCGTCTTGATGTCTGCGATATGAAGTTCACCCGCTTCATCTCGAGCTGGGATCTCCTGCCAATCAGACGGGAAGTGGTTCTTCCAGTCCCGATGCCACTGCGTTTCGTTTTCCCACCAGTGGTCGCAATGCCGCTGACCTTTATGGGCCCAGTGCCAAACTTTCTTGGTTCCGCATCGTGCGATGAGTTCTGCACCACATCCTGGGCATTTGCCTTTGGCGCCTGGGGTGGCTTCAACTCGTTTGCCCTCGTCTAAAGCGAAACGCATCGATACGCCCCCACCTGTGCGGGCCGTGTGCCGCGATATCCCGATCGCTTTATTCGCTCGCAAACCATTTGTGTCATTCCATTCTCTTGTTCGGTGATTGCGGCCGCCCACCCTTGCACCAATGAACCTGACCCTTTTTGACCCAGAAGTGGCATCCACAGTCATTTTGCTGATGCACCGACGGGTGGAGTGTGGGTCTCTGCCAGAAATCTGTCCTAATGCTCCAGCGAGGTCGGCGATCTGGGTTGAGAGACAAAGCGATCCTCTCGCCGCAGCCGCCAGGGCAGGAGAGACAGGCCCATTTTTGGATCGCGCCGCTCTCGACCAGGATTAACTCGTCCGGTTCTGATTCAGGCGTTTGCGGAAAGGCGTCCTGCCTGCTCACCAGATAGTCATACCTCAGCACTCCAAGCTGCCGAAGCAGGTTTGCCAATAGCTTTTTCATCTCACGTCACCATGTCCAGAAAGGGTGTCATGTCTCCCCGGCCCAGCGTTTCAGTTGCATCACAACACGGGCAACCCGGGCGCGGCGAAATCTCAGGAAAACGCTCATCGCGCGCGTGAAACCGGCGCATCCGCGTCGGTGCCATTCCGTTTGCTCCGGCAAATCCGGTGATACCGGTCAGCCATTCATTGACCGCCATGGCACCCGCCTCTGTCGTGAAGGTCACAACGGCAGGGGAGGGGTCACCCTCACCAAGCAGATAGGCTTCCTCTTTCAGTTTTTCATAAGCCTCCGGATCAGTCCGCTGCAGGGCTTCCTCGCGCGCGCGTTGCGGGTTGATGAACCCGCCGCAGAGCAGACAGGGGTGTCCGGGCACAAGGGTGGTAACCCGGGCAAACAGATCGAACGACTGAGCATCGCGACGCTGCATTGCGAGACCGACATCGATGACCGCAATGCCATAGAAACGGGCGAAGCGGTTCAGAAAGAGTCGACCGGCGTGATCATCCGTGCAACAGAAAATCACATCACAAGACCTCAATGCGTCCCATGTGCATGGCTCACCGGCCCAGGCATCGATGGTTACCAATGACATGCCAAGATCGGCCTCCGTAACTGTCCGAGCATGAATGTCAGCCTTGGCTCGATGAGCGTCGACATCCTCCTGTCGTGCGCCATGGAGCCTGTTGAGATTTGTATCTTCAGCATGGTCCTTTTCGCAGAGGACCGCCTCGCGCACGCCAAGACGCATCAGCAAAGGCAACACTGCGCTTCCCGTAGCGCCCCCTCCGGAAATGCCGCAGCGAAACTGCGTGATCATTGCATTGGCCTGATCGCCGAAAAGTCGGGTTTGACGGTCCAGAAAGCCCAGCTCGCTACCGTTCTCTGCGGTGAGGGCCAGACGCGGTCCTGTGTGAAGAATACGCCTGATGGCCGTTGGCTTTTCAGCCGAGCGCCAAATCCTCACGGCAATCTCGCCGTCGCTCGCAATCAAAACGCTAATTAGTCCGGGTGCACCCTTGAACAGGGCGGTCCGCGCAAGTTCCGCCTCGTTCCGGTCATCTTGTTTGGAAAAACGGGCCCGGCCCTTTGGATGGGTATGAACGATGGCGGGAACCAGGCCACCGGACTTGGCGCGACCAAGCAATCGCATGAAACTATCAGTTTGCCACGTCACGTGGCGCTCGGAGGCTGAGACCACGTCGTCATCATCGAGGTCGATGAATGCATGCGAAATGAGTCGTGTGCGAGCAGAGTCCGTCCAGGGGTCTTTCTCAATCGCCGCTGTCCCAAAAAGCATGTAGGCGGAACGCTCGGCACCGGCACCCTGCGCGAGCAGAGACCGGATACCGGCTTCGTGCGGACCAGCCAGAACAATATCCAGCGGGCCCTTCATGGCCGCGCCTCGGCGAGCGCAGTTTTGATCCGCGCCACCATCGTGCGCAAACCATCAATCCCGGGCCGCCAGGCGTTGTTGTGGCGCGACCAGCGCTGCCAAACACGACCTGCATAGGTGTGCTGGACCGTGCAGGCTTTCGGGACCTGACCGCTCGCCAACGTCAAATGCGGAGAGGCATAGAACATATCAGGCGCGCAGTCGGGATACCCGTTTGGCAGGAGTACAAGGATGTCCGCGGCTTCGACATTGAATTTGCCTTCCGGCAGGTCGAGCGACTTCAGGATGATGCCGGTTTCACGGCCTTCCTGAACGACGTCGAACTGATAGCCATGGTCCACCAGAAAAGTCTGATCGAACGACGGAAGGGTGTCCCCCTCCGTCGTCTGATCGATGAGCGAGATGAACCGCTCCACACCCTTGGCATTGAGATTGATCAGATCGCAGTCAGCAATCTTGCGGTCCTGCTGGCCTGGAATTTCCTGCCAGAGATTGTAGTTTTCCGGCAGGTCCGCAAGCTTACGCAGTACAAATCCGCTGATGCACGCGCGCGGCCATTCAAGATCCTTGTCGTCGATCTTAAACTTGAAGACACGGTCCGTCCGCGCAACCAGCACTTTCTCGGCACCGCGCCCGCGCAGATCATAGCTTTCGTCGAGGCGAATGTCTTCGAAGTCCCCGTTTGGCAAAATGGCGATTGCCACATGTTCATCAACCGGATGCCCGTCGGCAGCTTCGATCAACTGGCGACCGAGAACCTTTGGGTCATCGAAAACGTGTTTTTTGTAGTTGAGGCCCTCATCAGCGATGAAGACCGGGAAGCGAGGATCATTTCCTTGCGATTTCATTGTGTTCGTCCTTAAGAAGTTGGCGGACGTAAACCTCATGTCTGCGCCTTCACAAGGACAATCGCGGCGTCAGGAGGAATCCGGTAAGCCTGATCCGATTTTTTTTCGGAGCGTGCCTGAGGGCGGTTCATTGCAGATGAAGAAATATGCGCAGCGGGCGCAGCGATCGGTGCGTTTTGGAGGGAAATGCCCTTCGAGGATCGCAATTGCAGCTTGAGCGATCTTTGTTTTCCGGTTCCCCAGTTTCGTGCTGCTCATGGTCAATCGGTCCTGCGTCGCGCCGGTCAGAAACACGAACTCTGCCTGGCCGTGGCCTTCAGCGGCGAGCTGAAAGGCAGCCGCATCTAAGGACTCGACAGCGTTCGTGGTCTTCCGTCCTGTTTTGATACGCCGCAGCACCCGGCCAGACCCAGCATCGACTTCCTCATGTGCAGACACGACAATCTCTGCCTCACCGAACTTCAAGGAAATTGGGGTTGGTGCGCGCCGTTTTTCACCTGTTCGGACCAATCGGAAAAAACTCAGCAGCTCGTCTGAGATTTGACGGTACTCGGCAGCGTATCCATGATCCACCGGACCATTTTCCACCCACGCCTTATCCATAATGGCTGCGAGTTCTGCATCGCTTGGTTCATCGTTCAAACGAGACGTCAGCTCATCGACAACGCCCTGGACTGCGTTGTGCATACGCATAAGGGGCGACTCTGCGCGACGACCGCCGACTTGCAACACATGTGCAAAGAAAAACCGCCGCGGGCACTTTTCATAGGCCGCAAGCTGGGAAGGCGATATGCGAGCGATGCCATCAACCTCCAACTTTATTCCGTTCGCTGATATCGCGAATTCAGTCGATGCCGATTGTGAAGCTTCGCTTAGAACATGACCAGATATGTCATCCACGAACTTCGATCTCTTGCTGTAGGCATAAAGTATCAACCGCTCCTCTGCTCTGGATAAAGCGACGAAAAACAAACATTCCTGCTCCTCGTCATGCCCAGACGTGAGCGCGTCACAGCCCTTAAAGGGCGCACCCTCGATCATGCCGTCAGGAGGCGCAAGTCCGCGGTTTTGCTTGGCTGACAGCGGAATGGATCGGCTGGTTAATGCCGGCAAATGAAGGACTTTGAACTCAAGTCCCTTGCTGCCGTGAATGGTCATGATCCGGACAGCGTCGAGGCTTTGTGCCGCTTCAGGCAGGTCGCGTAAGTCACGTTCATCTGACACAATGACAAGGCGCCGGATGTGATCGAGAAGATCACGAATGGGGTACCCGGATTTTTTCGGCAATGTTGATCTCAGAAAATTCTGAAACTGCCACATCGCAATCGCAGGATTTGCGTTGCCTGATCTTGCTTCCTTCGCAAATTCGGCTGCCAAGCGCGTCTTGTCGAGATAGAGTGTTGTAACCACGCGCCAGGCTGATGAAGTTGGTTCAAACTCCCCAAACACCTCAATCAACTTTGAGAGGGACTTCTCACCCGCCTCGCTGATGTCGTCTAGGCCCGAAAGCGTCTGCCTCCAGTCCAAGGGCAGCGTGTTCTTTGCGGCACGAACCGCATCAACACAAGCTGAAACATCGTCAATCGCCATTTGAAATGGGCGCAGAGACGCGACGCAGGCAAGTCCCATGGCGCGTGGGTCAACCACAAGGGAAAGGACGGAAAGCGCTTGCTTTATTTCTGGTCTGTCGAAGAGGGGCCCAAGAAACAAGACCGGAATACCCCGCGCCTCTAAACCAGCGGCGATTTCTGCCAGCCTCGCATTGCCCTTACATATGACGGCCTGATCACGGAAAGACGTGGCCTCGTTGCAGGCGTCTTTAATTCGGAAGGCGATTTCATCGATTTCGCGATCCTTGGCATCGACGCCCACAAACACGGGACTAATCCCACTGGCACCCTTAAACGCCGTGGCCTCAAAGCCCACACCGGCAGCTACCATGCGCGTTTGAGCGAAGCCCTTGAATATGTCACAAATTTCTTGTGATGACCTGTAATTGATATTGAGTGGGAGACTTTTGCCTCCGGAGAAATCCTCGGTCTCAAATCGATCAATGTTATACGAGGATGCACCTCGAAACCGGTAAATCGATTGTTTGGCATCTCCCACCACCCAGAGGTTGGTGCCGTCAGGCTTCAGCGCCTTCAACAATCGCACACTGGCCCGGTTTACGTCCTGATACTCGTCCACCAGAACATGGTCGTAGAGTTGTTGAAGTTTCTCGCGAACATCCGCATCACCTTCGACGAGCATTGTCGGCCGAGCGACCAGATCACCAAAATCGACCACGCCGCGTTCCGCCTTGAGTTCTTCATAGAGATCATAGACAGCTGAGATCTCCAGACACGTTTCTGCTGCCTCGATATCCGCCTCTGTGACCGCGGCCTCCATCATTTGCTCGGCGAGCTTACGGTAATGGATGTTGTCGACCACCTCATCCTTGGCCCGTGAAATGGCGGAAAGGAGAGAGCGCAGGGTATCTGTCGGATCCCAAAGTTCGTTGAAATGCTTCAAACGCAGCCGTGGGAATTCATCCTCCAATAGGGCGATGGCTTCGGTCGTATCAATCATACGGGGATCCGCGGGAAGACCCACGCAGTCATGAAACCTGCGCAAGATATCAAGCCCAAATGAGTGAAAGGTCCCAATCCAGGCCGCACCAGCCGCTTCCGGCCAAACCCGCAGCGCCCGATCGGTCATCTCTCCTGCGGCCTTGTTGGAAAATGTCAGAAGCAGAATGGACTCTGGCTGCACAGCGCGGTCTCGTAGCACAGACAGGCGGCCAACGAGCGTCTGGGTTTTGCCCGTCCCGGGGCCCGCCTTCAGCAGAAGCGCTTTTCCGTCATGATCCGCAGCAAGTTGTTGCTCACGGTTCAATGGTTTGGGTGCGCTTGCGATATCCGGCGTTTCCTCCAACACCGGTAACAAAAGCGCATCAAATAGCTGCACCGCAACCATGTCGTAGGGGGCGCCAAGACGCTCTGAAATCTCCTTTGCGCCAAGGTTGTCTTCGACATGCCAGGACCAGGCCAAACTGCGCGGAAAGAGGAACTCCCGCGCAAACATATCCATTTGGACTTCCTGGCGGGCACGGTTGCTGTAATCGACAACGCGATCCGC
Source organism: Mangrovicoccus sp. (assembly GCA_025800345.1). GTDB lineage: Bacteria > Pseudomonadota > Alphaproteobacteria > Rhodobacterales > Rhodobacteraceae > JANSYP01. The sequence continues at coordinate 26,545 of JAOXSB010000073.1, read as the reverse complement.
CCCAACGGAGGCTGGATCAGACGATCGTGCCGGATCGATGTTCACGGTTGGCGGGACATCAATACCTCCGCCAAATTCATCATGACCTAGCTCATGGGCAACAAGAAACGCATTTAAAAACTCATTGCCCGTATCCTCATGCAGGATGACTTTGGTTCTCGGCTGCAAGAGCGCCCGTCCCCCTTTGAGCTGGGGATGGTCAGGAGCGAGCTTGCGGACTTCGTAATCCCGAGCTTCTGCCTCTTGGAGAGCAAATGAATAGGGTTGGGTTGGATCGCCTCCCTTGCTCCTACGCTCAGTATGAAGATGTGCGGCACATCGACGAACGGCTTCAATCCGATCCATCATCTACAAGCAACTCTTGTAATGCGCGTTGCTCCTCCTCGGTCAATCCAGCCTGGTCTACATAAACTTGGAATTCGATGGCCGGTTGTGCTTCAGGTTTCACATCAGATTTCATCGCAACGGCCTGTTGATCGCCAATTTGCATGCCGCTGATGACATCCTGTAATCTCACATCCAGCAGTTTCGCTAGCTTATTAAGGAGCGAAATCGGCATCGAGCCGATATGGACTACACTTGCTTGTAACCCCATGAGGAAACTCCGCGGCAAACCCAACGATTTTGAGAGTTCACGAACGTCGGCGCCGTACAGTGCTTGCTCGACTTTCCTAACCCGCAAGACGCTGGTCTTCATAGCCTTGGTCTCAAGCGGGAGACTTGCCTCGACCGCTTCCATGTCGCTCATTGTCAGCTCGTGGAACAAATCCAGAAGTTCGTCTGCAAATTCAGGGTATTTGCTCAAATAGGTTTTCAGCACGGCAGGCGACATTTCAGGCTCAATCGTAAAGTCGCTGAGGACATCTTCTCTATTGTTCATCATTGTCCTCCAGTTTGAGTGCGCGTCTGATCTTTTCAAACGCACGATCACGCCTGTTTCGTACGGTTTTTTCGACGCAGCCGAGCAGCTGGGTCATTGAAGGCTCACCGTCTTTGTTCGTCTCAATGGGAATCTCTGCGAGCATCAAATCGATCACCTTTCGTTCTTCCTCGGGTAAGGCGTCAATCGCGCGACGTATGCGAAACCGGTAATCAAAATCTTCTTCTTTTGTCAGGCCTGACTTTTTGTATCGCTCAAGCGCCTCTTCGACTTCCTCGCGGATATCCTCGCTGCCATCGTGGTGCACAACGGATTCGGTGGCATTTTCCCGACCACTTATCTGCCGAAATTTGTCTATGCGAACGGAGCGAACGGCCCGGTCAAAAAACACCTCATATGCGTCAAGCTGTTCTACGTAGCCCCGCCGGTCCTCAAACATGAGCTCTGTCACACGTTCTATTATTTTATCGCGGATCTCGGCGACGCGAAAATCCTCGACGTCCTTATCGCCGCGTCGGCTATTGGGCCGGGGACAGGCAGCTTCAATCCGATCCAACAAAATGTTGTAAAGTGCAACAAACCGGCCATCCGCATTGTCGGTCTTGGTTTGTCTCAGGTGATAGAGCAGCACTTCGGAAGGCACGTAGTCGGCGTGCCGCCGATCTCGCATCGCAGCTTTGTCCAGCAGCTCATCAAAGGGCCAATCAAGGCTCAAGCGGATAAACGCATTAATCTCATCCCGTCGGGTATAGAGCTCTCCGCTTACTGTTCGTTTTCTCAGGGGTTCAATGCACATATCAAGTTCATAATTTTCGTAAATCAATTCGTTAGTTCGGTTTCTCCAGCGCGTTCCCTGCTTTGCTTTTACCTTGCAAACTGTCAGAAAACAAGCTATATATCTGACACAAAGGAGCCGACATGAGAACCACATCCGAAGCGATCAAGGCCTATGCAGAAGCGTTGCCGGAAGGCTCGGCCCTTTCTGCAAAAGAGCTTCTCCACCTTGGAGAGCGCGCTGCAATTGACCAGGCTTTGTCTCGATTGGTGAAGCGTGGCGAGCTCATGCGTGTAAAACGTGGTCTGTTCGCCCTGCCTGTAAAGACCCGCTTCGGGGCGCGTGCGCCATCTGTCGAGGCTGTTGTTGAGAGCATCGCAAAAACCACAGGAGAACGTGTGTCGCTAAGCGGTGCCTCTGCGGCCAATATACTTGGTTTGTCGACGCAAAACCCCTCCCGCCAGATCTACTGGACGTCCGGTCCCAGTCGCAATCTGAAGCTTGGGGCCCAAAGCGTGGAATTGAAGCATGTTCCGAGTTGGCAGCTACGTGCGCCAAACAGCCGGGCCGGGCATGCCTTCAGGGCATTGGCTTACTTTGGCAAATCAGAAGCAGGCAAGGCTTTGGGGCGTATCAAGTCCCAACTGAATGAAGACGAGCGGCGTGAGCTACTCGCCTTACGCGCCAGCGCGCCGACTTGGATGGCGAAAGAACTAAGCACCCTAGCCGTGGCGTGATGACACGAACCCCAAGCTATTTCGATCTGTCCGAAAGAGACAAAATCGATGCGCTCGAAGCGGCTGCCTCAAATTTGGGGCGGCCCGCTGATCTCCTCGAAAAAGACATCTGGGTCGTTTGGGCGCTCAATGCTCTTTTCGAAAGCGAATGGAGCGATCATCTCGTATTCAAGGGCGGAACGTCCCTATCAAAAGTCTACAAGGCGATCGACCGATTTTCTGAAGACGTCGATGTGACCTATGACATTCGGCAGATTATTCCCGATCTCATCTCAAATCCCGAGACCCCGTATCCACCAAACCGGTCCCAGGCAAGGAAGTGGTCAGAGGCTGTGCAAGAGCGCTTGTCAGTTTGGATCGAGACCGACGTAGTGCCTTTGTTCATCACTCAATTTGAAAGCCAGAAGCTCCCAGCATCACTGCGGCAGGACAATGGCCGGCTCTACCTGGATTACAAAGCTGTGCGCGGCAACAACGGATATGTGCGACCCGCGGTGCTCCTGGAGTTCGGTGCACGCTCAACGGGCGAGCCTGCCGGGCGGCACAGAGTAACCTGCGATCTAGTCGAGGGGGTCGAAGGGCTCATATTGCCCACAGCCCACCCAAGGGTCATGGTTGCGGAGCGCACATTCTGGGAAAAAGCCACTGCCATTCACGCGTATTGCCTGCGCGGAGCCTTTCGCGGTGGCGATCGTTATGCGCGACATTGGTACGATCTTGACTGCCTGGATAAGATCGGGATTGCCCAAAAGGCCTTTGATGATCGAGGGCTCGCCAACGCTGTAGCCGAGCACAAGCAACAATTCTTTCGGGAGACTGACAAAACAGGAAAGGTGATCGAGTATGCGACAGCAGTATCCGGTTCACTTTGTTTGGCACCCGAGGGCGAGCCTTTGGAGGCGCTTCATCAGGATTACCAAAAGATGATCGATGCCGGGCTCCTGCGATCCGATGCAATCGGCTTTGATGAACTCATGGAAAGAATGGCCGACCTGCAAATCCGCGCCAATAAGAGGGTGAAATAGTGTCTCGATCACCGAACGAAAATCCGTACTGGCACGAATTCAAAAAACCACTCGCCTTTGATTGCGACGCAATCGAATCCATGTGCCTTGAAGCATTCGAGATCGCGCTCGCAACGAGAGGTGTTGAGGCCTTTTGGAATGATGATCTTCAGGAATTTGGCGAAGATCCCGCGTGGTCGCACCCATTGCTGGTCAAACGGCACCAAGACGCAGCCGAGGAGCGACTATCGAGGATTCTACTGACCGTAGCGGCGTCGTACCGTGCGCTTGATGACCAGTTGCGAGAGGAACGAGGGTTCCAGACCTTCAAAGCCGAACAGCTTGCAGCACACGGCGGGTTTCTCACCATCTATGAAGGCGAGGAGATCCCTGAAACACTTCGCGAATGCTGCAACAAAATTATCCACACCGATGACTTTCGCCCCGTCTATGACAATGGATCACAGCCTCGAGATGAGGGCATTTGGTCGATGATCGGAGAAATCGAACTCGAAGGAAAAATGCGGCGCAAGCCTTGGCAAGTTGCGTTTGTTCTTTTCAGCTTTCTGGAGGCCATACACGAGACGGTCGATTTCCTCCAAACAACTTAGCACGGTTCTAAGGACCAAACACCTGTACAACAAGGCTTGTACTGTCGCGGACTTACCCCTGACGGCAGATTCGCAGAGCTTTCTTCAGAGTATTTTTGGGCCTCATCTTTATTGAGGCCTATTTGAGCGCGACGCGGCATGTCGGTGTCGAGCAGCCACTCGATGATGAACATCCAAGTCAAAGCACAGCCCCTTAAGTTGCCACTGAGCACCAATGGCTGCTTCGACTGGCTGCACCGCAGCAACGGCATGTGGCGTTCAGGTCCGATATGGGCCGTTGGTGCTAAACGATACCAAAGCGATGCCGTTCGGAATTTGGCAAACGGCGACCGGTTGTCGGATCGAACAACTTCCCGGAGGTAGCTGTGACCTGTCATCCCGACACAGCTTCACCGGTTCTCCGCGTACCCGTACCTCAAACAGAGTTCCATCTCTGCGGATCGCCCAGCCATAGAATGAAAGCTGCGCATTCAGTTTGGAAAGTGCGAGGTGGCGTCTGAATTTTGAACCGAGACCGGCGCCGGGCATGCTGTTGATTGCGGCTAGGCGGGATTTGGCAATCCTGTGCATCTCCGCAAATTGTTCCGAGTTGGCTTCGATCTTGCCGTCAGGGTACGCATCAAACATGTGAACATCCTCAGAATAAAGCCTTCCCCATAAAATGATACGATAAGTCCGTAGACGATTAAACATCTTTCTTGCCGTTTCAAGGGATGAGAAATCGGTTCACAGCAGATGATTTCGGGAACAACCTGAGATCAGCCCGCAAGGCGCAAGGCTACTCGCAGGAGAGCTTTGCCCATGCAGTGGATCTGGACCGGACATATATTGGTGGAATTGAGCGCGGGGAGAGAAATCCCGGTCTCAAAACCGTCATCAAAATAGCCGACGCTCTGAATCTTGATGTCGCGGACCTCTTCCGGTTGAGAGATTAAGCCGCGCCTTCCTGGAGCCGACATGTCTACACCGGCTTCCAAATGTAAATCAGCTGCTACCAACTCCTCTTTCCCGGCACCTCTCGTGGTCTCAGAGACAGTGCAGTGCGGTAGCCCTGTGCTGTGGTCATCTGAGCTCACAACGCATCGATGGCGCGATCGCCGGAAGGAATTTGATGGGTTCACAGAAACGTTCGTTTCACTGGTGAGTTAATTGCAGAATTGACCATTAACTTTGCGATCAAAGATTGCTGTAAATATATGAAATAAAAGAGAAAAAATTCTCTCGCCGGAGGCATTTTGGACCTATTCTGGCGGTGGATAATCTCCTAGAATCCGGGGTGTTGGAACGTTCGTTCTGACATCATTGGAAACGTTAGTTCCTGCCAAAGGCCGCGAAACATGGATGCCAACAAAATGCGCCAGCAGATTGTGAAACTGCATCTCGGGATGGCTCAGACCACAATCACCGAGCTGGCCGAGAGCATCGGGTATAGTCGTTCGGCGGTGTCGAACGTACTTGCCGGGCGTAGGCGGTCGGCGGAGATCGAAACAGGGATCGCTGAGCGTACAGGTTTTCGCGTCGAAGACCTTTGGCCGGTGGGCGACTCTGGAAAGAAGAGGGATATGAAACGATGATCTAGAAAATAGAAAAGCCCCGAGAGCGGACTCTCAAGGGCCTTTACGTCGATTGGAAGCCGACACTTAGAAGGTCTCTCGAATCCCCTCAAAAGTCAAGTCTGGCGGCCGGGTCTTTTGACCCGAACGGTCGTGTTCGGCCGCCTTCCACCATTCGACAAGAGGAATGTGTGCGATTCACCCTGATCATATTGCTCAGGGAATGATCCCGTACGCCATCAAAAAACATGGAAAAAGAAATCTTCAAAGCCCCGCTGGACAGCCGTTCAACGTGTAATCTGTCTGAGCGCTCGCGAGGGCGTACTTTCGTCGAGACGGGCGCATTTCGACCCCACGGGGGCGAAAGTCAGAAAGTCGTCTTCGACAGCCTTGGTGAGTTTGATGCCTTCACCACGACATCAGCGCTGTATCCTGTGGCCGACATGGTCGAGCAGCCGCCTGCCATTGAATACATCGATGCCGATGGTCGTAAGCGTAGCAAAAGAGTGGATCAACTTTATACCTTCGCTGATGGGAGCAAGTATGCTGCCGAGACCAAGCCGGCAGAACGCGCCAGAGCGCAGAACCTTGAGGTGCAGCTGGGTTATGTCGCGGCAGCGATGCCCGATGACTTCGCGGATAATCTTGTGCTGATCACTGAGGAAAACTACGACCAGTGGGAGGCGCTGAATGCACGGCGCCTGTTTGCCTATCGGCGCGAGGATGACCCGGAGGCGGCCGCGATAATCGCAGAGCTTGCGGATGAGATCGACCTGCCGGTCACGATCCGCGAGCTGATTTCGAAAGCTGCGATAGGCGGCAGGGCCTGGCCGGAAATCTTCAAAGCGATCTATGCCGGTGTCCTGCGTCCAATACAGGACGGGGTTATCGACCTGGACATGCTGGTCGAGGGAGGCGTGCAATGACTGATATCATTCGTCTCGAGCCCTATTCGCAGATTCTGCAAGGTGACGTCCCTGGTCTTCTCGTGGAACAAGGGCCGCTAGGTGTCATCATCAGTCGCTGGAGTGAAGGAGAAATTGTCTTCGACGAGCTCACCTATGATGAGATCAACGAAGGTCTGAAGACCGGTCACATCACCATTCGTGATGGCTATCACAGTGAAGAGGCCGTCCGACAGCGCGTGCAGTTTGCTGATCAGATTGTCACCCATCTGCCTGCAAAACAGCGCTCAACGGTATTCTTCCGTCAGGCCTGGTGCGATCTCTTTCTGGATGCTGAAGCACGCGGAGAGATTGGCCGCTACTGGAAAGATGTGGAGATCTGGATCCGGAGTGTGGCGCAGGAAATCACGGTGCAGATTCCACAGCCTGATAAGGATGCCGGGAAGCGCAAATATGGAGGAAAGAAGCGGTCAAGCAACGAGATTGACCCGCCAGGCTCTTCGGCCTTGCTGCGTTGGGTCCGCGCTTATGAGGCTAGTGGTCGGTGCGTTCTAGCGCTCATAGACAAACGCTATCTTGCGGGACGGACGAAGGTCAAATTTGGTCCCGAGAGCGCTGCCTTGCTTCGCAAATGCGCGGATCGATATGCAAGCTTCAAGCGCCCGTCGAAGAAGAGCGTTATTCGCCAGACAAAACGGGCTTTCCGGCTGGCGAATGCGTATCGGATCGATCGCGGCTTGCCGCCTTTGGCCATTCCCGCAGAAAGTACAATCTACAGGGAGATATGTCGCCTTGAGCCCTATCATGTGATGTGCCAGCGCCAGGGGCTGGAAGCGGCCAACAGGCACTTTGCAATCATCGGTGAGGGTCTGAACGTCTTGCGTCCCGGAGAGCGGCTGGAAATCGATGAATGGAAGGTCGATCTAATCACCTTCTTTGCCGAGGCCGGTGTCTTTGGTCATCTGACAGAGGAGCAGATCAAAGCACTGCCGAAAGGGCGGCGCTGGATTTACGTCGTCATTGATGTGCGAACGCGACTGATCTTATCGGTGAAGGTTTGCGCGACCCCGAACACCGAAGATGCAATCGCGGCGTTGGATCTGGCAACCCGGGATAAGGCTGACCTGGCCCGGCTCTTCGGCTGCGCGCTTCCAGACTGGCCAGGCACCGGTTTTGAAACCGTCGCCTCAGATCAGGGGGCGGCCTTCGCGAACTTTGACTTCAGAGGTGCTGTGACGGACCTTCGGGGTACGGTCATGTTCCCGCCTGCAGGTGTTCCCAAGCTTCGCGGACATATCGAGCGCTGTTTCAGGACTTTCGGCATAGAGTTGATGGAATGTTTGAGCGCACGCACCTATTCAAACATCGTCGAAAAAGGTGACTTCATACCTGAGGACTATGCTGCGCTTGCCGATGACGAGCTGACCCGTATTCTGGTTCGTTTCGTTGTCGACGTGTATAACAACAAGCCCCACGGGGGCATCGGCGGACAGACACCACTGAACTGCTGGCGGGAATTGTGCGCAACCGTTGGTAAGCCCCGCCCTCCGAGCCGGATTGAGCGTCTCGGGGCTTTCGGCCGGAAATATACCCGGAGTATTTCCGGTCGCGGGGTACGGTTTGCGGGCATCTTCTACACCTGTGAGATGGTCCGGCACCATTTCCTGTCCAATCCCGATCTGGAGGTTGAGATCCGGGTGGATCATCAGGACCTCGGTATGATTGAGGTCAATCTCGATGGTGTGTGGGTTGTCGCCCGCTCTCTGGCAAAAGGGTTTGATGGTCTGTCACTGGATCTGTGGACCGAGGCCTGCAGCAATCTGCGCCGCCGTTTTCAGGCGGAAGCAGAACTGACGCAGGATATCATTGATCAGGCCTTCGCGGATTTTTCTGAAGAAGATCACGCGGCTTCAAAACGGCTTGGCCTTTCAGCGCTTGCCCCGACCAAGGCAGATGTTGAGCGCAATCGGGAGCATCTATGGCTTGGACTGGAGGTCGTGGCGGGCATCACCCCCACGGTTTCCAGGAAAAAACGAGGTCTCCTTGATGGCGTAATTGCCAGGGCAGAGGTGGCGCCACCACAGCTGCCGGAGATCACTCCCGGGGAGGATGATGCGGAACAGGCCATACCGATCTCGCGTCCGCGATGGCGTATGGAGGACGGGCAATGACACATATGTCCCGTGAGGAGGTCAGCCACATCGTGGCTGACCTTGAACACCGCTTTATCGCCCATGACACTTATCTGGAACTCCGGGATCAGATTGATGATATTCTCTATCGGCGCAAAGCGCATACAGCTGCTGGCAGGGTGACAGCGCAGCGCGGCATTGTTGTCATTGGCAATGCTGGTGCCGGTAAGAGTTTTGGCATTGAACATCTTCTGCAGAAGCATCCGCATGTGGCTTATGGAAAACCATATAATCAGGCGTTGACTGTGCGTCTGGCGTCAGAGGCCACAATCAAGGGTGTCGGTCTCGATACCCTCGAGGCATATGGCTATGAGAGCAAAGGCGCCCGGACGGGACATTCGATCTGGCGGCAGGTGATGCGTCAGGCGCGTTCACATAAGACGCTTTTCCTACACTTTGATGAGGCGCAGCATATCCTTCGGACCAAGTCGAAGTCTGAGTTTGATCAGGTGATGCTGGTCTGGAAATCGTGCCTGGAATACGCGGAATGGCCGGTCAGCTTGATCCTCAGTGGCACCTGCGAACTGCTGGATCTGATCAACCGAGACGATCAGCTTAGCCGCCGGTTCGATCCGGTACACTTTATGCCAATGACGTTTGCCTCCCATGGGCACGAGGTGACGGCGGTACTGGACGCTTATCTTGATGCTGCAGAACTTTCGCGCGGCAAGACGCTCGATAATTCGACGTTCGTACGACGGTTGCTACATGCGGCCCGCTACGAGTTCGGGTCGAAAATTGGGCTGATTATATCGGCAATCAAATTGGCATTGCGCGATGGGGACCAAACCCTCGAACAGAGTCACTTCGCGGGGGCATATCGGAAACAGAAGCGCTGTGTTGATGCATTGAACCCATTCATTGCTGAGAATTTCCGCTCCATTAAGACGGGTCAGCTTCTCAGCGGTGCAGAGCTGGAGATAGCGCCAGCAATCAAGAGGGGGGCTGCATAATGCAGGTATTGCCGATCCTCATCCCATTGATGCCGGGGGAGACCCCGGCATCATTCGCATCCCGCCTGGCCTGGGCGAATGGTCTTTCCTTTGCCTCGGAGTTCTGCACCGATCAGGGCTTTACGCTTCAGGCCATCGCTGACGGAGATGAACGGGCCCTTTCGATCCTCGCCCGGCTCGGCGGAGTGGAACTTGCTCAACTGATGCGCGGTGTTGTTTGCAAAGTGTCGACTGGGCAGTACAGGTTGGCCGGGCAGCTTATCGAGAAACGCTGGATCACGCGCAGGCGTCTGCGGTTCTGTCCGGAATGTGTTGCGGATGATGTTACTACAGACACCGCCGGTGGTGCGGCGCAAAGATGTGCCTGGCATGTGCCTTCGATCCGGACATGCCACCACCACCAGGTCAGGCTGTATGAAGACGACAGTTATTCACATAGCCGAGGGCCCCATGATTTTGCCGGGCGTATCCGAGATCTCAATCTGGGGGCGGATCAGGTGAGAGAGCTAGGTGCATGGCAGGTCCCAACAGGTCTGGAAGACTATCTCACCCGCCGGTTAGCGGGTGACAAACAGGGCACATGGCTCGACAATATCGGGTTCGGTGCGGTTGCGCTTGGTGCCGAGATCTTCGGAGTTGTCGATCTGTTTGGTGTCGATGCAAAGCTGAAGCACTTATCCGATAATGAGAAGCGTCGTGCAGGTGCGCGGGGTTTTGAGCTCCTGTCCGAAGGCGAGGAAGGGCTGTTTCGTCTGCTGATGCGACTGCATCGTGAGGCCGGTTCCTGCATATCACTTTCGCGCAGAAACTACGGATGCCTGTTCAACTGGCTGGAACAATCCCATGCGGAGCAATACGAGCCCTTGCGGGATATGGTCAGGAAATTCTTCACCGAGACCTATCCCACCGGCGAAGGCGATCTGGTGCTTGGCAAAACCTGTACGACCCGTCGTGTCCACAGTGTTGAAACCTTGCGGCGGGATCTGGGGCTGGGGCTGGGGCGCCGTCAGACAATTGAACTGCTTGGTGCAAACGGGTTTCTGAGGCCGGACACTCAGACAGGTAACTCTGCGAAAGGTGTTGTGCTCGATGCAAAGGCATTGGCACCACTGGTCAAAAGCTTTGCAGGGGCGATCTGTCAGGTTGCGGCTCAGAAAAAGATCAATGCGCCGAGGGCACAGTTTGGCGCTCTTGTTGCAGGTGGGATCATCAGACCCATCGCGGGTTCCCCTGTCGGGCGACCCTATTATGATGACAAGCAGCTTGATAAATTCCTCGCCAGTGTCGTGCCGCGCACAACGGCGACAAAGGCAGATGGGCTGGTTGGCATCCAGTCTGTATGTCGCAAAGCCGTTGCTGGCGCGGTTGATGTGGTGCGACTGATCCAGAATGACGAACTGAAGACTGTTGTCAGGGATGTCCAAAAAGATGGATATCTGTCGGTGCTCCTGGATCCGGTGGAAGTCGCTGACGCGTTGCGCCTGATTAAACCGGAAGGATATCTGCGATCGACTTTGGCGGGGTTCCTCGGTGTCAACGCATCTGCCCTCGACCATCTGGTGGACAAAGGCCATCTGAAACTGGTTCGGACGCGTCATCCGGTATCCCGGAAGTCGGTGCAGGTGGTGCCGTATAGCTCTGTTGACCGGTTTCTGGAGCGCTTTGTTCCCGGAAAACACTATGCGGAATTTCTTGGGGGCAGCACCCGGAAAGTCGGCGACCAGCTCATAAAGGAGCGGGTTCCGTTTATCCAAATGCCGGAAGAGTGTGGTGGACGCATATTCAGGCGGAGTGAGGTGCTCTTCGGCATGGAAGAGCTGGCTAATCGCCTGCCGCTCTCGCATGATGAAATTGCCTGGCCCTAGTTGTGAAGGTGTTGAGATGAGCAGAGAAAGCAAATTCCTGAGTTTGGTGCTTCGGCACAAACCTGAAGAGATTGGTCTTCAGCTCGACAGGCATGGCTGGGTTCGCGTTGAAGACCTGCTGCGGAAGCTGAAGAAAGCCAACCGCAAGCTAAGCCGCGACGAACTCATTCAGCTTGTTGAGAGCAACGATAAGAAACGCTTCACCCTGTCTGATGATGGTCAGCGCATTAGGGCAGCCCAAGGACACTCAATTGATGTGGATCTGGGCCTGGAACCTCGACGCCCGCCGGATGAGCTGTATCACGGCACGGCCAGCGCAAATTTGAATACGATATTTTCCGAGGGGTTGAACCCCGGACGCCGTAAGCAAGTTCATCTTTCACTGGACCCTGACACAGCCGAGCGCGTCGGTCAGCGGCACGGAAAACCTGTTGTTTTACGTGTCGAGGCACAACGTATGTTTGAAAACGGATTTGAATTTTTTCGTGCCGACAACGGTGTCTGGCTCACTGACAAGGTGCCCGCCACCTATTTGGGATTTGGTAGGGTCGCGGAGCCGTAACAGATCACGTGGCCGATTGGTTTGCGTTTTATTCGCAGGCAAACAGGCCAAGCGCTAGCGTGCCAAAGCCCTTATCAATTCAAGTTTGGAGCCAACACAAAATGCAGTCAGACAAAGTATACACCCTTTCAGAATGGCCCGTGCTCGAAAAAATATCTGCTCGTACGACACCTGATCGTACCCTCGACTCTTATAATGTCATTTTGCTGTACGAGGTCGCGGCGACTGATGATGATTGGGCCGCAATGGATCAGGAAGAGTATGAGTTTGCAAAGGCACTCCTTGCATCACGACACCGCCGTCATCCACTTCCTTCGTCTCCATTCAAAGCAACTTGCCCTCATTGTTCGGAGGTCGTGGTTAGTTGGCACAAACTCTGCGTCGATGTGCCGAAAGGCGAGAAGCGAGGTCTGGTATTCTGCGGATGTGGGAAGACCGGTGCAGATAGCGCAGACGTAGAAGGAGTAGGGCGGATCATTGGTGGCTAAAGAGGTGATCAGCTATCGAAAATACAGGTGATGCACTGTGCTTTTGATCAACAAAGCGCGATGGCGTCATCATGGTAGTGTTGATTTCGCTTCTCCCAGAAGAAACGAGTGCAGAAACACATTTAGCCATCAAAAGCCGCCGTTTGGGAAATATGCGGCGAATGACGGGGCAGAGCCCAAGGCGGTCATTACTATTTCTAGCTGAGTGCGCATGCAGCACGAAAATCGCCGCATGTGCGTTGTCTTCAACGCTGCAAGGCGGCAGGAAACCCGGCCATTGGTGAAAGGCGCAGCGCAGGTCTTGGCGGCAATTCACAGGTCGCGGACGAACCGCTCTTTCGCTGCAGTTGCTCCAATAACCGCTTCCAGTGACTGCGCGGCGTCTGAAGAAATGGTTTCTCGCGTTAGTCGTGGACGTAACCTTTTATTGAAGGAGGCTTATAGTGCGCAAAAACGTCCAAGATTTCGCCGACATCCTTGCGATGTACGAGCATTCTTCGATGCGTCTCAGACAAGAAACCGCTTAGAACCATTTGATTGATCATCGCCAGAAGTGCGTCGAAGTACCCGTTTAAATTGATCAACCCTATCGGCTTTTGGTGATAGCCGATTTGCCCCCATGTCCACTGCTCAAAGAATTCTTCAAGTGTTCCGCTTCCGCCGGGTAAAACCAAAAAAGCATCGGCGCGTCTTGCCATCTCGGCCTTGCGCTCGTGCATGTTCTCAACAACGACCAGATCTGAAAGGCCTTGATGAGCAATTTCACGCTCTACAAGCGCATGTGGCATTACGCCCGTGATTTGCCCGCCAGCATTCAAGCAGCCGTCTGCGACAGCGCCCATCAGTCCTACATGGCCGCCACCATAGACGACCTTGTGGCCCGCCTCTGCCAAAATCTCACCCACAGAGAAAGCAGCAGATTTATAGTCATAGTGATCGCCTGAGGCCGATCCACAGAAGACGGCAATGCATTTTCTATCGAATGCGGTGCCCTCTCTCATCACGCCGTATCCCGCATAGCGACTGCCTGTACTTTGACCTTTGCACCAAATGGCAACTTCGCAGCCTCGTAGATCGTTCTTGCTGGGAATTTCGAGAACCGGGCACGGCAGACGTCGTTGACCTCGGCGAGGTCTCGTTCGATGTCTGAAAACGCGATATCGACATAGACGATGTCATCTGGGTCAAAGCCCGCGGCATCCGCGACTTTGAAAACCAGATCAAAGGCGCGGGCCGCCTCAACACCTGCTCTGGCGGGGCGATATCCGTCCTCGTAAACTGCCAACTGCCCCGAGATATGGCAGGTGTTGCCAACGACCACCGCGTTGGAGATCGGCGACGGGGAGGCAGGAACACCCGGTACATCCGAAATGAAAGTGCGTGTCATGTCTTAGCTTTCGCTCTTCTGGTTGCTGTTGACAAAATGCTACCTGTGTCGGCTGATGTCAGAAATGACTACAAACCATCAAAAACCGACAAAACACTATCAATCCGTTCTTATTGTGGGCTTCGATAGAGTTCTGCTCATGGATGTCGCCGGTCCAGCACAAGTATTTGCATCAACAAACAAGATCTTGGGCTGGGGCGCATACGACGTTTCTCTTGTAAATGAGGATGGTGGCGACCTGGTCACTGACACCGGTTTGACCCTGCGAGCGGATGCACAGTTCGCCGCAGTTGAGCATCCTAACATTCTTGTTGTCCCCGGGGGACCGGGTGTTGAGCGGCAGATAGACAACCCATTCCTGCGTCAGTTTCTGAAGAGAATGGAAACCCAGGTTGATCGTTTTGTTTCAATCTGTTCTGGCAGCCTTATTACAGCTGCGGCAGGCCTGCTGAATGGCAGGAAGGCAACAACGCATTGGGAAAGGATGGATATCGCCCACCGGCAGTTTCCGGAAGTCGAGTGGCATCTAAATGAGATTTTCACCCAAGACGACAAATTTCACTGCTCAGCGGGCGTGACGACGGGCATCGACCTCGCCCTGTCGCTTGTCGAAGCAGATCACGGACGACAGGTTGCGCTCGGTGTCGCGCGTGAGATGGTTGTTTTCATGCAAAGGTTAGGCGGACAATCCCAGTATTCTGAACCTTTGAAAGCACAGGCGACACTGAGCAAACGACTGAGTGACCTTTACAATCTGATCGAACAAGACCCGACCGAACAATGGAGCGTATCAAAGATGGCTAAGATTGCGGGTGTTACGGAACGGACGCTGCATCGCGACTTCATAAATGAGTTGGCGCAAACGCCGTTGCGATTTGTTGAGGATCGGCGACTAGCGGTTGCACGGACTTATTTGGAACGGAGTGGGAAATCGGTCAAGGAAATCGCGGCGCTGTCCGGATTTGTGACCGAGCAAAAGATGCGAAGGAGCTTCGTTAAGCTGCTGGGCGTCTTGCCAACAGAATATCGGGAACGATTTGGGGAAGCCGACATTCGTGCATAGCGCAGCATCGGGCAGAATGGGCTCGCAGTCGTGTTTCGCCGCCCGGAGAGCCAAAGACAGCTGATGATCTGCCAACGTGCGCTCGTCACGGTATAAGAGGTGATTTCAGCGGCTTGGCCGACCAATCAGATAGCCGGTCTCGATCGGGCTGCCGCGCCCGCACTGCTGCGCGAGCATTGGACCGTTCTGAGCCCAACCTGTGAATTCGTCACAGTGCAGCGAATGACGCCTTTTTGTCCGGCGCAGGTGCCAACGCAATGCCATTTCGTCAGGTCAGAGCCTGATCAATGGCCGCTGCGCAGTGAACGAGCGTTGTGTCGAATACCGGGACTGGGACGTTACCTTGGTTCAGGAGCATGCCAACCTCCGTGCAGCCCAGGATCAAACAATTCGCACCGGAATCACTTAGGCGATTTGCAATACGTACGTACTGAGCTTTGCTGCTTGGGTTAGTGATGCCCTTGCATAGCTCTTCGTAGATGATGCGATGCGTTTCCGCTCTGTCCGACTCATTTGGCAAGACGGGCTCTAGACCAGCGTCGCGTAGGCGACCCGTGTAGAACTCTTGCTCCATTGTGAATGCCGTTGCCATGAGGCCTGGGCGTCCCAAACCCGCGTCTCGTATTGCCTTTGCGGTAGCATCAGCAATGTGAAGAAAAGGGATGCCAACACCAGACATCATCTGCTCGGCGAGCTTATGCATCGTGTTCGTCGCAAGGATTAGGATGTCAGCACCGCCGCGCTCAAGAGCTTTGGCCTCTGTATTCAGCACTTCACCGGCAGCTGTCCAATCACCCCGCGCTTGAAGCACTTCTATCTCGGCGAAATCCAGTGAGCGAATGAGCAATTGAGGTGAATGCAGTCCGCCAAGTCGCTCACGGGTTAGCCTGCAAAGCTCAGCATAATAGAGTTGCGTCGATGCTGCGGACATGCCGCCGAGTATACCAATCGTTTTCAAGCGTGCCTCGCTGAGAGTGAGCCGTTGTTGATCTTCAATATACCCAAAAGCGGACTTCTGGTGAAGGTCCGCTTCGTCCCGCGTCTCGATGGTCGGTCCCGGTTGCGGCGAAAGGACGGTTTGAATTTCGCCCCTCAGACCGGCTTTCAATGACCGTTCTGGTGACATCGACTGCAACGCAGCAATGAGCGTGCAGCACCTGCGAGTGGATGCTGCGCCAGCAAACACCGAAAAACGAATGTCAGCAGAGTCCCGCACTACCAACTTTCAAGAACGCTGCGGCGAACGGCGGCTCGCCGGATCATAGATACGCCGCTTCTATTCAGATTGTTAGTTCGGACTCTAGCAAAACCTAGAGCAACCGAGTGACGATTTGCTGTTCAAGGAGGGGCGACGAGGCCTTCGATCGCTTCACTAAATAAAGGTAATTCATTCTGAAATTTTTGGTCAGTATACCGCGCCAATGTGATAATAGTGTGTTGATACAAAAAGGTTTTTCATGTGCGGATAGGTGATGTCAGATGGAGCGCCACAGTGCGGAACTGTGAAATGACCCATAGTTTGCCCATTTCGGTCTAACTCGGGTCTATTATCTACACATAGTTTGCCATTGAGCGGCTTCACCACGATGCATTCAGGGTGAAGCCGTCTTTTTTTGAGTATGGGGGGTGAGTAAATTTTGGGTGCGAAAATCATGCTTCGGTCACAACCAAAGCGTCTGCAAATCCAGGGGCGCCTCACCTCCGGGAAAACCAGAGCGGTTCAGATCGCGAAGGCGAGCAAGTTGTTAAGAGTGAGCGTCCCTGCGCCAAAGCCGCCGCAGATCAGGCAAAATGTCCAAGCTCCATCAAAATGATCCAGCTGGGGCATATTGATGGATCAGCGCCTGGCAAGCGTCCGGCGCGCTGGCTTAGACCATCACCGGCATGGCGGTTTGTGTGCCCAGGCCAAAGACCCGTTTATAGCGGGCGATCTCATCGGCAGGGCCCATGGCCTTGTTGGGATTGTCCGAGAGTTTCACCGTTGGCCGGCCATTGGCGCGCACGGCTTTGCAGACCAAGCTAAAGGGTGCCAGGCGATCTTCGGGGACCAGGCCGCGGAAATCATTGGTCAGCAATGTGCCCCAGCCAAAGCTGACTTTGACCCGCCCGTAAAACCGGCTGTGCAATTCGAGGATTTTCTCCACATCTAGCCCGTCGGAAAAGATCACCAGCTTCTCGCGGGGATCCTCGCCCCGGTCTTGCCACCAGCGGATGGCGTTTTCCGCCCCTGTGGCCGGATCGCCGCTATCGATGCGGATGCCGGTCCAGCCCGCCAGCCAATCCGGGGCGCGGCGCAAAAACTCGTCGGTGCCATAGGTGTCGGGCAGGATGATGCGCAGATTGCCATCATGTTCTTCCTGCCAATCGGCCAGCACCTGATAGGGGGCTTCGGCCAATGCGGCGTCATCTTCCGCCAGGGCCGCATAGACCATGGGCAATTCATGGGCATTGGTGCCGATGGCTTCGATATCCCGGCGCATGGCGATGAGACAATTGGAGGTGCCGGTGAAATTCGACCCCAGCCCTTCGATCAGGGCCTGCACGCACCAATCTTGCCACAGAAAACTATGGCGCCGCCTGGTGCCGAAATCGGCCAAACGCAGCCCTTCGGTGCCGCGCAGGGTTTCCACTTTTTCCCAAAGCTTGGTCATGGCCCGGGCATAAAGCACTTTCAGCTCGAACCGCCCCATTTGTTCCAGCACCGCGCGCCCGCGCAGCTCCATCAGCACCGAGAGCGCGGGAATTTCCCACAGCATCACCTCGGGCCATTTGCCTTCAAAGGTCAGCTCATATTGCCCGTCGCGCTTTTCCAGATGATAGGGGGGCAAGCGCAGATTTTCGAACCATTCCATGAAATCGGGCCGGAACATCTGACGTTTGCCGTAAAACGTATTGCCGCGCAGCCAAGTGCTTTCTCCCCGCGACAGCGAGAGCGAGCGGATATGATCAAGCTGTTCGCGCAGCTCGCCCTCATCGATCAGCTCTGCCAGGGGAATATGGGTAGAGCGATTGATCAGGCTGAATGTGACCTCGGTATCGGGTTTGTTGCGAAACACCGATTGGCACATGAGCAGCTTGTAAAAATCCGTGTCGATCAGGGATCGCACGATAGGATCGATTTTCCAGCGATGATCATAAACGCGGGCGGCGATATCAACCATTAGGCAGTCATCCGAACTCCGGCCTTAGACATGCCGGTTTGGGCGGCTCCGAGGGAGCCATCAAGATCAATGGCGCGGCAGGCCGAGACGATCACTTCGGTCTCAAACCCTAGCCTGGCTGCATCTACGGCGGAGAAATTCACACAGAAATCCAGCGCCAACCCCACCAGGGTCACGCGCGAGATACCACGGCTGCGCAGATAGCCTTCGAGCCCTGTGGCGGTGCTGTGATCATTCTCAAAAAACGCGGAATAGCTATCGATGCTCGGGCGAAAGCCCTTGCGCAGGATCATCTGGGCGCGCTCGGTGTGCAAATCGGGGTGAAAGGCCGCCCCCGCGCTGCCCTGAACACAGTGATCGGGCCAGAGCACTTGCGGCCCATAAGGCATTTGGGTCAGCTCAAAGGGCGCGCGGCCCGGATGCTGGCTGGCAAAAGAGCTATGCCCGGCGGGATGCCAATCTTGGCTGAGCACGATGCATTGAAACTCTGCCATAAGCCTGTTGATCGGGGCCACCACCGCATCCCCATCGGGCACCGCCAAAGCGCCGTTCTCGCAGAAATCATTTTGCACATCGATCACGATGAGCGCGTCGGTTTCTGGGCGCATGGATGGCCCTCCTTTTGCTGCTCTATCGCTACGCAGCCTGATCTTTGGGGTCAAGTATTGGAAATGCGGTGGTTTTGCCCCGCAAGATCGGGCCTATTTGGCGCGCAATTCTTGGGACAAACGCCATTCGCTCGGGCGTTCGCTTAACCGGGCGCGATAAGGGGCCAGGCTTTCCATCACCCGCATCACGTAATTTCGGGTCTCGCGGAAGGGGATATGTTCGATCCAATCCACCGGATCGACCTTGCCGCCGCGGGGATCGCCATAGTCTTTGATCCAGCGGGCCGGGCGGCTGGGCCCGGCATTATAGCCTGCGGCCACCAGGATTGTGGCCTGGCCAAAGCGCCGTTGCAGCCGGTCTAAATAGGCAATGCCCAAGCGCGCATTATAGGCCGGATCGCGGGTCAGCCGGGCTTTGGAATAGGGCAGATCAAGGGCGTTCGCGGTTTCCTGGGCGGTGGCGGGCATCAGTTGCATCAGACCCAGAGCCCCTGCGGGGCTGCGCACGCTGGGGTTAAATTCGCTCTCCCGCCGGGCAATGGCCAGCACCAATTCAGGGGGCACTGCGCCGGTGCCCTGGCGCGGCAGCGGCAACAAGGGAAACAGTGCCCGATGCAGCATTTGCCCGGCGCTGGAGGCGCGTTTGCCGATGCGCAATTGGATATGCGGGCTGCCCAGATCTTCGAGCGCGCGGGCCATTTGCCCTATCTCGGCCCGGGACATGCTTTCGGCCATATGGGCAAAGAATCGCGCGGCCAGCACCAATTCGCCCGCCTCATGCAGGGCTTTGCCCGCCGCATAGACATCAGAGTTCAAAAACGCCGCATTGGCGGGAATGGGAAAGGCTTCATTGCCGCTCAGCCGCGGATCCATGGGCAGCCCGGCTTTTTCGGCGGCCAATTGGCCATAAAAGCTGGTTTGGAACTCGGCGCCGAACTCATAGGCTGTAACCGCTTGCGAGGGCTGGTTCAGGGCCTCATGGGCGCGGCCTTCCCAATAGCCGGCCCGGCCCAGGCTGATGGTGCTGTTCACCCGCATGCGAAAGCGCCGGAAATGATCCAAGGCGGCGGCGGGATTGTCCAATTTGCGCAAGGCGATATAGCCCGCCAGCCATTCCAGATCAGCGAAATCCACCCCGTCGCTCAGATGGTGCTGGCTGGCCAAAAGATAGGCTTCGCGGGTGCGGCCTTGGCGCATCATTTCCCGGGCCAGTGGGCGGCGGCGTTTGGCCCAAGCTTCGGGGCGGCCCAGGGTTTCGGCGGTGTCGGAATGGGCGAGCATGATCTCGAGCACCCCGTCTTCGCGATTTTTGCGCGCGCGCCATTCCATGCGTTCATAGGCCAGGCCGGGATGGTTTTTCAGCGTATCGGGCACGGCTTTGATCAGCGGGTCCACCCCTGGCGCATTCCGGCGCAGGGCAATGCGCGCGGCCATGAGCTTGCGCCAGGCCTCGGGTACCCGCGGGGCCATGCGCTGGGCCTCGGTAAAGCGGTGCCGCCAAAGCAGCATATCCAACCGGGTGATATGATGCTTCGCCAGGATCTGGCCATATTCCGCCAGCAGGGTGCTTTCATCGGCGGGGCTGAGACTGAGCGTTGTCCAAGCGCGGATCACTTCGGCTTGGGCGGCCTTGTCCTCCCCCAAAGCCCGAAAGGCCGCTGCCAAACGCATGGCCCCAGGGCCGGTGGCGGGTTCGTCTTGCAGGAAATATTCCAGCACTTCTTTCGGCGGGGTGCTGGCGGGCATGGCGATCTCGCCCCAGCGGCGCAACATCGGCAGGCCTGGCCAATCGGGGTGGCGCTGAAGGAAATTGCGATATTCGCCAAAGCTTGCGCCGCCTTCAACCGGGCCTGCGCGCAGCCGGTGCCATTCCACGATACTATTGGCCAACTCGCCTTGGTTGCGGGCCAAGCGCCGGGCTTTGGGCCAATCCTCTGCCGCCACCGCCGCCATGGTTTTGCTCAGATCCGCGGCCAGGGCAGGGGCGGTTGATGTCAAGCTGACAGCCAATAGCGCCATGGCCAGTATCAGGCGAATCGTGCGCGGAAATAAGTTCCGGGCCGTATCCCCTGCCGCCATCCAAATTGCCCGTACCATCGGCACCTATCCTCTGCCCGCGCTGTGAGCCTAGTTTCCTGGGCTCTGGGGGCAATTCACAAACTTGGCAATCCCGCGCCAACCTTATAGGGTCCGCGCGATTTGCTGGGGCCGTCCCAGCGTATTGCCAGTGACCAACAACATCCGCAAAGGAGCGTGCCATGATCAAAGGGTCTCTACCAGCCTTGGTAACGCCGTTTAAAAACGGCGAGTTGGATCTTGATACGCTCAAATCCTTGGTGGAATGGCATATCGAACAAGGCAGCCATGGCTTGGTGCCTGTGGGCACCACGGGCGAGAGCCCCACTTTGTCCCATCGCGAGCATCAAATCGTCATCGAAGAGGTGGTGAAAACCGCCGCGGGCCGGGTGCCGGTTGTGGCGGGCGCGGGGTCAAACAACACCGCCGAAGGTGTGGAGCTGATCCAACATGCGGCGCGGGTGGGGGCGGATGTGGCCCTGGTGGTGACGCCATATTACAACAAGCCCACCCAAGCGGGGCTGATCGCCCATTTCACCGCGATGCATGATTGCTGCGAGCTGCCCATCATCATCTACAATATCCCCGGCCGGTCGGTGGTGGATATGACGCCTGAGACCATGGGCGAGCTGGCAAAGCTTGAGCGGGTCATCGGGGTCAAAGATGCCACGGGCGATCTGGCGCGGGTGAGCCAGCAGCGGGCCAGCTGCGGGGCGAGCTTTTTGCAGCTTTCCGGCGAGGATGCCACGGCGCTGGGCTTTAACGCCCATGGGGGTGTGGGCTGTATCTCGGTGACCGCCAATGTGGCGCCGCAGCTTTGCGCCTCGTTCCAAGAAGCCACGCTGAACGGCGATTACGGCGCGGCCCTGGCGCTGCAAGATCGGTTGATGCCGCTGCATGAGGCGATTTTCATCGAACCGGGTTTGGTTGGGGCGAAATATGCGCTGTCGCGTTTGGGCAAATGCTCTGAAGAGGTGCGTTTGCCGCTGATCGGGCTGACCGATGGTACGAAGGCGCGCATTGATGCGGCCATGCGCCATGCGGGGCTGCTGGAATAAGCTTGCGGGCCTAGACCCAGCCGGAGTTCAACAACCATTGCGCCAGATCTGGCGCAATGCCGCCCTGATCGCGATAGGTGATAAAATAGCCCCGCTCTGACACCAGGCTGTGATCAGAGACCCGGATCAGCGCGCCGGTTTCCAAATAGGGCTCGAGCAATCCCGCCCAGCTTAACGCCACCCCTTGCCCGGCCAGGGCGGCATTGATCACCGTGGCATAGCTGTCAAAGGAAATCGCATCCAAGCGCGGCGGCAGTGGGACCTGCGCGGCGCGCAACCAAGCGGGCCAATCATACCAACGCTCGGCGGAATCCTCGAGTTGCAGTAAGCGCGCCTGGGCGATCTTTTCGGGGGGCAAGCCGCTGGGATGTTTGGCAAAATAAACCGGGGCGCAGACCGGGAAAACCTCTTCTCCCACCACTTTCAGCGCCTGCAGCCCTTCCCAAGACCCGGTGCCAAACCGGATATGCACATCCGCTTGCACCGGCATATTGCCGTAATCGCCCGTGATGATTCCCAGATCCAGGTCGGGAAACGCCTCGCGCAGTGCGGGCAAGCGCGGCAACAGCCAGTAAGACAAAAACCCCGGCGCCGCCGCGATGGTGAATTTGCGGGATTTGCTGCGCATGCGAAGGTCTTGGATCGTGGTTTCCAAACGGCTCAGCCCGCCGCGCAACACGTCAAACAGCTCCATCCCCTCGGGCGTCAGGCGCATAGGTTTGGTGGAGCGATCAAATAGGGCCAAGCCAAGGCTTTGTTCCAGATCGCTGATCCGGCGGCTGATTGCGGGCTGCGAGACATTGAGCTCGGCCGCGGCGCGGGTGAGCGTGCCATGACGCGCTGCAGCATCAAAAGCGAGCAAGGTGGAGAAGCGCGGCAGCCAAGCCATAAGATAACCTCAATGTATATTATCATGCGATTTTTGCGCGTTTTTTGGAGCAGTTCAATGCCCTAACTTATTTTCGAAATGCTCCAGCGCATGGGCAAAACCGCGTCAGACGGTGCCCGGGCCGCGCTGAAAAAAGTTTGGGAGGAAAACAGATGGGCCGTGCCGCAGAGCATGATTTAACGCCATTGCTAAAGCCGCAATCCATCGCGCTGATCGGCGCGTCGCGGCGGCGCAATTCCGTGGGCAATGATATGATCCGCAACCTGGTGCCTGCCGGGTTCAAAGGGCGAGTCTATGGGGTGAACCCCTCTTACGATACGCTTTATGGCTGGCCCTGTTTCCCCCATATCGGCGATCTGCCCGAAGCGGTGGATTTGGCGATTGTGGCGGTGCCCAACAAAGTGCTGGAACAGGTGGTGCAAGACGCCATTGCGGCGGGCGCGCGGGCCTTGGTGATTTTCGCCAGTGCCGAGTTGGAAGAGGAAACAGGCGATCACCGGCTGCGGGACCGGGTGGCCGCCCATGCGCGCGCTGCGGGCATTCCTGTATGCGGTGCCAATTGCATGGGGTTTTTCAATCCCATCCACGGGCTGCGGGCCTTTACGGCCTTTCATCCCGAACCCATCGCCACTGGCGGGCTTAGCTATATCGCGCAATCGGGGTCTTTGCTCCAAGCGCTTCTTTTCAATGATGAAAGGCTGCAGTTCAATCTGGCGGTCTCCACCGGTCAGGAATTGGTCACCTCCGCAGCGGATTATCTTGATTACGCGTTAGAGCAGCCCGAAACCAAGGTTGTGGCCTTGGTGTTAGAAGCGATCCGCGATCCCGAGAAATTCGTGGCGGCGCTGGAAAAGGCCAATGAGCGCAATATCCCGGTGGTGGTTCTCAAGCTGGGCCGCACCGAGGCGGGGGCGCAATTCGCCCTGAGCCATACCGGCGCGATTGCTGGGGATGCGGCCATATATGAAGCGCTGTTCCGCCGCTATGGGGTGATCAGCGT
Source organism: Mangrovicoccus sp. (assembly GCA_025800345.1). GTDB lineage: Bacteria > Pseudomonadota > Alphaproteobacteria > Rhodobacterales > Rhodobacteraceae > JANSYP01. The sequence goes on along the minus strand of JAOXSB010000073.1, from coordinate 2,778 downwards.
GCGTGATCTGAACGAGCTTGCGGCCACCGCATTGTTGCTGTGCTGTGACAAGCCTCTGGCCCAAGGGGGCATTTCCGCAGTGCTGGATTCCGGCGGCGAGCGGGAATTGATCGTGGATGTGGCCTCAGATGAAGGGGTGCCTTTCGCCGAGATTTCCTCGGCCACAAAGGATGTCATCGCCAGCAATTTGGATGCGGGGCTGACCGCAGAGAACCCGGTGGATGCCTGGGGCACCGGGCGGGATTTTGAGGCGGTGTTTGAAAATTGCCTATTGGCGCTGATGCGGGATGAGGACACCGCGTTGGGCATGTTCGTGGCGGATTTGTCCGAAGAGCTAGACTTGCATGCAGGCTATGTTGAGGTTTGCCAATCTGTGGCGCGGGCTACGCAAAAGCCATTGGTGGTGATGACCAATTATTCCGCCTGGAGCCACCGCAAGCATGCGATCCGATTGACCCGGTCGGGGATTGTGGTGCTCGATGGCACTGTCTCGTCTTTGCGGGCGCTCAAACATGCGATGACCTATCGCGATTTCAAAGCGCAAAAGGCCATTCGTCCCCCGGCCCATCAAGAAAATCCCCGGGCCGCTTATTGGCGCGATTTGCTCAGCGCGCAAAGCGGGCCTTTGACCGAGGATCAAGGCTATCGCCTACTGTCGGATTACGCCATTCCGGTGCCTGCTTTCGCCATTGTCGAAAGCGCAGAGGATCTCGAAGCTGCGTTGCAGGTCACCGGCTTTCCTTTGGTTGCCAAAACCGCCGAGCCGGGCATTTTGCACAAAAGCGATGTGGGCGGGGTGATTTTGAATATCGCCACCGCTGAGGAGGCCGCAGAGGCCTATGCGGATTTGGCGGCGCGGCTGGGCCCGCGGGTGCTGTTGACCGCCATGGTCAGCGGCGATGTGGAGATGGCCTTTGGCCTGGTCCAAGATCCGCAATTTGGCAGCTTTGTGATGATCGCCTCGGGCGGGGTTTGGATCGAGATCCTGAAAGACAGCCAATTGGCCAAAGCCCCGGTGGATGCGGATGAAGCGGCCCGGCGGATCGCGGATCTGAAAATGGCCAAAGTGCTAGACGGGGTGCGCGGGGCTGATCCTTGCGATGTGCCCGCTTTGATCGATGCTTATATCAAACTGGGGGCTTTGGCCGCGGATCTGAGCGATTGGATTTCAGAGATTGATATCAACCCGGTGCTGGTCAGCCCCCATGGTGTGGTCGCGGTGGATAGTTTGATTGTGCCCGCCAATTGCCAAAGCGATGCGGCCCAGATCGAGATGGCCCATGTCGCAGAATGATCCGGTGCTTTATGCAAGCCAAGGTCCGGTGGCAGAGATCACTTTGAACCGCCCGGGCAAGCTGAACGCGATCACCGCTGATATGGTGCCGCTTTTGCATGATGCCATGGATCAGGCCGAGGCGGATCCGAAGGTGCGCGCCATTGTGCTGCGCGGGGCCGGGCGCAGTTTTTCCGCCGGGTTCGATCTGGGCGAGCTTGATGCCAGCCCGTCCCGCGAGGAGATGTGCAAGGTTCTGGCCGAAGATTTCGCCGTGATCATGCGGTTTTGGAATGCGCCCAAACCGACGCTGTCCTTGGTGCAGGGCTATGCTTTGGGCGGTGGGTTTGAACTGGCCATGGCTTGCGATGTCACCTTGGCCGCGGATACCGCGATCTTTGGCGAGCCTGAGCCGAAATTCGGCTCGGGGATTGTGGCGCTGCTTTTGCCTTGGCTCACCGGACCGAAACAGGCCAAGGAAATGCTGCTGTTTGGCAATGACCGGGTGCCAGCCCATCGCGCCTATGAGATGGGGTTGATCAACCGGGTTCTGCCAGAGGCAGAGCTTGGCCAAGCCGGTCAGGACATGGCCATGCAAGCGGCTTTGCTAGATGCCACGGCCCTGCGCCTGACCAAAACGGCGATCAATCAAACCTACCGCCATATGGGGTTTGATCCGGCAATGGCCCAAGCGCTTGATCTCGATCTTGAGATCGAGACCAGCCAAAGCGCTGAAAGCCAGGCTTTCAAAACCATTCTGGCCCGCGACGGGGTCAAAGCAGCGTTGGCTTGGCGCGCCGCAAAATTTGCCGCCGCGCCTGTGGCGGATGCAAATTCCTAACCAATGAAGGACGAACAGATGAGCTTTACGGCGCTTGTCGTGGACAAAACCGATGAGGGGATCACCCAAAGCGTGCAGCAGCTGGAAGACAGTGCCTTGCCCGCGGGGGATGTGACCGTGGCGGTGGAATATTCCTCGGTCAATTACAAAGACGGACTGTGCCTGACCGGAACCGGAGGCTTGGTGCGCAATTACCCCCATGTGCCGGGCATTGATTACGCGGGCACGGTGGAGCAATCGGATCACCCACGCTATCAGGTCGGAGATAAGGTTGTGTTGACCGGCTGGCGTGTGGGCGAGACCCATTGGGGCGGCTATGCCAGCAAAGCACGGGTGGATGGCGACAAGCTGGTGCCTTTGCCCCAGGGGCTGAGCCCGAAACAAGCAATGATGGTGGGCACTGCGGGCCTGACCTCGATGCTGGCGGTGATGGCGCTTGAGGCCCATGGGCTGAGCCCGGACAAAGGCGAGGTCTTGGTCACTGGGGCCACCGGGGGCGTGGGCTCGGTCGCGGTCTCGATCTTGGCGGGGCTGGGCTATGATGTGGCCGCCGTTACCGGCAGCGCAGATCAGCATGAATACCTCAAAAGTCTGGGGGCCAAGCGCATTTTGCCCCGCGAGGAACTGGCCGAGACCGTCAAGCGCCCCTTGGAATCCGAGACCT